>JBDNDE010000066.1:0-17352 GCA_046719305.1 Gemmataceae bacterium | reverse complement strand
TTCGATTCACCGGCATGGGTTTCGACGAGGAGTAAGCGTTGGCTAGCCTGGGGACCATGCAGGGTCAAAGTGGAGGGCAGGATCGCCAACTCACCCAGAGATAGCAGTAGGAGTGCATACATGATGGAGAGTCTCGGAGGCAGGGAGCAAACCCAGAGTTAGAAAAGTTCCTTGATCACTTTAGCATGGAAGTCGACTAGCGGGATCGGTCGCCCCTGAGGACCGGGCAACTCCTTGTGGATGTCTAACCCCAATGCCTGATAGAGCGTCGCTGCGACATCGGCACAGGTGGTCGGCCGGGTCTTGGGCACATACCCTAGCGCGTCGCTTTCGCCGACGACACGCCCCCCTTTGATCGGTCCGCCGCCCATCAAAATACTCCACACGCCTGGGTGATGATCTCGTCCGCCTGCTGGGTTTATCTTGGGGGTGCGGCCAAACTCGCCCATCGCGGTAACGATAGTGTTGGCCAAGAGGCCACGCTCATCGAGGTCTTCTAGCAAGGCTGAGTAAGCCCGGTCGAAGTTAGGGGCCACCAGACGCGCCATTTCGGCGATGTCAGTAAACGGTCGGCTACCATGAATATCCCAGGTGATTTCATCGAAAACGGTCTCAAACATGTTCACCGTCACAAATCGCACACCGCGTTCCACCAGCCGACGCGCCAGCAGGCAGCACTGGCCGAATCGCGTCCGGCCGTATCGCTCGCGGACTTTGTCCGGCTCTTGATCTAGGGCAAACGCCTCGCGGGCCTGCTTGCTGGACATCAGCCGATAGGCCAACTCGAAGTTCTCGTCCATCTGTTTGGCCGCGGGCGTCTTCTCGAACGTCTCCAGCGCCCCTTCGACAGCCGCTCTCATCTTCTGGCGTCGACTGGCCCGCACGGCGGTGATGTAGTCCGGCGGTAGCAGATCAGGCACCTTAAAATCAGGTGCGGAAGGGTCGGCATGGAGAACAAACGGGTCGTGTGTCTTGCCTAGATAACCAGCCGTCTGCCCATGCGGCATATTCCCACCAGTACGGCCCATCGGACGGGGTAACAGCACATGCGGCGGTACATCGCCTTTGCGGCCTTTGACATAGCCCAAGACGCAACCAATGTGCGGATGTTCTACTCCACCGGAGAACAACCGGCCGGTCTGCATCATTTGATGGCCCGTGTCATGAACCGCCGTTGCGGTGTGATAGACGCTCCGGACGATGGAGAATTTATCAGCCAGTTGCGTCAAGCGGGGAAAAATTTCTGTGACAGTCATACCGGGCACTTTGGTCGGCACCGTCTTGAAGGGGCCACGCACTTCGGCCGGTGCGTCGGGTTTAGGGTCAAACGTGTCGAGATGGCTGGGCCCCCCCAGCAAGAAGAGCATGATGCCATTGATGTCGCTACCCTTGCCTTGTGCGGCCTCCAGATATCGCGGCAGCGTAAGACCGAAGGTGGAGATAGCGCCGGCGTGGAGGAAAGCCCGGCGGGTCATACCCTGGACGGCATCGAGTCGAATCATGGCGAGATCTCAGCAGGGAGAGAAGCACGAATTCCTAGTCGTTTATCCTAATCGCGAGAGGCAAGCGGGTCAACCAAAAAGATCGACCAGGCACCTCGGGACCGCTCCGATCACCGGCTGATCTTCTTTTGTTTGAATCGTCGTCCTCTTTTCTGTCGAAGCGAGCGGAAGAACAAGGGCCGTCAAAGGGTGCAGATGGTAGGTAGGAACAGACCCGTAGGTAGGAGCAGACCCGTAGGTAGGAGCAGACCCGTAGTTAGGAGCAGACCCTCAGGTAGGAGCAGACCCTCAGGGAAAATCACCCGAACTGGTCTTGCCAAGCGAGCAAAGCGTCGTAAGATGATACAATCTAAGACAAGCCCCGCTAGCTCAACTGGCAGAGCAGCTGACTCTTAATCAGCGGGTTGTAGGTTCGAGTCCTACGCGGGGCACTCCTCTGTCTAGCTGTGCCCACTCACAGATCGCTGCGTCGCTTGCTGCCAAATCTACTTGCTGCCGAATCTATCGGGGGTTGCAACCATACCAGCGATTGCGGAACTACAGATGCTGCGAGTGGAAATCGGCCTGTTCCGGCCGGTTTGTCCCGTGAAAGAATTGCATTCGTTATGGCTCCCCGACGCTGCTCGGGAGCAGGGCAGAGTATCCCTCCAGGCGGAAATCAACGAGGAATATAAATACACTTGTTTATGTGAATGAGCTAAGCCAGGAAACGACAGGCAAACCACCTCTCGCAGTTGCTCCTCTGCGGTATCGAAGCGAAGACCCCAAATGCCCCAAATGCCCAGACACAGACAGCAGAACCGTCGCTTCGGCGTTTCTCCCGCGCCGTCCTTCTCTAGCATCTCTAGCCCGGATGATTCCTATCTGGGCTAGGCCGATGGTCTGCCGGGTCTGCACCCCCTTTTTGGATAAATGCCGTCGACGCCTGGTTACTCCCCGTGTTTTGCGTTGCCGTCTGATCGAAGGGGAACACCGAAGCAAGCAGAGCAGAGAGGAATTTCGAGATACCCGGCCGGCTGGATGCGACCTTATAACATGCGACCTTAGAACAGAAGGCAACTCGTAGAGTTTGTTGGATGAAGTGGTGTTCGTGGATGGGGAGAGCGGCAGCAAGACAAGCATCCTGAACCGATGGATGGGTGAACATACCGGTTAAGCAGATGTCCCGTTCGTCACCATTGCGGACAGTCTGGCGAGCGAGCGAACAAAGGGGGTTGACCGAAAAAACGGTTGTCCGCTCGGCGATAGTTCTACGGATCCCCAAGCGGAGAACCGCTGTTAAGGGGATTGGAACCGTCCGGAGGAGCTTTTTTGCCTAACAGTTTCCAGTCTTTTTTTTTGCGATATCACAACATAGACCGATTCCGAAGAGGAATGTTTCATGAACGTCTTAGTTTATGAGCATCTTTCGGCTGGCGAGATGCCCGATGAGCCGTCGTTGCTCCGCGAAGGGGCGGCCATGCTCGAAGCGGTTCGCTTTGATCTGCAAGCCTTGCCGCAGATCGAAGTACAGTTGGCGCGTTCTCGAGCGGAGATTTTTCAATTGGCACCGCACTGTCAGGCGGCCTTGATTATTGCCCCGGAGATTGACGATATTCTCGGTTCGATCATTGCGGGCCTCGAAGCGTTTCCCGATTGTCGCCTTCTGGGGCCGGATAGTGCTACGGTGCGGCTGACGGCAGATAAGCACGCCCTGGCAGAGCATCTGTCCCGTGCCGGGGTGCCGACTCCACCGACAACTTTGCTCAACGGCTCGGTCATCAAACCTCGCTACGGGGCCGGTTGCCAGCACACGTTTTTGACCTACAACGATTACATTCTTCAACCGCACATACCAGGGATGGCGGCCAGCGTAGCGTTCATCGACGGCAAGCCGTTGCGGGGGTGTATGCAAACTATAGTCGAGATAGGCGGCCTGCTTAGCTATCAGGGCGGCTGGTGCCCGCTGGATGCAGCCTTGGAGATGCGAGCCGTGACGCTGGCTCAGGCCGCCATCGACTCACTGCCCAATCGACGTGGTTATCTTGGGGTTGATCTGGTCCTGGCTGACCGCTGCGATCACGATGTGGTGATCGAGATTAATCCACGGCTGACAACTTCGTACCTGGGATTGCAAAAGCTGGCTCGGAACAATCTGATGGCAGTGCTACTAGGACTGGATGTCTCGCCGCTGTGCTGGCATTCGGGTCGAATTACTTTTTCATCTGATGGAATCTTGTCGAGGCTCGAATGACAGCATCCCTTTTGCTTCTGTTTGCCTTGCTGTTTTCTGCCGATATCCCGGTCGATTCCGAGGACGCCCGGCTGGAGATGCTGTTCAAGCACTACCTCGCCGCTCTGTGCCAACAGCGGCCAGCAACGGCCACTCAACTGGGCGACCATAGCTACGACCATAAACTGGACGACCTGTCGGCCGAGGGACGCCAGAAGCGTGCGGAGTTGACGCGTCGGACGCTGCAAAAGCTCGAAGCGCTGGACCGGAAGAAACTCAGCGCCCAGGGGCACATCGACTGGGACGTATTCCGTCAAGCGTTGCGGCGGGAAATCTGGGCCGACCAACATCTCAAGAGCTGGGCCACCGATCCACTGCTGTGGAACGAGTTTTTCTGCGACAGCGTCTACGCCCTGTTTGCCAGTTCGACGGTGCCCAAGCAACGCAACCTACGCAACGCGATCCAACGCATTGGCCAGGTGCCGCAGGTGATCCTTGCGGCTCGTGCTGCCTTGGGCAAACCGCCGCGCGTCTTCACCGAAACGGCCATCGCCCGCAACAAAGGGGCCATCGCCTTTTATGAATCGGGCATCTATGAACTAGCCGGCGAGAATCCGGCCACCAGCCCGCTAAAGCCGGCCTGTGACAAGGTGGTAGCCGCCCTAAAGGAATATGGAAGCTTTTTGGAGAAGGAACTGTTGCCCCGCTCCACGGGGGAATGGCGCATCGGCAAAGAAAAGTTTGCCGCCAAGCTAGAGTTGCAGCTAGATGCCGACTGTACAGCCGACCAGGTGCTAGCTGACGCTGAGGCTGAAGCCGAACGAGTGACGCGGGAGATGTACATCGTAGCGCGGCAGCTATGGCACAAAGCCTACCCTAAGGAGGCTTTGCCGCCGGATGATGCCCCTGGCCGCACCGAGACTATTGCCCGGGTGCTGGCCCATTTCAACAAAGATCATAGCAAGGCGGAGGAACTGACCGGCGAAGCGCGAGCAGTGTCCGAAAAGATCAAGAAGTTCATCGCTGAGAAAGATCTACTACGGTTGCCCGAGCCTGATCGGTGCCAGATTATCGAGATGCCTGAGTTTCAACGGGGTTTCAGCGTGGCGTATTTGAATCCGGCTCCGCCATTAGACCCCAAGGCGCGTAGCTACTACGCCATCAGCCCGCCGCCGGCCGGTTGGGACGCCCGCCGGGTCGAAACCCTTCTTCAAGAGTACAACCGGGCGATGATGGCGATTCTAACCATCCATGAGGCTTACCCCGGCCATTATGTGCAACTGGAGTACAGTAATCGGCATCCGTCGTTTTTACGAAAGGTGTTGCAGTCGGGGGTTTTCATCGAGGGCTGGGCAGTCTACACGGAACAGATGATGCTCGATCAGGGCTATGGCGACGGCGACTTGGTGCTGCGGCTGAATCAGCTGAAGTTTTATCTGCGTGCGGTGATCAATGCTATCCTCGATCACCAGATGCATTGCAAGGAGATGACCGACGAGCAAGCGATGGATTTGCTGATGAAACGTGGCTTTCAGGCTGAGGGGGAGGCCCGCGGCAAAGTCGTGCGTGCTAAGCTCAGTTCGTGTCAGCTTTCGACCTACTTCGTCGGTCGGATGGCGTTTTACCGCCTGCGGCAAGAGGTGCAGCGCGAGCAGGGGGCCGACTTTTCCCTGGGTCGCTTCCACGAGGCCTGCTTGGCACACGGCAGCATCCCGGTGAAGCATCTACCAGTTTTGGTGCGGCAGCGGCTCAAGCAACCGAGGTGATGCCGTGCCTGTTGTCGCGTGGCTGACTTTTTTGCACTTCAGCTTGTTTGTGCTAGGTTGCGCCGTCGGCAGTTTCCTTAATGTTTGTATCTATCGCATGAGTACTGGCCGATCTATCGCCTGGCCTGGCTCGTTCTGTGGGGCTTGTGTGCGGCCGATTCCCGGCAAGTACAACATCCCGATACTCAGTTGGTTGCTGTTGCGCGGCAAGTGTGGCCTGTGCGGGGTTCCATTCTCGGTGCGGTACTGCCTTGTCGAACTGGTCACCGGTGTGCTGTTCGCTGGGATGTTCGCGCTAGAAGTGGGCGAAAACTGGCACCGCTTCCCCCTTTGGATTCACGGTGGCTGGTGGTATCTGACCTGGGGCGTCTTCCCGCCCTGGTCCATTCCGTTTTATCTGGCCCACGTCATCCTGCTATGCTTTCTGATCATCGCGATCGGCACTCTGCACGATCACGCCGTGGTCCCGCATGTGATCGTGGCTGTGGGGTTGCTATTGGGTCTGCTGTTTACGGTGGGGATGCCCGAGCAGTTCGTCTTGTGGTCACCCGGTGTCGCACCTTGGGTGGGTCTGTGGATCGTGCCCGCAGCAGTGCGGCTGCTCCAACTTTTTGTGCCGTGGCTCTTCACGCCAGGCACGCTAGAACTGTCGTTGATGACAAGCGGTATCCTCGGGTGGCCGATCGTCGCTGTGGCCTTGGTTATTGCATTGCCATTGCGACGTTGGCCGGCCGCTTTCGGCTGGTGCCTAGGGGGGGCTTGGTTGGCTGCCCCGTGGTTGCGCTGGCTAGCGGAACAAGCAGTGAGATAAACGCTCAACCGCTCTCGTCGACCATCTCAGCCGACACCCCTAAGCAACGCTATCGTTTTTCTCAAGAACCTCCAGGGGGGATGCCGATTCAGGACGATGGCCCCCCGAACTATACCCCTTGAGGTTGATCCCGCCATGCGACGCTTTTTCCTCTGTGTGGCCCTCGTCGGTTTACTGGTCCTTGCTCGGCCAACGTCCGTCGTGGCTCATCCTTGTCTGGAAGGTACCTGGAGTTCTCCATTGCCTTGCCCTGGTGTTGCCGCTTACACCTTTGGCCCAGCGCGGTTTGTCGGCAATGGCGTATGGGAGGGCTGCCTGCACTTCACGATCAACGGCCGAGTTATTGCAACAGGCGAATATCAACTGCGGATGTGGACCAACACAGACGGTACGGTCAGTATCCGAGAGGGAGAGGGGATCGGCACGGCGGCAGGAATCGTCGACTTTAAGACCAATACCATCGACTATCTCAATACTATGTATCGCAAGTAAGCGATAGACGGACTTGCTTCTAGGCCTATTCATTTATCCTATTCATTTATATAGATAAGCTACCTGCTCGGCATAGCCATTGAAAGGAAGCGTAGGGCGGCGTTCGCCTGTACCGAGCAGACGCTCACTCGCTTGGCTCCAACGCGGATGCGGAATCGTGGGATTCACATTAGCCCAAAAATCGTATTCATGCGGAACCAACGTATTCCAAAAAGTTGCCGGCTGCCGATCTGTCACTTCGATTCGTACGAGAGATTTGGCACTCTTGAAACCATATTTCCACGGCACGACCAGACGCACCGGCGCGCCGTGCTGCTTGAGTAAGGGTTGGCCATACATCCCTGTGACCAGGAGCGTCAACGGATGCGTTGCCTCGGCTAGAGTCAGTCCCTCGGTGTAGGGCCAGGGATAGCGGCGATTGGTCATATGGCCGGCCTGATCCGGGCGATCGAACGACACGAAGCGGACATAGCGTGCTGCGGCGAGCGGTTCGGCCTGGGCGAGCAACTTGGCCAAGGGGAAGCCAACCCATGGCACCACCATCGCCCAGGCTTCGACACAGCGAAAGCGATAAACACGTTCTTCGAGCGGAAAGCTCCGCACTAGTTTATCCATGTCCCAGACCTTCGGACGCGACACTAGCCCCGTCACCTCTAGCGTCCAGGGGTGGGGCTCGAAGTTATCCACATACCGCCACACCGATTTCCCCGTGCTGAACTCGAAAAAATTAGTGTAACGCGCTGCAACGGCCGGTTCGGTGAGCGGCCGATCGGCCGTGGTAAAATCGGGATGACGCGGGGCGGGATACAACTCGGCTCCGGGTACCTGCTTGGCCTGGCCATGTTGCTGCACCTCGGCATCGCTACCCGGCCGACCATAAGCATACCACAGCCCCACGCCGAGCCCCCCCAAACCGATGCTCCCCAAGGCAGAAACCAACCAACGGCGGCGATTCAGGGCCACGTCTTCGGGAGTGATGTCACGCGGGTTCATTTCTCGCCTCCGAGGTTGGTTACCTTTTTTGTTCGGCTCAGGGCCGCTTTCGCCGATGCCGCTAGTCGCGGCTCGTCGCTATTAGCTAGTTTTTCCAACACTGCCCGCGCTTCAGGGGTGCCGGCATACTCCAAAATCTCGACACCGCGTAGAGGCCGCAGCAATCCAGCCGGGAGCGAGTGGCTAGGGCGTTTCATGCCACGCAGCAGCCGCTCGATACGTCGATGTTGCTCCAGCGGTAGTTGCCCTTGCAAGGCGGATTCGAGTTCGTCGTAAACGTCGGGGCCGAGCTTGGCCAAACTGGCCGAGGCTTTCTCGCGGACGGGAAATTCTTCGTGGTCCAGATCAGCAATGAGTTGCCGGATCTTCTGCCGACGATCGCGCAACTCAGCAGAGACATCACTCAAGCGGGCGACAACGTGGGCAATGCCCTGCTTGGTATGCAACAGCGACCACAAGCCACGATAGGCTCGCTCGGCGTCACGCTGATCAAGTGCTTCCCAGGCTTGGGCGACATTCATAGCGGTCCACTCTGGGGAATCCGGCAAGCGTGGCTCGTGTATGATCTCTCGATTCGTGACGGCCACCAATCCTTGATGGTGGGGGAAGAGGATGAACGGCTCGATTTTTTTTCGCTTGCCAATCGGTTGCAGGCAATCCGAACGAAGATCCCAGGCAGCCAAGCTCTCGCCTCCGATCAACAGCGTGCGGCCGTCGGAATGGAAGGCAAGGGTACGCCATAGTTCGCGTGTAGTAGGGCGGTGGAGACGTGGCTGACCCGTGACAAGTTCCCATATCACCATGCGATGATCGACATAGAGTGCTGCCAGCGAACGGCCATCGGGACTAAATGCGACCGCCTGGACGGCCTGATCGCTGCCGGGCAACCGCAACGTGACACGCCGCAACAACGTGGCCGCCTCGAACAGTTGTACCCCCTCGGGAGTGGCGAGGGCTACCGTTTCGCCATCCGATGCCAAAGCAAGTTGGGAAGTCGATCGCGGATGAGCGGTAGCGGCTCGCAACGCTTTTTGGCTCTTGAGATCCCACAAACGCACTTGCCCGGCCTCATCGGCCGAGAGCAGGCGTTGGCCCCCGGGCAGAAACGCCAAGGAGTGAACCGCAGCAGCATGACCGAACAGCTTGCCCGTGGGCTTGCCGCTAGCCGCGTCAAAAAGCCCGATGGTCCGTTCGGCAGCGGCCAGAGTGCGTCCATCCGGGGAAAAGGCCAGTGCCCGCACGCCGCCGCGTTCAACGGAGCGCAGGATTTTGCCGGTCTGCGGTTCGCACCAGTGCAAGGCCCAGACAGTAGCGACCACCAGGGGTTTGCCCTCGGGCGAAACGGCCGCGGCACGAAAAAGCTCGAAGGGTTGCAGGGTTCCCGCGAGCAACCACCCGGCAAACAGATAGCACATGCCATGCCCTCCTCTGAAAAGTAGGACGTAGCAGCCGGGCCGAAGGTTTCATAGACGCAACCAAACACAAGGCGCTGCCTGATCGATCGTCACGCCAGAATCTCTTTCACCACTTTGCCATGGACATCCGTAAGGCGGAAGTCCCGGCCTTGGAACCGGTAAGTGAGCTTCTTGTGGTCGATGCCCAAGAGGTAAAGCATGGTCGCATGCAAATCATGCACCTCGACCAGATTCTCCACCGCGTTGTAGCCCAACTCGTCCGTCGCACCGTAGGCTATCCCCCCTTTGACCCCGCCGCCGGCCAGCCACACGCTGAACCCCTTGATGTGGTGATCCCGGCCGTTGCCCTGAGCCATCGGCGTGCGGCCAAACTCGGTGGCAAACAGAACCAGCGTGTCCTTGAGCATGTCACGCTGCTTCAAGTCGGTGATCAGAGCCGTAGTCGCTTGATCAACCTCCGAGGCCGAACCTTTGATCTGGTCTTTGATGCTGCCGTGGTGGTCCCAGTCGCGATGATACAGCTGGATAAATCGCACCTCGCGTTCGGCCAAGCGTCGCGCTAGCAGGCAGTTGGCCGCGAAGCTACCGTCCCCCCCCTTGGTGCCGTACATCTCTAGGATTTGGCGCGGCTCTTTGCTCACATCCATAAGTTCCGGCACGC
Source organism: Gemmataceae bacterium (assembly GCA_046719305.1). Lineage (GTDB taxonomy): Bacteria > Planctomycetota > Planctomycetia > Gemmatales > Gemmataceae > RGDT01. The sequence continues at coordinate 7,500 of JBDNDE010000066.1, read as the reverse complement.
TGGTTTGCATGCGGAAGGCCATCTCGTACTGGGTGACGCGAGTGCGGATCTCTGGGTCATCGACCAGGGCGTCATGCTGCTGATTGAGTGCGTTGATAACATCAATCACGTCACGCTGCTTGCCCGCATCGACCCCTTTGGGCCGATTCAAATACAATACCGCATCGCCCTTGCCCCGGAAATGCACCCCCTGGAAGCGGCTAGGCAAAAACCCCGAATGCCACTGCCGGGCCGCGATCGGCTGCGATTGACCATAGCGGCCGGTGCTAGTCAGCACGACGAAGCCAGGCAGGTTCTTGCTCTCGCAGCCCAGGCCATACCAAGCCCACGACCCCATCGCCGGCCGACCACTAATCGTGGTGCCAGAATTCATGAAAGTATGGGCCGGGTCGTGATTGATGGCCTCCGTTTTCAGCGAACGCACGATGCATAATTCATCTGCGATAGTTTGCATCTTGGGGAAGATGCTGCTGATCTCCAGACCGCTTTGGCCGCACTTCACAAACGGATGCTGCGGGGCAAAGCAGGTGAGCTTGGCCCCCTGTAATTGGGCGATCGGCTGCCCTTTGGTGTACGACTCGGGCATCGCTTTCCCGTGCATCGCTGCCAGCTTCGGCTTGGGGTCAAACGTCTCCAGGTGCGACATCCCCCCGGCCATGTACAGGCAAATCACTCGCTTGGCCTTGGTCGGGAAATGCAATGGCCTCACAACTCCCGGCCAGCGATCCTCGCGCAGATCGTCCTTGGCGGCCTCATTAGCTTGGCCATGCGATTGCATCAGATGGGCCAACGCTAGCGAGCCGAAGGTAGCACGGCCGAGGAACGCGCGACGAGCCAGGACGCGAGAAAGATCGTTCATCGGTTTACTCCCGTGTAATAGTTTCGTGGAGATTCAACAAGGCCCGCGTCACGCTGGTCCAGGCGGCCAACGGTGCTAGAGAGTCCGTCTCGACGGGAGCCTGGCCGACACTCAGAATCGCCTTGGCGGCTGGCTCGTCCTTGGCATATTCGGCGGTGTGCTGGGCCACCAGCCCCAGCAGCAGTTTACTCTCGGCCTCTCGCGGGGCACGGTTCAACACCTGTCGATACAACCAGGTCAGCCGGGACTGGTCATCTTTGGCCGCTCGATAGGTACGAGCCGCTAGCACCCGGGCCGCCTCCACATAGGTCGGATCGTTTAACAGTACCAGCGCCTGTTGCGGAGTGTTGCTACGCGGCCGTTCTACGGTGCATTCCTCACGGCTGGGGGCATCGAAAGCGATCAGGCTGGGATGCGGAAAACTACGTTGCACATAGGTATACAGGCCACGTCGGTATTGATCCTCCCCTTTGTCGGCCACATAACTGCGTGGAGGGAAGTTGAGATAGGCCCAGTAGCCATCAGGTTGGTACGGCTTGACGCTTGGTCCACCGATCTTGCGAACCAGCAAGCCGGAGACAGCCAAGGCGTTGTCACGGACGAGTTCCGCATCGAGGCGGAAACGAGCTTGCCGGGCGAAATAGACATTATACGGGTCACGCGCTCGAAGACCCGCATCGCAGACGCTCGATTGCCGATACGCCGCACTGGTCACCATCAGCCGTACCAGATGTTTGATGTCCCAACCGCTTTCGCGGAATTCGACAGCCAACCAGTCGAGCAGTTCGGGATGGCTAGGATGGCTGCCCTGGGCACCGAAATCGTCGAGCGTGGTCACCAGCCCCTGTCCGAAGAAAAGTTTCCACAGGCGGTTGACGAACACCCGGGCCGTCAGCGGGTTTTCTTTAGCCATCAGCCAGCGGGCCAGATCCAGCCGGGTCGCTCGTTTGCCCTCGAAATGTAGAGGCGGCAGCGATGCGGGCGTGCCGGGTTGCACGATCTCGCCGCTATCGTCTAGCCAGTTGCCGCGCGGCAGCACACGCATCACTCGGGGGGAACCGCTGGTGGTGATCAGCGTCTGCGGCAGACTGGCTTCGAGCTTCTTCTTCTCGGCCTCCAGGCGAGCAATTTCGGCTCGCACTGGGGCCAACTCGGCGGCTGTAGCGCGGAAGTGGTTCAGAAGAGCGGCCTTGTGGGCCTCGCTGCGTTTGTCGACCGGGGTTGTCAGAGCCGCGACCACCGCATCCGGCAGACCGGCTTTGTCGCCCAGGTCAGGGTTGGGACGATCCGTCAGGGCCAAAGCCAGACGCCCGATGTGATGTTGGGGATAACCAGAGTTGAACTCTAGGCGCACCACCACTTCCTTGGGCTGCACCGGCCGAGCGAAACGGAATACCGCTTGGCGATCCTTGCGGTGGACGTGGCCGTCGACTGCCCAGCCAGCCCCCCCTTTTAGCAGTGTCTCGATCCCGAAACCCGGTTGAGAATAATCGGCCATCACCGAGGCGATCTGAACCGGTTTGCCATCGGCCGTCAGAGCTACCTTGGTGAGGACAAAATTGCCGTTAGCCCGAGAGAGACTACCGGCATGCAGGCTGGGATGGGTCAAGGCACTCAGGCGCAGGCCCGTGAGCGTTTTGCCCTGAGTGTCGAGAGTGAGCCTGTAGACGTCCTTGTCGGGGTTTTTCCCACTGGCCAACAGACTGCCATCGGGTTGAACGGTGAAGGTCTGCCCGCCCGAGCTGACTGCTTTGATCGGCTTGAAGGTCGTCCAGGCCGGTGGGCTTTTCTCGATCTGGGCGAGCAACTGTTGCTCCCAACGTTGCCGGACCGTTTGCTTTGCGGGAGTGTCGGCTTGCAACTGCTGTCGAGCGTTGGCGAGTTGCTCGTCGAGCTTGGCTAGCTTCAAAGCATGTTCAGCGGTGACGATCTTCGTTTGAGGCTGTCGGCCCACGGCGACTTCTTGTACGTCCGCCCAGAAAGCAGCGAACTGGTAGAATTCTTTAATGGTCACGGGATCATATTTATGAGTGTGACACTCGGCACACCCCATAGTCAGTCCGAGCCAAACTATGCTGGCATTACGAACGCGGTCGGCTGCGTATTTAGCGGTGTATTCCTTCGGCTGGGCACCGCCTTCCTCTGTGGTCATCAGCAGGCGATTGTAGCCGCTAGCGATCTTTTGCTCGTTGCTAGGCATGGGCAACAGATCACCGGCGAGTTGTTCAATCGTGAAGGCATCAAAGCGTTTGTTATCGTTAAAAGCGCGAATGACCCAGTCGCGATACATCCAGATATCGCGGTGGTTGTCGCTGTGGTAGCCGCCCGTGTCGCCATAACGCACCAAATCCAACCAGTACAACGCCATCCGCTCCCCGTAATGCTCCGAGGCCAACAGCCGCTCCACCGCTCGTTGGTAGGCTTTGGGCTCTTTGTCGGCCAGAAAGGCGTCCATTTCTTCCGGGGTGGGCGGCAGACCGGTTAGGTCGAAGCTCAGACGGCGGAGCAGAGTTCGGCGATCTGCCTCGGGGGCCGGCTGAAGTCCCACGGATTCGCGGCGTACTTGAAGGAAGGCATCGATCGCACCGCGTGCTGTGTTGCCGGTCACTCGAGGCACTTCGGGCCGGGTTGGGGCCAGGAAAGACCAGTGCGGTTGATACTTGGCCCCTTGTTCAATCCAGAGCTTGATGCGTTCGATCTGGGCCTGGCTGGGCACTTTTCCTAGCGTGGCCGGCGGCATCTGCTTGACTTTATCGTGACTGGTCAGACGGACAAAAAGTTCACTCTCAGCCGGCTTGCCGGGCACCAGGACGGTCTTGCCGCCCGCTTCAGTGTCCAGCCGCAGACCGGCCTTCCTCTTGGCAGTGTCTGGCCCGTGGCAGGTGAAACAATACTCCGAGAGGATTGGTCGGATGTCGCGGTTGAATTCCAACGGCGGAGCCGCAAGCAGGGAGAGAAGTAGCAGACTCATGCGCAGGGTCTCCAGCAGGCAGGTACCTATCAGCATAGCTGAAGTCGAACGGCATCTCAAGAGCCGCAGGGGTTAAAACGCCTGCCGCCAAACGGCGATTCCCAGAGCTACCAGTCCGCCCAGAATCAGTACAGCCGCCAGTGGTTGCTCGTTGAGCAGCGCTCGGGCACACTGGAAACAGCCATGCAACCAGCCCTGGTCGCGAACCTCCTTTGATCGCTGCCGCAGAAACTCTAGATGCGCCTCAAGAAACGCCCGAACGGCCAGCCAATCGCGTGCTAACGAATCACGCTGAGCAGCATCCAAGTTGACGATGTTCTTGGATTTGTTCAACCGCGTCAGGCTTAGTATCATATAGCCAGGTTGCCCGGATTCTCCCAACAACGGAAAGTCGACTAAATCGTCTTCAATCTGCTCCAGGCGGCGATACATCTCTACCGCCTCGTTACGCTTCAGAGGCCGCTTTGGATCTTCCAGATAGACAGCCAAGCCCTCCCAGGCGGTGAGAAGATTGCGAGTGAGTGTTATCCGTTCGAATACCGCACGAAGTGTGTTCAACCCTTTGCGCATCACCGGGGCATTCTGGGCAAGCCGCTGAAATTCCTCGATCGGCACCCGCGCAGCAGGCAGCGGCAGCGGCGGTAACGGCGGGGGTGGTAACACTTCAACCACAGCTCCGGGTTCGGCTGTCTCGCTTTCGCTCACCAACGCGGTCGCCCCATTAACCCGCCGCACTGGCGGCAAGGGGATTCCCCCCGGTCCCATAGCGGTCGGATCGTACAAAAACCGAAACGGCTCCTCACGCAACGGTTCGCCGCCCACCTCGACCTCTGCGACCTTCTCCCGAACCAACGGCGCAAGCAAAGCCGCAGAACGAGAAAGCGTGGCCGCTGGTTGTGCTGTCTCCCCCCTGGCAGACAGCAGAGTGGCATCGTAGGCTTTTTTCTTCTGCGGATCGCTCAGGCAAACAAATGCTTGAGCCAACCGGTTCATCGCCTCGGTGGCCGGTTCGGGATAGGCCACTTGATAACGTCGCACTTCATCGAGCCGCTCATGAACACGCTGCTCGATCAGGGTCAGATTCGACTCGCCGGGGGCCAGCCCTAGCAGCCGGTAATGATCGGGCGGCCACTCCTCTACCGCCAGCCCAAACCAGTTACTCAGGAGTTCACGGCTCATCGCCAACCTCGAATTGCTTCCAGCTAGATGCTGTTAGCTTAGTTCGCGTTGAAAGTATGGCCAAGCATTTGTGGCCGAAAAGAACCACCCTGGATGTGGAGGTCAAAAGTATTATCGCCTAGATCGGAGCATTTCGCAATGGTTCGAGGCTAACCCAATTATCGATCAAAGCGTTGGGTGGCTCAGTCGGTCGATCCCTTCTCGGACTCCTTGCGGATCCCTTGGCGGCTGGCCACAGGCCCGTCTAGCATCGCCGCGTTGGCTTCGCTATGCTGGAGCAGTGACCCCCAGACAGGAGCCTGCGGTGCCTCAGTCTCGACTCACCCCGGCGGTCGCCCAGTCGCTGCTCGGCTACATCAATTTTTCCGATGGCCGACCCGATCCGCGTTGGCAACGCCAACTGGATGACGCACTGGCCGAGTTGGGGCCGGCTTTGTTGCCGGCCCTGCAAGAGGCTTTGGTCCAGTTACAAGCCAGCGGGGTGTCGGCCTTTCGCAACGTGCAGACAGCCCAGGCGGTACTCCAGCGTACCCAAGAGGTATTGGAAGCCTACACAACATTTCATGCCGATTTGTTGGGGCATTTGCGGCCGGAGGAACGCCTGCAGGGGTTTTTTTTGGCCCGAGTGATTGAGTGCATCCTGCAATTGCGCGTTACGGATCCCGAGGTCGGCACGGAACTGATTCTCGAACGGCTCAACGACTTTGTCGGCCATCGCCCCGTGGCGTTGCTGGAGACACGGCCGCGCGGTGAAGCGTACCCGCACGAGAAGCATCGCCCGGTGCCTTTGTTTCTGCGAGGTGCGGGCGTAGCGCGGGGTCGATACCGCGAAGTGCTGCAGCAGGCCATCGAGATTCTTCAGCAGGCTGGCGAGGCGATGCGAGCCGAGGCCGGCTTCAGCTTCGAGCAGCTCGACGAGATTGCTCTGGATCAGCGTGCCTATGATCACGGTCACCCGGTCAATCGGCGGCCCAACTATGTTTTTGGGGAGTGGGATCCGCACCAGATCGATAACCAGGGGCGTTATTGTCGATATGTAATCCGGCAAGTGACACTGGATGCCCTGATGGAGCGGGTCGAGACAGCCCGGGAGTTGCCCTACGAGCAGCGGTTATACGAAGGGGCGGCGGTGCTAGCGGGTACCATTTTGATGGGGACCGGTGTGACAGGCTGGGGACCGAGCGCTTATGATTCGTCGCTGAGTTTGGCTAATCTGCTTCCCCGCATCGCTCGCTATCGCGATCGCTTTTATGAGCAACTGTTGGAACGTCTCCAAGGCCCCCATGCTGAACGGCTTCAGGCCGAGCGAGAGGCGACCCGGCAACCCTTCGGCGGTGCTCGTCAGCATCTCAACGCCTATCTGGCCAAACACCGCGCCGGGCAGTTGCAGCATCGGCATCTGAGTTTGCTTTTTGCTGAGATGGGCTATCCCCAGGCGAGCCGCGACCAGGCCAAGCAGATTCAGGCCGTCTCGGTGCGCCTGCTGAGCGAGTTGCTGGGATTGCTACGGGTCGGCGAGATCGAGTGTGACCTGGGACGTTACCTCCAAGCGGCCCAGCGGTTGCCACAGGCCCAGGCGGTACTGCAGCGAGCCATTGACTGTGGCGCGGTGGTCGATCCGTGGAATCTGCTGGGCTTTCAGGGGCTGTTTCCGTTGTCCGCGGCAAGGGAAGATGCCATCCGCGATCCGCGAGTGGAGGAATTGCTCAGCGTCATCGAAGGGTTGTTTGCCCTGTACGCCCGTGTCATGAGCGAGGCCACCGCCGCGGGCGACACCGCTCTGGGCCAACGCCTGCAAGCCGACATGGAGCGATTGGCCGCCTGGTGGGACCGCTTTGCCAGCTACGAAGTGGGGGAGTTGCGGCGGGTCCACGGCGGTGAAGCGGCTCGATCGGCCGCCAATGTCGCGGCAGCGCTGGGAGCTTGGCGGCAACGCGGCGAGACGACCAACGATTTGGCCTTTTGGCGGGAACGTATCGATCAGTTTACTAGTCCGAAAGCCTTTGCACTTGTTGTCGAAGCGCTCTTGGCACGAGGCGACCTGCGGGCCTCGCTGGGATTGTTGGCCTCGTGGCTCAGTTCGGGGATTGAGTTGGAAGACGGCACTCATAGTTTCCACGAGTTGGCACTGCGCTGGGTGCATGCGGCAGCAGCCAGCGACACAGCTGCAGAGAGCCTGCCGCGTTTCTTTGCCGTGATGGAGGCCAACGCGGAGGATGCATGGGAGGTACCGTCGCTGAATCCTGGCGAGAAGAGTCAAGACCCCTCGCCAGACGATGAAGAAGACGACAGCCCCTTTGGAGCGGCCTATGAGGGGATGGTTTATCGCGACAGCACCCGCAACGACGACGGTCCCCTTGCCGAGGGGCCACCCAGCCAGCCGTTTGATTTGGAAGAACAAGCCGAGCCGTTACAACAGCGGTTGAAGTTTTTGGCAACCATTGGGCGGGCCTGGCAGGTAGCGGCCCGTGCGCTGGGGGAGGCAGCCTTA
>JBDNDE010000065.1:0-17470 GCA_046719305.1 Gemmataceae bacterium | reverse complement strand
CCGTGTTGACAGTTGTGCCGCTACCGCCCACAGCTCCGCCCCCACGATGGCACCCTCTACACGGCTCGCCTCGACGATCACTCCGCCGTCTACCTCTGGGGCTTCGGTGGCTACTTGGTTTCCGAATCGCTGGGCGGATTGTACCTTGGCCGCACCGGCTTTGCCCTGCGACTGAGCGATCGACCCGACGCCCTGGGGTTGCACTCTTCCGATGAACTGCTAGCCATCAGCCGGCCGGTCTCGCCACGCGATCAGGCTCGGGCGGCTTCCTTGTTCAGGGCTTTTGCTCGCTGGGTGGCCCATTATGAGCATTGGGTGGCCGAAAACTGGGGCGTCGATTATCGCCGGCACTGCCTGGAAACCTGGCAGAAAAAGCCAGCCTGTTCGGCCCACGAACAAGCCTCTGCCTGGGAAGAACTAGCTCGCAAAAGCCGACGGCTAATTGGGCAAAGCTCCGCTGGGGTCATCTGGCATCCCTGGGAACGGCTACTCAATCAACTGCGTCATCGTGTTCGTCATCTCGCCTGGGATTCATCCTTATGAAAAACAAGCTCCCCGTCACTGTACTATCCGGCTTCCTGGGAGCCGGTAAAACCACGGTGCTGAATCATCTGCTCAACAACCGCCAGGGCTTGCGTGTCGCAGTCATCGTCAACGACATGTCTAGTGTCAACATCGATGCCGCTCTGGTCCAGAAAGGCGAAGCAGCCCTCAGCCGTACCGAAGAGAAGCTGGTAGAGATGTCCAACGGCTGCATCTGCTGTACCCTGCGGGAAGACCTACTTCAAGAGGTGGCCCGCTTGGCCGACGAGGGACGCTTCGACTATCTGCTCATCGAATCGACCGGCATCAGCGAGCCGCTTCCGGTTGCCGAAACCTTCACCTTTGCCGACGAGCAGGGCCGATCCCTCAGCGATCGGTGTCGGCTGGACACCATGGTCAGCGTTGTCGATGCTTACAACTTCCTTCGGGAATACGTCAAGGCTGACGGCCTAGCGGAACGCGGCCTGGGACTAGGTGAGCAGGACGACCGCACCATCAGCGATCTACTCATCGAACAAGTCGAATTTGCCGATGTGATCCTGGTGAACAAGATCGACCTGATCAGCGACCAGGAACGCGAACGCCTCACCGCCATCCTACGCACCCTTAACCCCGAGGCGCACCTGATCCCCTGCTCCTTCGGTCGAGTACCGTTGGATCAGGTACTCAACACAGGCCGCTTCAGCCTAGAACGCGCTCAGCAGGCTCCCGGTTGGCTCAAGGAAGCACGCGGCGAACATCTCCCCGAAACCGAGGAATACGGCATTCGTAGCTTCGTCTACGAGGCACGCCGGCCATTTCATCCGCAGCGATTTTATGAGACGCTACAGGCGATCAACTGGAGCGGGATTCTGCGTTCCAAAGGCTTCTTTTGGTTGGCCTCGCGGCCTGAGGTGATCGGCAGCTGGTCGCAAGCTGGCGGTGCCTCGCGTCTCGAGCCGACGGGGATCTGGTGGGCCGCCACCGCCCGAGACGATTGGCCCGACTCGCCGGAGGAACGAGCAGCGATTGAAGCTAACTGGGACCCTGTGTGGGGCGACCGGATGCAACAACTGGTGTTTATCGGTATCGACCTGGATCAGGAAAGCCTTACCGCTGCCTTGAATGCCTGCTTGCTCGATGATCAGGAGATGAGCCAAGGCCCCGATGCCTGGGCAGAATATGACGACCCGTTTGGGCCGTGGGAAGTGGTCGATCCCAACGCAGACGCGTTGGCTGATCGCTAAAGGGCGGTCTCACGCCTGCGGGCTGTACAGAACCTCGTCCTCGGGCAACTCATCGGGCGGTAACAAGACGGCTCCGATCTCGTACCAGCCGTCGCCAAACCCTTGAACCCGCACCACCCGCGCTGGTATCGACATTTTCGGTGTCTGCTCGGTCTGGGGCAGCAACAGCAACACGTGGGCACTGGGCAGAGGCGTCTGGATGTAAAAGCCGATGCCGTTAAGCGAGAGGTCCTTGCCTTGGGCGTCGATCGGTACCCCGTGGTTGCCGTCCACCCCAAGCGGACAAAATTGAAACGGATGATGCCACGGCACCCGTTCTTGTTGCCGACCGCGTGAACCCAGCTGCAGATATTGCCGAACACTCTCAGCCAAAAGAGGGCCGACTCGCTTGAGGAGGTCATGTCCGTCGTTGAGGGTACAATCACGGACACGAATATCCAGACGTACCTCGGTGCGGGTTTGCACGCCGGCGGGTGTCTGCACCTCGGGCCAACCGATCGTCACCTCCAGTTCAAGGATCGGTCGCAATTCCGGATGGCCTCGTCCCCAGAAACTCTCCGGGGCCGCCAACCGCAAGCTAACGGCTCGAGCTTCCCGCGCCAGTTCGACCGCGTCCCATTGCTCGCGGAACCCTTCGAGTCGTTCGAGAATCTGCTCGGCCGACAAGCTTGTTACGAGACGCATCTGCATCTCGGGCACCACCAACGCTTCAGGGAAACGGGTCTGGGTTGGCGGAACTAGCATCGGCTGGGTCAACGGAGCCGATGCCGGCGTGAGGGCGACCTCAGGGTTGGGGTCTGTGGCAGAGGTGTTTTGTTCCAAAGCGCGAATCAGTTCCAGACAATTTTGCCAGCGTCTGGTTGGGTCCGGATTCAATGCCCGCGTCAGAACCATGCGATCCTCAGCAGAAACACGATCCAGCAGGGGAACTCTCAGTTCGCCACGACGTGACGGTTGGCCTGGAGTCGGGAACGACCCAGTGAGCATTTCGTAAAAAATCAGCGCTAGGCTATATTGATCACACGTTTCACTCACCTGCCGATGGAACAACTCCGGCGCAGAATAGCGCGCATTGAGTTGGGCAATGTTCTGCTGTGCAGGGAGCCAAACCAGCTGGGCTAAGCCCATCTGTGCGATCCGAATCTGATCGCCCTGCCATACCACCACCCGCGGATTCAGCCCCAAATGCCGCACCTCATACTTGCTCGCTAGATGATCCAGCGTCTGGGCCACTATCCGCAAGCAGTGCAATAACTCCCGGCGTGGCACGCCGGCCAGCCCACGAGCCTGGTAGGCTTGCATCCAATCGCGGAGATTTCGTTGGCCAGGCGTTTGAACCAGGAGCAACCGACCCGGCTGATGTTGTAAGATCTCGATGGGTAACAAATGGTCATGTTTGAGATGATTTAGCCGATCAAGCCTCGCCTCGCCCGGTCCTGCACAGCCAAACAAAATCCACACCTGCCGCTCCTCGCCAGTGGGCAGCGTCGCTCGCCAAACCTCCGCAAGGGGTGAGCGGCTGATCCGTTCTTGCACCTCCAACGGACCGGCACTACATCGCGGTACACTCGGTCGGGGCGCTTCGGCGGGTTTGGCACGCACGGTACGCGGCATGTGTCCGGTGCGGGTGTCGATGCCGGAAATAAGGGTAAGGTCCGTCACGCCGCTCGCTAGCGCCTCGACCAGATCGCTGCACGAGGCGAAGCGTTGTTCGGGTTGTTTGGCCAACGCCTGGGCAATGGCGGCTCGGTCCGACTCCGGTAACGCCGAGAGGTCTGGTAGCTGTTGCACATGCTGGAGCATGAGCATGCGGGAATTCTTCCCTTGGAACGGTAGGTGTCCCGTGAGCAATTCCATATACACGATCGCTAAACTATACTGATCACTGTGCGCACTGATCTTGCCCTGAAACACCTCCGGCGAGGCGTACAAGGGCGTAATCGCTCCCAGCCCCAGGTTGCCGCTCGTGCTGAGGCTCGACACCAGGCCAAAATCCCCGACCTTCACATGATTGCTTACCAAAAACAGATTCTGAGGCTTCACATCCAGATGCTGCAACCCATGTTGCTTGTTCAGTACATCCAGTGCTTCGGCCGCCTCCCGCAGATAAGCCAGCAAGCGTTGGCGTTCAATGCCCGGTCGGCCGGCGGCCCGTTCGGCCCGATAAACATCGCTGAGGCTTTGATCGGCCAGTTCCAACACGATGACCAGTTCGTTGCCGACTCGTTCGACCCGCTCCATCGAAAGCAGGAAAGGATGACGGATTGATTTGACGCGTTGAATAGCACGCAGTTCTTCTTCTGCCGGGCCGCGATCATCCAATGCATGCAACCCGCCATGAACAAATTTGATGGCCTTGTGGAGGCCGCCAGGTGCCTCACACTTCCAAACCTCTCCAAAGCCGCCGCGTCCTAGGGGAGTTAGAAGGCGATAACCAGGAATCGGTTCGGAATTGACCTGATGGAGATAGTCCTCCGGTTCATCCATCGCGGATCGCTCGGAGTTGCTCGGATTGTTGGAGGGTAGGGGCCTCCAAGTAGCTGCCGCATTACTCACTGATCTGATTCTACCGTCTAAATCCGGCTCTGTCTACCGATTCGGCTCCCCGGGGTGTTCCTTTCTCTCAAGCTGTTGTCAACTTGCGACGATGCCGATCCTAAGGAGGTTTCCCTTATGAATTGTCTGCTGGTGCTTGCCCTTCAACTCCCTAGTTGCGAACCGGAACGTTTGTCTCGCGAGCAACTCGATGCTGCCTTTGCTGCTGGTAAAGCCGAAACCCCTCCTCGGGGTAGCTTCCGCGGCCAAGTCATTTATCTGGATAAACGCTTGCCGCGTCTTCGCGCTCTGGGCATGAATGCCGCCTGGAAGGGCAAAATCTTCCGTGTGGATGGTTCCATGATCAATCGCTGGGCCTTTACCACTGCCATCGAAGCCAACAGTACCATTGCCCCTTCGTGGACCGATGGCAAAGGGGCGGTCATCATCGACTATCCGCCCGGCACTCCCGTATTTGGCGGCACCCGGGATGAACTCCGGGAAATCGCCCCTGGTGTCTGGCTCGGCCGCTTTTACGATGCTGGTTGTTGCCCCACATTTCGTGGCTATTTCGTCCTACGGGCCGAGTGTAAGTGTGGCTGCAAGTGAGGAATGGCCTGGAAAACATCGCTAGGCATAGGCCGCAGCATTGGTGCTGCCCCCTTGACCCTAGCTCGACGACGGGTACCCATGAACAGAGTGTACATCGCTCGCTCTCTCCACGGGTAGTTTGGCCATGACCTCCACCTCGTCGCATATCACCAGCGTGTTGAAGGAAACGCGTTCTTTCCCTCCGACCGCGGCATTTTCCGCATCGGCTCATGTCAAGTCGTTGGCCGAGTACGAAGCGCTTTACACTCGAGCCGCAGCCGATCTACCCGGCTTCTGGGCCGAGCAGGCCAAACGGCTGGAATGGTTTACGCCCTGGCACAAGGTGTTGCAATGGGACGAGCCTCACTGTCAGTGGTTTGTCGGAGCAACGCTCAACGCTTCGTACAACTGCCTGGATCGGCACCTGAGCGGACCACGCAAAAATAAAGCGGCCTTTATCTGGGAAGGAGAACCAGGCGATACACGGGTGCTGACTTATGCCATGCTGCACCGCGAGGTGTGCAAATTTGCCAATGTGCTAAAAGGCCGAGGGATCGGCAAGGGCGACCGTGTGACCATTTATATGCCTCTGGTGCCGGAGTTGGCCATCGCGATGCTGGCCTGCGCCCGCCTAGGGGCGACCCACTCGGTGGTGTTTGGCGGCTTCAGTGCCGAAGCGGTTGCCGACCGCAACAACGATGCCCAGGCCAAGGCGATCCTTACGGCCGATGCCGGTTGGCGGCGGGGCAAGCTGGTGCCGCTCAAAGCCAATGTCGATACCGCCCTAGAGAAATCACCCAGCGTGCAGACCTGCATCGTCTTCGACCGCTGCCATCAACCCGTGCCGATGAAACCTGGCCGGGACTTCTGGTGGCATGAACTGATGAACGAAGCCTCAGCCGACTGCCCCCCCGAACCGCTGGATAGCGAGCATCCCCTTTTCATCCTCTACACCTCCGGCAGCACCGGCAAACCCAAGGGCGTCCTGCACACCACTGGCGGCTATTTGCTCGGGGCCAGCTACACCCATCACCTGGTCTTCGATCACAAGGATGAGGATGTTTACTGGTGTACCGCCGATTGCGGCTGGATCACGGGACATACTTATGTCGTCTATGGGCCGTTGTGCAACGGCGCGACGGTGGTAATGTACGAGGGGGCCCCCAACTATCCGAAGGAAGATCGTTTTTGGGAGATCATTGCCAAGTATGGCGTCACCACCTTTTACACGGCACCGACGGCAATTCGTGCTTTTGTCAAATGGGGCGACGAGCATCCCAAACGGCACAATCTGTCGTCGTTGCGTCTCTTGGGCACGGTCGGCGAACCGATCAATCCCGAAGCCTGGATGTGGTATCACACGGTCATCGGTGGCGAGCGATGCCCTATCGTCGATACCTGGTGGCAAACAGAAACCGGAGCCATCATGATCAGTCCCTTGCCCGGTGCCACGCCCACCAAGCCCGGTTGCGCAACCCGTCCTTTGCCCGGCATCTTGGCCGACGTAGTCGATCGCGGAGGTAATAGCGTCCCGGCTAATACCGGTGGCTTGCTGGTTGTTCGGCATCCGTGGCCTTCCATGATGCGTACCATTTATGGAGATGACGAGCGTTACAAGAGTACTTATTGGTCTCAGGTGCCGCATTGTTACTTCACTGCTGATGGCGCTCGCAAGGACGACGACGGCTACATTTGGATTATGGGTCGCGTCGATGATGTGCTGAACGTGGCCGGACACCGCCTCAGCACCATGGAAGTCGAAAGCGCGCTAGTGCATCATCCCGCCGTGGCTGAGGCGGCCGTGGTAGGCCAGCCCGACGAAATCAAGGGCGAGGGCATTGCGTGCTTTGTGACTCTCAAGAGCGGGCACAGTCCCAGTGAGACGCTCAAGCAGCAATTGCGGGAGCATGTCGTTAAGGAGATTGGAGCCATCGCCCGCCCGGATAGCATCCGCTTCACCGAAGCGTTACCCAAGACCCGCTCCGGCAAAATCATGCGGCGGCTCTTGCGCGACATTGCCGCCGGACGGGAATCGGCCGGTGACACCACGACGTTGGAAGATTTCAACGTACTGGCACGTCTGCGACAAGAGGACGAGTAGCTAATGGACCAACCAGCTGACCAATACGCTACAACCCAGCTAGCTACTGATCCGAGGAAGCAGTCGGGGTAGATGTGATGCAACTCACCCCGCTACAATGATCGCATGAACACTGACGTTCTCGATCTCTTTTTACCCCCGGTCGCTGCTTGGTTTCGCCATCAGCTGGGCACTCCAACGCCTCCTCAGACCCAGACTTGGCCGTCTATCCTGGCGGGGCAACATACCCTCGTAGTCGCTCCCACGGGCAGTGGCAAAACACTGGCCGCCTTTTTGGCCTGCCTCGATAACCTGTGGAGACAACCCGAACTGCCGCGGGCTGTGCAGGTGCTGTATATCTCGCCACTCAAGGCACTCAACAATGACATCCACCGCAATTTACAACGGCCGCTCGAAGAGGTCGCAGCGACGGCTCAGCAGATGGGCTACCGCCTGCCCCAGTTGGAGGCAGCCGTTCGCACCGGCGATACGCCTCAGACGGAGCGACAGCGTCAGATCCGGCGTCCTCCGCATATTCTGATCACGACGCCCGAGTCGTTGCATCTTTTACTCACCTCGCGATCGCGTGAAATATTGCGCGATCTGACCTATGTGATTATCGACGAAATCCATGCTCTTTGCCCTAACAAACGCGGGGTCTTCCTCGCTCTATTACTCGAACGTCTCGAAGCCATCCAACGTCACCGCTCCTTCGTTCGGATTGGTCTCAGCGCAACGCAACGGCCGTTGGAGGAAGTGGCTCGTTATCTTGGTGGGGCGACGTTCGACGGCACTCAATATACACCGCGTCCGGTGACAATCGTAAACGGCGGGCTACGCAAAGAACTCGATCTTGGTATCCTCAGCCCGGTCGAATCGTTTGGGTTACTCCCCGAACATACCATCTGGCCGTCGATTTATCGACTATTGCAGAGGCTGATAGCCGATCACACGTCCACACTTGTTTTTGCAAATGATCGACGAAGTGTTGAGCGAATCACCTCGTTTTTGAACGACGAGCAACCCATCGCCCGTGCCCATCATGGCAGCGTCTCACTGGAACTACGCCAAGAGATCGAAGCCGCCCTCAAGGAGGGGCGTCTACCCGCAGTCGTGGCCACTGCCTCGTTGGAAATGGGCATCGACATGGGCGCGGTGGACCTGGTTTGCCAAGTGGCCTCGCCCGGCACTGTCGCTCGCGCCTTGCAGCGAGTCGGCCGGGCCGGTCACATTGTCGGACAAAAAAGTAAAGGACGCTTTATTCCACGCATGGTAAACGACATCATAGAACAAGCCGTCCTCGTGCGTGAGATGCTCGCCGGTCGCGTAGAAGAACTCCGCGTGCCCACGAATTGCCTGGACGTACTGGCCCAACAAATCGTGGCGCTTGTCGCCATGGACAGCTGGTCGGTGCCGGAGTTGTACGCATTGGTGCGGCGAGCCTATCCCTTTCGTGACCTAACCTCACAAGCATTCGAAACCACCTTGGAGATGATCACGGGCCGCTATCGCTTCGAGCCATCCGAACCATCGCCGGGACATAAACCGGCCGCGACCCTAGAAGCGTTGCAACCGCGGATCAGCTGGGACCGGGTAGGCAATCGCTTGGTCGCGCTGCCCGGTAGCCAATCGCTTGCGCTAATAAATGGCGGCACCATACCTGACACCGGGCAGTATGCTGCCTATACCAATCAAGGCGTGCGAATTGGTGAACTTGATGAAGAGTTTGTTTTTGAGCGACGGGTCGGAGATACCTTCCTTCTAGGAACTTCCACCTGGCGCATCGAACGTATCGACACCGACCGCGTTATCGTTGTCCCCGCCCAGAGCGGTAGCCCGGCGGTTGTCCCTTTCTGGCGTGGCGAAGGAGGCGGACGTAGCTTTGGATTGGGTCAAGCCATCGGGGCATTTTTGCGTGAACTGGTCGCGCGTCTGGATGACTCTCAATGCACCGACTGGTTGCGGGGGCAGTTTGGTTTAGATGCCGCCGCCGCTCGCGCCTTACGCGCTC
This sequence comes from Gemmataceae bacterium, assembly GCA_046719305.1. GTDB lineage: Bacteria > Planctomycetota > Planctomycetia > Gemmatales > Gemmataceae > RGDT01. Next base: position 8,484 of record JBDNDE010000065.1, on the reverse strand, counting down.
ACGTCAGCCGGCAAATAATCACTGCTGGCGTGGTGCCGACCGATCAGACCGTGCTAATCGAAGCCTCACGCGACCAACTGGGCGACTGGCAAGTGCTGTTGCTTTCGCCTTTTGGTCAACGAGTGCATCTTGCTTTGCGCTTTGCATTAGAGAACCTCTTACGCACGCGATTAGGATACCGGCCACAATGTTTGCATCATGACGATGGATTGATGATTCGTCTCACCGATACCGACGAGCCGATCTTAGATTTGTTCGCGGGGTTGAACGAAGAATCGATCGAAGAACGCATCTTGGAGGAACTCGCCGATAGCGCCCTGTTTGCCCTGCGTTTCCGCCAAAACGCCGCACGCGCTCTGCTGATGCCTAAGGGAGCCGCCGGGCGTCGTTCACCGCTTTGGCTACAACGTTTAAGAGGCCGCGACCTGCTCCAGGTCGCACGCCGTCATGCCGATTTCCCGATCGTCGTCGAGACCTTTCGTGAATGTCTGCAGGATTATCTCGATGTGCCGCGCCTGCGACACCTGTTAGCCGACCTGCGCACCGGACGGCTAACGGTGGTCAGCCGTAAGGCCGAGGTTCCCTCGCCTTTCGCGTCGGGGCTTTTATTCGCCTTCACCGCGGCGAACCTCTATTCGCCCGATGATGTCGAGAAAGAGACAAATACCAGGCATGTGGATCGAGAATTTCTCGACCAGTTGCTCACACCCGAACGTCAGAAACATCTTCTCGATCCCCGAGCGATCTATCAAGTCGATCGCCGTCTTCGCGGTGTCGGCCGTCCACCGCGTAGCCCCGCCGAGATGGCCGAGTGGTTGCGTCGTCTGGGTGACCTCAGCCTCGCTGAATTGGAAGGACCGATGGAAGTGTTCTTGGCCGAGCTTGAGTCACAGGGGCAGGCCAAGCGGCTGGTATTACCTGGGTTGTCGGAAGCTGCCGAGCGCTGGATCAGCACCGAAGACGAGGCAACCTATCATGCCGCCTTTTTTAGCGATCCCTCGGATCCTCAGGCCGCACGCACCATCTTGCAACGTTTCCTTGAAACGCATGCTCTTGTCGGCTTGGAAGATGTGTTGCACCGTTATCCGTTTCAACGGGTCTGGGCACAGCGTCAATTAGAAGACTGGCTGCGTAGCGGCCGGGCCATCCGCGTCGAAGGCGAACGCTTTGCAACCCCAGCCAATCTCCAACAAGTGCAACGCAGCAGCCTGGGACTGCTTCGCCGTGAGGTTGTCGCCTGCCAACCCGCCGCATTTGCCGATTTTGTCGCTCGCTGGCAGGGGCTACATCCGACCAGCCGACGTGGCGGTCCCGAAGGTTTGGCCGAGGTGTTGAGACGGCTGCAAGGGATCGCCTTGCCGCTGGAACTGTGGGAGCAAACCATTTTGCCGGCGCGAGTGCCCGGTTATCAACCTAGTTGGCTAGATGAGTGGGTCGCTGGCGGTAGCGGCGTGTGGTTTGCTCGCGGAGAATGGATTGCTTTTCTTCCTCGAAGCATGCTAGCGCAATTAGCCCCTCTGGATGTCCAACCGTTGCCGGAGAACCTTCGGCTTGTAGGGGAAATGCTGGCCAGCAGGGGGGCCAGCTTTCTGGCTGATCTTGCACTGAGAATGAAGATACCTCCATCAGAAGTACGCAAGCAGCTGTGGGCGTTGGTACGCGGCGGCAGAGTCAGTTGTGACCGTGTCGAGGTAGCCCGTGCCGGCGAGCCATCCGACGAACCGGTCAGCAGCCGCCCCTCCCGCCTGCGGTCGCTTCGCCGTCTGTCGGTGCAACGGCCCGAGGGACGCTGGGAATGGTTAACCTGGGGCCGGCCCAGCCCCGAAGAACTGGCGCTGGCTCACTGTTCACTCTTGCTAGAGCGTTACGGTTTGGCCGCCCGCGAACTGGCTGCCTTAGACGAATCGCTGCTTCCTTGGCGTGTATTGTATGAAGTCTTATCCCGGTTGGAACTCACCGGCGAGGTGCGACGCGGTTACTTTGTTGAAGGGTTGTCCGGGGCACAATTCGCCTTACCCGAGGCGATGGACCTGCTCCAGCAGACCGACCCCCCGACAACCGCCTCTGCCGGTGTCTTGCTGCTACACAGCCAAGATCCGGCCAACTTATACGGTTCGGGTGCCCCGTTTGATGTGCCACTGCTCGATGGCGGGACGCGGCCGCTCCTTCGGCGAGCGGGTAACTGGGTGGTGCAGAAAGCCGGCCGCCCCGTGCTGTTGGTCGAAAGCCAAGGCAAAAAGCTGACTGCCCTGGCTAGCGCCAGCCGTCACGACCTCTTCGCAGCCGTCCAAACGCTTCTGCAACTGTTTCCATCTGGTGGTGATCTCTCCACACGTCACAAACTGACGGTTGAGCTGTGGAACGGCCTACCCGTGACGCAATCTCCTGGACGCGAGTTCCTTGAAGCTGCCGGCTTCGTGCGTGACTATCAAGGGATGACCTTGTACGCCGCTTGGCGCTGAGCGGCTCTCACGCTAGAGGCGAAACCAATTTCCGGCAGCACCTCCTGCACAGCAATCAGGCCCATCTGCACACCGGCCAGCGATAACGGCACGGCCTGCATTGGGGTGAAGACCACCACTTGTGCGTATCGGGCTAGACGCGGGAGCAGCGGGAGTTCGATCTGGCGATCGATGAGATGGCCAATTCCGTGTATTGCTCCATGCTTGCCTTGGCGTACAATCCGGTTTGATCTGTCGATCGTAAGTGATCGATGAATCCGTCCCTTTGACCAGCAAGGCTACCACCGGCGACCTGGGAGGGGAGGACGGGCGGCGTAGTTGTGGTGATGACCACGCACGACCGCTGCATCCGCTTTGGTTTCGCGGTTTGCTTAGGTCACTGGTTGTGTGTTACGAACGAACCAGTCCCTCGTAGAGTAGTTGGTCTCGCCGTCGTTCGTGAATGTCCTCCACTGCGTTGGCTTACGGCAGAGGGGGGGCTATCCAGGGTACCTGTTGGCCCATCGAGCAACTCCAGGCATCGGCCGTCTCCAGTTGGCCCGACCGCAACAGCAAATGATACTCTGCCCCACTGAGCCGATAGGAGAATGGGGGAACCAACCTCAGGGATGTAGGTTGCATTGCTTTCACCCTGCCATAAGAATCTACCTCGTCGATTGGTTAGGGGACAAAGTCCGTTCCGTGGCAGGCATTGCTCCCCTAAACTGCCGATTCGGCGAGCCTTCTCCATGCGGCCAATCGTCCTAACTAGCCATCCAATCGCGAGATGCATTCAATATCTTCTTTTGGCACAGCACTTGCTCTTTTTCCGGCACAAATAACTTCCAGCCGAGGAGGAGAGGCCTCCCATGAACTTGAATCAATTTACAGAAAAAGCACGTGAAGCGCTCTTAAATGCTAAAAATACCGCCGCTCGTGGTGGCCAACAAACGATTGAACCCGAGCATCTGCTAGCGGCTTTGTTGGAGTCGGCCGAGGGGATTGTACCAGCCATCCTACAAAAGGTCGGAGTGTCGCAAGCGGAGTTGAGACAAGCGACGAAACGGGCGCTGGAAAAATTGCCACGCGTCTCGGGTGCAGGCGAACCGCACTTGGGCGAACGGCTAGCTCGTGTCGCTCATCAAGCCGAAGAGGAAACCAAACCATTCAAGGATGAGTTTATCTCGGTGGAACATCTTTTGCTAGCGCTTATGGAAGATGCCGCTATCAAACGCTTGCTTCCCCTAACACGCGATCAACTGTTGCATGCCCTGAAAGAAGTACGAGGAAACCAACGCGTGACCAACGAAAACCCCGAAGCCACGTTCCAGGCGTTAGAAAAATATGGACGCGACTTGACCGCCCTAGCTCGCCAGAACAAACTCGACCCGGTGATCGGCCGGGACGAAGAAATCCGACGAGTCATCCAGGTGCTCTCGCGGCGTACTAAAAATAACCCCGTGCTGATCGGTGAACCAGGCGTCGGTAAGACCGCTATCGTTGAAGGACTGAGCCGACGGATTGTCTCTGGTGACGTGCCCGAAGGCTTGAAGAATCGACGCATTATTGCCCTAGACATGGGCGCACTGATTGCCGGTGCTAAATATCGCGGGGAATTTGAGGAGCGTCTCAAAGCCGTACTCAAGGAAGTGACGGAGTCGGCCGGTGAAATCATTCTGTTCATTGACGAATTGCATACCGTCGTCGGAGCGGGCAAAGCCGAAGGTGCAATGGATGCGGGGAACCTGCTTAAGCCAATGCTGGCTCGAGGCGAACTGCATTGCATTGGGGCGACCACGCTCGATGAATATCGCCAGCACATCGAGAAAGACCCCGCGTTGGAGCGCCGGTTCCAGCCGGTTTTGGTCGATCAGCCCAGCGTCGAAGACACCATAAGTATCCTGCGCGGTCTGAAAGAACGCTACGAAAGCCATCACAAAGTTCGCATCAAAGACACCGCGCTGGTAGCAGCGGCCGTTCTGAGCAACCGCTACATCAGTGACCGCTTTTTGCCGGACAAGGCAATTGACCTAGTGGACGAAGCCGCGGCCAAGTTGCGCACCGAGATGGACAGCCGTCCGACGCAACTCGACGAGATCGCCCGGCGTGTCATGCAGATGGAGATCGAAGCCGTCAGCCTGCGTAGCGAAAAAGATGCCGCATCCAAACAGCGCCTTGAAAAGTTAGAGACCGAACTGGCCGCCCTCAAAGCCGAAGAACAGAAGCTCACCGAGCAATGGCAGCGTGAAAAAGAGGCAGCCCGTAAACCCGTCGAATTGAAGACTCGCTTGGAAGATCTGCGCGAGGAACTTGAACGGGCCAAGCGTGAAGGCCACTGGGAAGCTGCCGCCCGTCTGCAATATCAAGATATTCCCGCGCTGGAAAAAGAACTTGCCGAGTTAGAATCAGCTAGCGGCGGTGACAAACTCATCCGCGAAGAAGTGACCGAGGAAGATATCGCCACTGTTGTCAGCCGGTGGACCGGAGTGCCGGTTACCAAACTCCTGGAAGGCGAACTACAAAAACTTCTCAACCTCGAAGCCGAATTACACAAACGCGTGATCGGCCAGGAGGAAGCAGTCACAGCCGTGGCCGAAGCGGTGCTGCGTGCCCGCTCGGGATTGAAGGATCCGAATCGCCCGATCGGTTCGTTTTTATTCCTGGGACCGACGGGGGTAGGGAAAACGGAACTGGCCCGTGCCCTGGCAGAGTTTCTGTTCGATGATGAACGCGCCCTGGTTCGTATCGACATGTCGGAATATCAGGAAAAGCACACGGTCAGTCGACTCGTAGGCGCACCCCCAGGCTACGTTGGTTTCGACGAAGGCGGCCAACTCACCGAGGCAGTCCGACGCCGGCCCTATTGCGTCCTACTATTCGACGAGGTGGAGAAGGCTCACCCCGATGTCTTCAACGTTTTGTTGCAACTACTCGACGATGGCCGACTGACCGACAGCCAAGGCCGTACCGTGGACTTTAAAAATACTCTGGTCATTCTCACAAGTAACATCGGCAGCCAACGCATTCTGCAATATCAAGGCAGCACGATCGGTGAGATGTATGATCGTATGAAGATGGCTGTCATCGAAGAGTTGCGTAAACATTTCCGGCCCGAATTCTTGAACCGGATCGACGAAACGATCGTCTTCCACGCGCTGAGCCTCGATGACCTTAAGAAAATTGTCGAGATCCAACTGGGTCGGTTACGTGCACGATTGGCCGATCGCCGAATCACGCTTGTTCTAGACGATGCGGCCAAGGAATATCTAGTAACCTTAGGCCACGAACCCGCCTATGGCGCGCGACCGCTGAAACGAACCATTCAACGGGAACTGGAGACGCCGATGGCCCGGCTTTTGCTTGAAGGCAAAATCCGTGATGGTCAAACGGTGCGGGTAACACTCACCGAGGGACAATTGCAGTTCCTCACGGAGTAAGTTAACCATCGCGCAGTGAGGGCCTCTTTTGTCCGATCAGCCTGCTTTTTGTCGGATCAACGTACCTTAGCCTGAACCGCTTTATTCCCTGACTTGACTCAGGGGGCGGTTCAGGCTTCTTCTCTAGGCCAACCAACCACTACACCCTAAAACGTCTGGCCAGCGACTGACCCAAGGGCCTCTACCATCTCTTGAATCGGTACTACGATCGGGTCTAATCCTTGGGCTTCTCCTCGTCCTCGGGCAACCGCGGCGTCGGATGTTCCACTTTCGGCCATTTTCGCTTGAAGCCCCCATTGGTCCAGGTCACATCGTTCTCGGCATCGTGGCATTTTTGACACATGAGGTCCATGGCCAAGATTTGCTTGTCACGGGAAACCGGGAGATGACGCCAAGGATTGACGCGTTTTTGCCATTCGATATTGTTGGGATTGCGTACATGCAAACTTGCGGGGCCGTGGCAACTTTCACAGCCAACATCCTTCAACTTGGGTGTCTTGACCGCATTTTCATAGCCGCTTTTGTAGCCGAAACCTACGGTATGGCAGACGATACACTCGGGATCGTAGTTACGATTGCCTGGATATTTAACTTTCTCTAGGGTCTCGTAGGCATGAGCATGTTCTGACTTTTTCCAAATATCATAAGCATCCTCGTGGCACTTTTTGCAGGCTTCCGACCCCACATACTGGGGCTCGCCTGGATTGCGTAACCCCTCGACCTCTGGCAAGATTTGTAACGGATGACGCATCGGTGAGTATTTGGATAGATAGTCTTTCGCTTTGAGTTCCGTCGTGTATTCTTCCATCAGTTTGACGATCGGATGGCTGGCCCGCTTGTCCTCGGGCGTCTTAAACTCCGGGTTCATCTCCACCATCTCGACCTTGAAATCGTAACCATTAGCCGTTTTCCAAGCCCCAACGACACCGACAAACTTGCCTTTTTTGCCCAGTTGCAAAATTAGGGTTTCCCCCGCCTTGGTGCGAACCATAGTCGGTTTTTGGGCCGGCTCCTCGTCCTCACTGAGGCAAAGGACCACGGGAAATTGCGGAAACGCTTCGGCGCATTGCATTGCCTCGGTAGGGGGCGTCCCTTTGCCTAGATGGCCTTGATACAAGAGTACCGGCAGCGTCACTTTACCGGCGGTCATCTGCTTTAGCACATTTTCCAGAGTCTCGGGCACCACCGAAAATCGAATCGTTGGATCAGCCTGCGTCACTTCCTTGATGCTGGGCACCATCTTGGATCCAACCACAGCCGTTACCCCGACCCGAACACCCGAGGGGGTGTCGATCCAGTTCCACGGCTTGGTCAACTCGGGGAAGTTTTTTTCCGCGTCGATCAGATTGCTGATAAGTACCGGAGGCTTCGGATTGTTCAGAGAATACTCGCTTAAAAGCGTCATGAATCCAAGAGTTGCTTCCTGTTTGCCGATCCCCACCCCAATGTAGTTCATCTCGCGCATGGCTTTCATAGCATAGACATATTTGAGCACGCCTTGCTGATTAGGCAAATAGGCGGGTCCAGCGGTCTGCGGGACGTCACCCAGGTCGATGGGGACCGGATTCCAGCCTGCTTCTCGCAGCATCTGGATCAGGTTGTAGCGACGCTCTAAACCGCCAATCTGGGGATCAGAACAACCGCACGGCAATAAATAACCATATTGTTGCCCGGTGAAGACCAGTGTTACATCGGGTTTCTTCCAGCCCTCGAACAGCCGACCGGGAAATTTCGGGGCCGATAAATCGGCAGCAATCATCGTCGGACGTAACCAGCGGGCCAGCGCCAAGCCTGCCCAGCCACTACCTGTAATCAGAACCGCCGCGCAGAACCACATCAGCACGCGACGAAACGGAGATGGTGTGTCGTTCAAGGCGCAGCCCTCCGAAAGCAATTGATGATCTTCCCATCGTCATTGTGGCGTCCGGAGCTGTGTGGATTCAAGGTCGATCGCCTTTTCAGCAACGCAATCTTTCTGGTTCAGCAACCGGTCTTCTCAGGAATCAGTCTGCTCAGGGTACAGCCTGTTCAGGCAGGCGGCGTTTTTTGGCATATCGCAGAACAAAGGTTCCCTCGGGGTCAAAGGTACTCCCTTCGCCTCCACTTCCCAGAATCGCCGGATGTCCCAAATGGTGCATTAGCCCCAACCAGACACGATCGGCCGGTACGTAGCGTCTCAGGGGCGATTCGAGGTTCTCAAGGGTTGGCTCGTAGCCGAGAAACCGTTCCGAAAGCGGCAGCGTGGATACCATCACCACTAGAAAACCCGAGAGAAGGTAACCTGCCACGGCCCCCACCCCCCCACTGGCCACCTGCTGAAAACGAGCGGGTAAGTCGAGTTCCTGGCGGGCCAACGCCTCTGTTGCGAAACGCAGCCCAGCGTAGCTTGCCGCGAAGAGGATTGCCAGCGACACTGCATCTTCCATTTTTTCAAAGGCCGTCCCGCGTAGCAAATCACCCAGCGCCTCGGCCATCGGCTCATACAGGCCGAAGGCAACTAACCCGGCCAGCAGGACGTTGAAGACAGAGCAAATGGCGGCAAGAAGCCCTTCATTTAACATGGCGAAAGCAACAGCACCGATGACGAGGAGGGTAAGCACGAAGAT
>JBDNDE010000064.1:0-17640 GCA_046719305.1 Gemmataceae bacterium | reverse complement strand
GATCTGACTCGTAGGGCAACTGCTTTCAACCCCGCATCGACATCCAGGCTCAAATCAAAACGCCGGTTGAAATGCGGCGTGGCCTGCAGCCAACCGGGTATGCTGGTCGCGATGCCCACGAGCAGCAAAATCGCCGACAGCAGTCGCCCCGAGGTTGCCCACAAACGCCAGCCTGGCAGGCAGTACGCCTCTCTGCCGAATCGCCGCTCGGCTCCTTCTAGAAAGTTCAACGCCATGATCGGCCCCGCGACCACGGCAAACAGGGGAATCAGCCGATAGCCGAGTAACCCGAGTAACAGAAAGCCAACAAAGAGCGTGGCACGGCGGAGATCCACAGCCGGGAAGACAAAGACGAACGAGCCGATGCTCAACGCCAGTAACACAAAGATGGACTGTCCCGCGATGCTCAGGCCGATGGTCGGTTCATAGTAGTCACGCTCGAAGATAGAGAGGTGCCAACCGCGAATGAGAGAGTCGTTGGCCAGTTCAGCAGCGGGACCGAAGCGAAGCAATTCGGGGGGCAGGGTCGTGAAGACGAGAACATGATAGGGGTTGAGGCAGCATAACAACAGGCTGCCCACCAGGACCACACCCAGCGTGCGGACTTGCTTGCTGCCTTCTATCACCTCGCCGATTAGGTACAACAGCACCGCCAAGGGCCCGAGAAAGAACCAGGCATCGAGATTCACCCACAGCAGACAGATCGCGGGAATGAGGTAGACGGCTCGGCCGCCTTCGCGGTGGCGTAGCAGCAAAAGCACTACCAAGGCCAAGAGCAGCAGCGTGGCGATCAGAGGGGTCAGCAGCAGTCGCGGACTGATGGCTAGCATAGCCAGGGCAGCGGACATAACGCCGATCCAGGCCCGATCACCTGGTCGGCGTCCGGCTAAGGCCAGTAGCAGCGCTAGTAAGGCAATGGCTGTGGCCTTGACGGATACCAGAGCAGCCCCATCGCTGAGGCGGTGCAGCAGATATAGCCCCAACGAGTAGAGCCAACTGGTGTTGATCCATTGTGTAGCGGTGAACGTGAATGGATCTTCACCGAAGGGATAAGCCCCTTGAGCTACCAGACGTCCGACGGCCAAGTGAAGGTAAACATCGGAGTTGTTCGCGCGAAAAGCGGCGAGGCAGAAGGCAAAGCCCAGCAGCAGCATAACAAGCAGGCCGTCGAGAAGGGACAGACCAGCCGGAGGGGTTAGCGGCTCCTCGGGGGCCGGCGGCGTAGTGATGGGGGGAAGGGGGATGCGCTGATCCTGGGTGGGCGGGGTGCTGATGGAGGACGGATCAACCGGTTGCATGCGTGGTATTCCCTTTCATCCAGGCCCCTATCCGACAAATCCACCTAGTTACCTATACCTACAGTGTAGGAACCAAGCGTCGCCTCGTCTGGCTGAATCATCGTTTGGCACAGCCCGTCTATATCCTTCGAGGTGATGGCCTCTGGTGTTCGCGCGGCGGAGGCTTACAATAACGGCGAACGATCGTTGCCTAAACGGTTGCCCCTGAAGACGGAGGTTGTCGATGCGCCTGTCTCACTTCTGGCTGCTAGCCCTGATCCTGGTGCCCCTGGTGGCTCTGCTGGTGTGGCTGAATCAACCCTCCACCGCCCAAGGGCGGCAACGCGTCTTCAAGGCTCCCGAGTTCGAGGGAGCCGCCGGTTGGCTCAACACTGCCGGACCGCTCAAGATGACTGATCTACGCGGCAAGATTGTGATTTTGGACTTCTGGACGCTGTGCTGCATCAACTGCATCCATGTTCTGCCCGATCTGGACAAGCTGGAAAAGAAATATCCCAATGAGTTAGTGGTGATCGGGGTTCACACGCCCAAGTTTGACTCGGAAAAATCCAACGAGAGCATCCGCAAGGCGATCCTACGGTACGAGATCAGCCATCCGGTGGTTAATGACGCCAACAAAACCATCTGGACCGCCTACGGCGCGCGAGCTTGGCCGACCATCGTCATGATTGACCCCGAGGGGACCATCGTTTATGCCGAGTCCGGCGAGGGGCAGTACGAAGACCTCGATCGCGAGATCCAACGTCAGATCAAGATTCACAAGGCCAAAAAAACCCTAAACACCCGGCCGATGAAGTTTGAACTGGCTCGCTTCAGCGAGGGAGGCAGCCCCTTGTTCTTCCCTGGCAAGGTGTTGGCCGACCCGGCCTCGGATCGACTGTTTATCTCCGACAGCACCCATCATCGTATCGTGATTACCGACCTGAAGGGCAAGAAGATCGCCATTGCGGGTATGGGCGAGGCGGGCCGCAAGGATGGAGACTTCGACACGGCGCAGTTCAACGATCCACAGGGTATGGCGCTACAGGGCAACACGTTGTACGTGGCTGATCGCAAGAATCATCTGATTCGCGCGTTGGATCTCAAGAAGCAGACCGTGACCACAGTAGCGGGCACGGGTGAACAGGGCCGTGATCGCGAAGGCGATGGCCCAGCCCGCAAGATTGCCTTGAATAGCCCCTGGGATTTGCTCATCCAAGGCGATCGAATGTTCATCGCCATGGCTGGTCATCATCAAATCTGGCTGATGGACTTAAAGAAAAACACTCTCGCCGCCTACGCGGGGGATGGTGGTGAGGATCTAATCGACGGGCCACTCAACCGCTCGCGTTTTGCTCAGCCCAGCGGCTTGACCACCGATGGCCATACGCTGTTTGTGGCCGACAGCGAAACCTCATCGGTGCGGGCAGTACCAATGAGCGGCCGGGGCAGCGTGACGACCTTGGTCGGCGAAGACCTGTTCTACTTCGGCGATCAAGACGGCACGGGCCGGGAGGTCAAGCTGCAACACGCTCTGGGGGTGGCCTATCACGAGGGGCTGATCTACATCGCCGACACCTACAACAGCAAAATCAAGACGCTCGACCCGCGGACGCGAACGGCCAAGACCTGGCTAGGCGGCGAAGAACCAGGTTGGCTCGCTACGCCGCTGTTCAACGAACCGGGGGGCCTACACATTGCCGGCGGCAAGATGTACGTAGCGGACACCAATGCGCATCGGATTCGTGTGGTGGACCTCAAGAGCAAGACCGTCTCGACCTTGCCGCTCAGCGGTGTCGAAGCGCCCAAGCCTGCGGCTCAACCCGCCCCTGAGGAGTAAGAGGATGTCAATATACTTACTCTTGGTTGGTCTCGCTGTTGCAGGCGGACCGACGCAAGACCCTTTCGGCGAGTTGTCTGCGGTAGGGAAAAAGGTGATTTTCACCTCCCGCATCGAGGCAGCCGAGCCGTTTTCGCCTATGAATCAGGTCGGCAGCAAGCCCGTTGTCCGCCGCGGTGAGACCTTCCTCGTGGTGCTAGCCGGCTCGCCACAAGACGGCTGGTACACCTATCCTGCGACACAGCGGGGGCAGGATCAGGCCGAGGGCCAAGTCGCTAAGATTACGGTGAGGCCCCCAGCAGGGCTGGTGCCGTTGTATCCGCTGCGTGAGAGTACGCCCAAATGGAAGGAGATCGGCTCGGGATTGGGCTGGGAGATGCAGCACCAAGGGCCGTTCACCTGGACACAAGTGGTGTTTGTCGATCCCAAGGCCAAGCCGGGCAAGTACAGTTTGACCTACCAGTTAGATCTCCAGGTGTGCAAGTCGTCTTGCCTGCCAGAAAAACAGGATCTGACTGTCGAAGTCGAGATTAGTGGCGATGAAGCGCTGGATCCGCCTGTGGACATCCGTTCATACTTGACTACGCCACCGCCGACCCAAGTACTGGCCCCGCCTGCTACAAACGGCACAGGCAACGGCCAAGCCAGTGGCAAACCTGGCCAACCGGGCAAAAACAGTGAAGTCGGCCTCGGGGTGGCCCCGGTTGCCACCTCCAACCAGGCCGAGTTTTCCTGGTTGCCGATCTGGGCGCGGCCGATCGCTATTGCACTACTGAGTGGGTTTCTGTCGCTGCTGACGCCGTGCGTCTTCCCGATGATACCGATCACGGTGAGCTACTTCATCAAGCAGGCCGAGGCCAAGCAGGGTAGCGCGGTGGGCATGGCGTTGATCTACAGCGGCACCATCGCTTTAGTGCTGATCCTGGGGGGTCTAGCGCTCGTGCAGGTGCTCAACGCGGTTATCAACCATCCAGTGACCAATTTCGCCTTGGCCCTGCTGTTCATCTATTTCGCTCTCAGCTTGCTTGGCTGGTACGATATTACGCTGCCTTCGTGGCTGCAAGATTGGACCGCCTCAGGCGAGAACAAAGGCGGCCTGATGGGGGTCTTTTTCATGGCCCTCACCTTCAGCATCATCAGCTTCGCCTGTGTCGGACCGATCTATGGCGGGTTTCTGACACTCAAGGCCGGCACTCAAAGCGACATGCTCAGCAAGGTCGTCTCGGTGGTGGCATTTAGCGTAGCGTTTGCCTCGCCGTTTTTTGTGCTGGCGTTGTTTCCGACCCTGCTGCGGTCGATGCCCCGAGCAGGTTCGTGGATGAACTCGGTCAAAGTGGTCATGGGTTTTCTGGAACTGGCGGCTGCCGTCAAATTCCTGCGTTCGGGCGAACTGTTGAGCTATGGGGCCGGCTCGTTCTTTAGTTACTCGGCATGTATGGCGATGTATGTGGGGCTGTGCCTGGCCTGTGCGCTGTATCTGTTCGGGGTATTCCGCTTGCCGCACGACCACGATGCCCCCGAGACGCTCTCGGTGCCTCGGAGCCTGTTTGCAATCGGGTTTTTAAGCCTGGGGTTGTACCTCGTGCCGGGTATCTTCCCGATGAAGGATGCCGACCTTCCCAGCAAGGGGATCGTCTTCGGCTGGGTCGATAGCTTCTTACTGCCGGAACCAGGCAAGAAATCGAGTGGCGGCTCGGGCGACGAAAAAGAACTACCGTGGTACACAGACCTACAAGAGGGCCTGTCGCGTGCCCGTGCCGAGAAAAAGCTGGTCTTCCTGGACTTTACAGGCATCAACTGCACCAACTGCAAACTGAACGAACGCAACATCTTCAGCCGGCCCGAGATCCAAGCTCGCTTCGCCCGGCATGTGCTAGTGCAACTCTACGCGGACCAGCTGCCCGCGGGCCTCCGCCAATCCCCCGATGTGGCTGGAGCCGTAAAGTTGCGTTCGGAAATTTTCCAGAGCGATGCTTTGCCGTTGTATGCCTTGTTGCGTCCGACCAGCGACGGCTTTGAGGTGGTCAGCCGCTACGGCATGAACAAAGGAATCATCGACCCGGCGGACATCCCGGCGTTCATTGCCTTTCTGGAGCAGAAGTGACTGTAGAGGAAACGACGGAAACGGCCGGCGAAAGCCGACCGTTTGTATTTCTAGGGGCCAATAGGCCAAGCGAAGGAAAGCTTACGCCCGAGCGGCAGCCTTGAGTGTCTCGGCCATGTCGGTCTTTTCCCAGGAAAAGGTGGGCAGTTCGCGGCCGAAATGACCGTGACGAGCGGTCTCGCGGAAGATGGGTCGGCGCAGCTGCAACTTTTCGATGATACCTTTGGGAGTCAGATTGAAGTTCTTCTGGATCAGCTGCGCGATGCGGCTATCGGTCAGGCCATGGCGAGCGGTACCGAAGGTGCTGACCCAAATATTAAGCGGCTCGGGATAGCCGATAGCATAGCTGACCTGGACCTCGCATTGCCGGGCCAAGCCGGCGGCTACAACGTTCTTGGCGATGTAACGGCATGCATAGGCCGCGGAGCGATCGACTTTGGTAGCGTCCTTGCCGCTGAAGGCTCCACCGCCGTGGCGTCCGCGACCGCCGTAGGTGTCGACGATAATCTTGCGTCCAGTCAGGCCACAGTCGCCGTGCGGCCCGCCTTCAAGGAACGAGCCGGTGGGGTTGATGTGGACGAGAATATCGCCATCCTTGATGGCCGGTAGCCCTTCCCCGGGGATCACCAAGACCAGCTTGCCTTGGATTAGGTCTTTGCGTTCGGCCTCCAGGGTGGGCAGGATCAGCTTATCGATCAGGGTTTGCCGGGCCTCGTCGGTGAAGTACGGCTTGCCGTTTTTCTTGGTCTCGACGGTCTGATCGTGTTGAGTCGAAAGAACGATGGTGTGGATGCGGAACGGCGTACCATCTGGATTGTACTCGATCGTGACCTGGCTCTTGGCATCGGGACGCAACCACTTGAGTGTCCCACTTTTGCGATGATGGGCGTGATTTTCCACCAACCGATGCGCCAAGTAGATCGGCAGCGGCATCAGGGAATGCGTCTCATCGCAGGCAAAACCAAACATCATGCCCTGGTCGCCTGCTCCGCCGACATCCACCCCCTGCGCGATATTGGCCGATTGCGAGTGAAGAACACACTGAATCTGACAGGTGTCGGCGGCAAAGCCGATGCTGGGATCGGTATAGCCAATTTCCCGGATGGCATCGCGGACCACTTTATCCACCGTGGCGCGGCTGAGGTCGGCGTTCGTGGTGATTTCACCCGCCACCACAGCTAGATCGGTGGTCACCAGCGTTTCGCAGGCAACCCGGCTCATGGGATCGGCGGCCAAGCAGTGATCGAGGATGGCATCACTGATCTGGTCGGCGACCTTGTCGGGATGGCCCATCGAGACGGATTCGCTAGTGAACAAGTAACGGTCGGCGCTCACGATGACTTTTCCTCGCAGTGTAGTACGATAGCATGCTGAAGAAGGAATTGTAGCACGGATTGCTTCCCCGACAACAGGAGTGCCATCAGGATGCCCGCGCCGCTGGTCCTGGTCAATGCGGTCGGCCTGACGCCGCGTCTGCTGCCGCTAGCACCGCGACTGCATGCCTTAGCCAACCAGGGCTGGATGCGGCCCGTACGCGAAGTCTTGCCTGCAGTTACCACCACGGCGCAAGCGACCATTCTGACCGGCCAACCGCCCCGGGTGCATGGCATCGTGGGCAACGGTTGGCTGTTTCGCGACACCGGCGAGGTGCGTTTCTGGCAGCAGAGCAACCGTCTGATCCAGGCCGAGCCGCTTTACGCGACCTTGAAGCGACAGCGTCCCGGGTTTCGCTGTGCCAAACTGTTTTGGTGGTACAACCAGGGGGCCGACGTTGCTATCAGTGTCACGCCTAAGCCGTATTACGGGGCCGACGGTAGCAAGGCGTTCGGGATCACCGGCACGCCCGAGGGCTTGCCCGCCCACTTAGAGCGTCAGTTCGGTTCCTTTCCGTTTCCGAGCTTTTGGGGGCCAATGGCTGGGCTACCCTGCACCCGCTGGATCGCCCAGGCGGCAGGTGAGGTGCTGCGATCGCATCAACCCGATCTCACGCTGGTCTATTTGCCGCACCTGGACTACGACCCGCAACGCTATGGCCCGCGGGGCTGCGATCTGCCACGGCTAGTAAAGCAACTCGATGATGCCTGCGTCCCGCTGCTGGAAGCGGCCAATAGGCTTGGAGCCAAGGTGTGGGTGGTCAGCGAGTACGGGCATCTCGACGTAAGCGAACCACGGTTTCCCAACCGGGTGTTGCGGCAAGCGGGGCTGCTGAGCGTACGCGATGGCCCGTTTGGCGAGATGCTAGAGACGTTCACGAGTCGGGCCTTTGCGGTGTGTGATCATCAAATCGCACATATTTACGTTCGTGACGAGGCCGACCGAGAGCGTGTCCGGGAGGTGCTGGCTCCGTTAGGTCAGGTGGCCTGTGCTGCCGAGGTAGGCCTAGATCATCCCCGTTCGGGCGACTGGCTGCTGCTAGCCCCGGCACACGCTTGGTATGCGTATCCGTATTGGTTGGACGATCGCCGCGCTCCTGATTTTGCTCGCACCGTGGATATCCACCGCAAGCCGGGCTACGACCCCTGCGAACTGTTTTTCGACCCGAAATTCCGCTTCCCCAAGTTCCATGCCGCCCGACGCCTACTGGCCAAGAAACTCGGCTTTCGCAACCTAATCGACGTGATTCCGCTGGATGCCCGCTTAGTCCGCGGAAGCCACGGCATCCATGCCCCGGATCCGCTCGACCGCCCGTTGCTGATCGGCACGGGTCCAGCCCCACAGGCCCAGACGCTGGAGATGACCGATGTTCATGGTTTGCTGCTACGCGAGATCTGACCGGGGAGAAGGCCTCCAAGCGACCTGAAAGAGATTCCCAACCTCCATCCTCTCCAGCCGAACGGCCGTCGACTGGTTGGTTCTGGGCAGCCTGGCCAACGTGCGTATCGCTTTGTCTTCAATGCGTCGAGTGGCTTCTACAGTCGACTGGTTGGTTCTGGGCAGCGGCAGATATTTTTTGGATCCCTCCGATAGATTTTTCAGAGACTTATGCATATTTCTGATTTGACCTAAATGTTCAATTTAATTGCATCCCCAGTGAGCGAACAGCCATGTTTCTCCGGGGTGCGGCAAGCAGCCATCCTGGGCGAGGAAGTGTGTGCCCTCCTCGGGGCAGAAGCTGTCCGGGGGGCAAAGCTGGCCGTCCGGAAGCCCTCGACGATCCACTCGTTCACCTTGGGCAACTTCTCCTTGAGCTTGCTGGCCCCCCACCTTTGGATCAACATCGTTGCCGCTTTAGCAGCCCTCACAGCGGGTATTCGCCGATGGGCACGCCGAGTCGCACGACCTCTTGCAACCGACGCCAGCCACGCGTCACCCGCCGTTCTTCCTCGGCGACGAAGGCAGCATCCAGGGTGCGTTTGTCGAACCAGCCCTCGCACACCACGGGGGCAAAGTCGGGATCGACGATGTATTGCGATCGCTCGGGGGCACAGCGTAGGTGCCGATCGGGCCGATTGAGCAACTCCTCCACGCCCACTTCGCCCAGCACAAACGCCAGGTACAACTCCGAGTCGGTGATCTCGGCCACCTCGCCGCCGCACACGGCACACAGGTAGCCCTCGTCGCATCGGCCCATCAATACACCCTCAGCACGGGAATCACTGTCGTCTGCGGCTCGGGGCCGGTCACGTGCACCTTACCCTCGGCATCGACGAAGACATCCACCTCGCTTCGGACGCCGAACTCCGGCAGGTAGATGCCCGGCTCAATGGAAAAGCAAGTGCGACGCATGATGCGACGTGTCTCGTGCGTTTCCAGGTTGTCCATGTTGGCCCCGTTGCCGTGCGTCTCCTCGCCGATGGAGTGGCCGGTGCGATGGCAGAACGCCTCGCCGTAGCCGGCCGCGGCGATGGGGGCGCGAGTGGCGTCGTCGACCTGCCAACCCTGGAGGGGGCGGTTGTGGGCGAAGGCGTCGCGCACCAGGGCAATGCCCGCGTCGCGCCCGGCGCGGACGATCTGAAAGATCTCTTCATACTTGGCCGGCACCTCGGTGCCCAGGTAGCCGGTCCACGTCAGGTCGCTGTAGACGGCCCGGGGTTTGTTGAGCTTGGCCCACAGGTCGATGAGCACGAAGCTGCCCTCGTGCAGGATGCCATCCTCGCCGGGCCGCGGGGCGTAGTGTGGATCGCCCGAGTGCGGGCCAACGCCCACGATCGGCGCGTGATCGGTGATCAGGCCGTTGGCCTTGAAGTGATCGAGGATGACCTGTTGCACGTCCATTTCATGGGTGCGGATGCCGGCCCGAATGCGCTGGGCGATGAAGCTCCACGCGGCGGTGTAAGCGCTGGCGGTGTGACGCGCGGCCTCCTGGTGCATGGCCCATTGTTCGTCGTCCCAGCAGGCCTCGAAGCGCTGGATGAGATCGCCCGAGGGCACCACCTCGACGCCGAACGACCGCACCAGTTCCACCGTCCCGGCATCGACCCGGGACACATAAGGATTCGCGTTGCGCGGCACGTATTCCATGGCGACACGTTTGGCCCCCGCCACCAGCCCGGCGACGCCGGCCTCCAACTCCTGCCAGCGCAGATAGACGGTTTTGCCGCCGGGGTAGGCGTCGAGTTGGGCCGATTCGATGCGATGCACGAGCTTGCGCGGCTCGCCGTGCGCGGGGATGAAGTAGAACCACCGCCGCGAGGCATGGGCGTCGGCCGGGAACCGCAGCACACGCCGGGCGAGCACATTCAGGCCGCGAAAGTCATACAGCAGCCAGCCATCGAGGCCATCCTCACGCAGGGCGGCCTGCACGGCGGAAAGATCAAACATGGAGCCATCTCCGGGGAAACGAGGCGCAACGGTTATCCGTCCACTGTAGGGCGAAGCGGGGCCGTCGGCCAGACAGAGCGGGCGGGTGGGGGCGTGCAAGGAAAAAGGAGAAGAATCAGAAAAAATGCTTGCCAGGGAGAATGGCATCGATTAGTTAATCCTATCACTTCCCGAGTCACAACGCGCAACGGAGTTGCCGCTATGAAATCTTCGTCCTTCGTCCTTCGGTAAAGCCACGTCTTGAGATGCTGGAATCGCGCGATTGCCCCACGGTCAACGTCAGCGTTCTGGCTGCGTTTGATGGCACAGAGGGACAGCAGGACGGTAGCTTTGTCCTCTTTCGCGACGACACCTCGGGTGGCCTGAGCGTCAACTACAGCCTCGTCTCGCAACCGCTCAACGGCGGCCCAATCGCCGTATCGCTCGATGGCGGGCCAAATCCTCCGCCTCTCCATCAGACGGTCACCTTCGCACCCGGTGAAGATCAGGCCACAATTACATTGCCAATGCCCCAGAACGACCTGCGTCAGGGCACACAACAGGTGGTGTTGACACTCGCTCCCGGCGTGGGCTACACGATCTACCAGCCCGAACCGGACCACGTGCTACTGACCGACGATGAAGACGACGATTCCATTTGGATCGAGGAGATTCAAAACGCGGTTGAGGGCGGCGATGTCGGCTTCGTGCGCGTGGGCCGTGCTGACCCGACGGGCTATCGCTCCGTGCCCTACAGTATCCTCAGCGGTCCCGATATGGCCACCATGGGCATTGACTACGCACCGTTGAGCGGAACGTTAGTTTTCTTGCCAGGCCAACGTATGGCAGAGGTGGTGATCGATGCCACGGGACCGTTCGTCGATGTGGCGGTTGAGGGCGAGGAGACAGTTACATTGCTGTTTATGCCGCCTCCGCCCGTGGGACCGGCCCAACCGCCGATGGAGGCCAAACCCATTATTCGTGATGCGCGTCCAGGAAATGATGCCCCGGTCTTTCAATTGCCGCCCGGTAAAGCCTTCTACGAGTTCTACCTCGGCGACCTCACGCCATCAAACACCTACGTCGATAACGTATTCGCAACCGATGCCGATGCCGACGAGGTGACCTACTCGATCAGCAGAGGTCATCATAAACGTCGTGCCCATGGTGGTTCTCACGGGCGACCGACACGGCGTCGAGGCCAGCATCTCCGAGAATCTGTTGCCTAACGGTAACTATCTGTGGGATACCATTGAGTTGACTTTCCGACGCTTTTCACGGGACATCTCTCAACCACTGACGGTGCATTACTCGGTGCCAATGAATGCCGCACAGGGGGATACCGCAACTCGTGCGGACTTCGACAATCCGAACGTGCTGACAGCGGCGGGTGTTAATACGGGAACAATCGTCATCCCGGCAAACAAGGCCACCGCAACGATCAGCATTGGGCTGGCCGAGGACGGACAACTGGAGAGCATGGAGGAGTTCCGGGTCATGATCGAGGATGACCTCGATCGCGAGTATGTAACCATTCACAAGGATTCTGGGGAAAAAAGAATCTCTTTCAACCATCTTCCGGGGAGGCCAGTCGGCGAGCAGACCGCAACGCTCTTTCTACTGGACGATGTGCAGTTGTTCGCTTCTGAGAATCTGAACATTGTCGACGGCTGGGCGCTTGCCGATGAGGATGGTCCTGTGGATCTCAACGATGTTCAACGATGTTGACCAGGGAGCCATTCCCAACTGCAGGTTCACGGCGGCCATCGGAGCGATCGCCTGGCGAGAGCCTGGCAGCATCCACACAGCACCAGGCGGACCAGGCGATATGCTGGTTCGCCGTCCCGACGGCACGGTGGCGGTGCGATACTATGTCCAGACACCACTGGGATTACGCCCTCGCCTCGCCGTAGTGGACATGACCCTCGACTATGGGATCATGGGAACGGAATTGTCTGGGGATTACGAAGACAAGCAGTTTGACGACAACAACGATGGCATCATCGACCGCAGCTACCGGTCGTATGAGGTCTGGCCGAACATGCTCGAGAAGGGAATGCGGCGGATCCTGCGTGATATCGGCAGCCTCCAAAGTATGACGGGCATCGGACACGCAGACGTTGTTTGGAACCTGCTGACTCCGGGCCAACCCGTCAATAAGGCGAAAAGGGTCGATATTCCCAAGGTGCTCGCTCAGGGTGCTGTGTCAGTCAATCAAATGGTGGCTGCATACGACGCAGGCAAGAAAGTTGTTCTTGGGTCTCGAACGCTGAAGAAGGAAGATTTCCTAGATACGGATCCAGAGGTCGTATCCAATCACGCCTACGTCGTCTGGCGCACGACAGCTACTCACGTAGATTTGCACAACCCTTGGGGTCACAGGCATATATCTGTGCTGCGAACGAGTATCCCTAAGTTTTTCGATACGTGGTACTACCAATGAGAAATATTCTGGTTACTTGCAGTCTTCTGCTGGGCTTTGTAGCTTTCGCCGCACCAGAAGCCCCCCGGCCGCTCTTTATCCTGGACCGCATCCTGTTTCAAACAGGACCGCGTGTGCGTGCGGATTGTTGGGATGTTCAGACAGGCTATTGGGGATCAGTGACCCACAAGGAGGGCACGACCTGGAGTCAGGGGGGAACGCTTTACGTTAACTGGAGAAAAGTGCCGCTGCAAGAGTACATTATCTCCACCCCCCAACTCGTTTCCAACGACGTGATCGCCGCCCGTGGGGCGCTGTATCGCGTTCGCGTTGGCAGCGAAAGCATGGGCTGGCGGCGACTTGAGGCCACCGGGCCGTACAAGGGGCTGGAGCCGAGCATCGATACCATCGCCGTCCCGCTGGCCACGCCGTCCCGCCGAGGCTCGAAGTACGACGACGGTCGCATCGCGCTGGTGGGCGAGGCCAGGCTGTATGGCACTGCGTTCCAGGTGGCGGCGATCGAACCGACCTCGGACGCCGATCCGTCACTGGTGGCCCGGCTATTCAACCGCCAGGTGGTGGAGGAGGGCAAGTACGTGGACCACGAGGCAACGCTGCGCGAGGGCGACTATCTGTCGATCAAGGACAACGCGCACAAGGTGCTGCGTCTGGTGCCGCGCGACAAGAAGACCAAGGTGGTCGGCTGGATGGTCCTGGCCGGCGACCCCACGCCCGACGAGACGCTGAAGAAGCTGGGCAAACGTCCCGTGCGTCTGGTGAAGGTAAAGAAGTAACGTATCCGCCTCAGCCGCCGGGATCGCGGCCCAGCAGGATCATCGCCAGGCGGTCGAGCTTGGCCGCGTCGATCGATTCGCCCAGGGATTCGGCCAGCTGCGCCAGGAACACGGTGTCCGGCGCGGTCCATACCTTGCTCGCCAGGTGGCGGGCGGCCTGCTCCAGTGTCCAGCCCTCGCTGTACACCAGGTAGCCCAGAATCGTCGCGGGGCTGCGGCTCACCCCGGCGAAGCAATGCACCAGCACCCCACCCGCGGCACGGCCGGCATCGATGAACAGGCGGCTCGTGCCCAGATGGCGGTAAAAGGTGCGGTCGGGGTCGCGGATGTCCATGCGATGGTAACGAAACACCTGTGGATAATAATTTGGCACCTCGATGGCGCAGTTAAGAATATGGGTGATTCCTTGTTGCCGTAACAGGTGCAGGTCGCGCGCGTCTTCCCGGGCGCCCAGGTATAGCCCCTCCAGGATCGGCGTCATGCCCCCTCCGACAGCACCGCGATCACCTTCAACTCGATGTGGATGGGCGTCGGCAGTCGGCTGATGCCCACCGTCGTCCGCGTCGGCCGATTCTCCGCGAAATACTGGGCATACACCTCGTTGTACGCGGGAAAGTCGGCCTCCATGTCGGTGAGGAACACCGTCACATCGACAATATCCTCCCAGCGTGCCCCGGCCGACTCCAGCACCGTTCGCACGTTGGCGAACACGCTATGGCACTGCGCCCGGATGTCGTGGGCGATCACCCGGCCGGCGTCGTCGGTTACGTTGCCCGGCACGCCGTTGGTGGCTGGGTCGCGTGGTCCCAGGCCGCTGAGGAAGAGCAGATTGCCCACACGTCGGGCATGTGGATACAGGCCCACCGGCTTTGGGGCGGCCTTGCTGACGATCTCGTTGCTCACAATTTCGTTGCTCGGCTCGCTCATGCGGGCACCTCGTCGCTGTAACGGATGCACACCGTTTTGGGATCGGTGAAAAAGCGCAACGCGTGGTCGCCGCCCTCTCGGCCGACGCCGCTGGATTTCACGCCGCCAAAGGGCACGCGCAGGTCGCGCACCAGCCAGCAATTCACCCACACGGTGCCGCATTCCAGGGCCTCGGCCAGGCGATGGGCCCGACCCAGGTTGGTCGTGAACAGCGATGCCGACAGACCGTAATCGACGCCGTTGGCGATAGCCAGCGCCTCGCGCTCGCCACGAAACGGCATCAGCGTCGCCACGGGGCCGAAGATCTCTTCCTGATTGGTTCGGCACTTGGGGTCAAGCCCGGCGATCACCGTCGGCGACAAAAAATAGCCATTCTTGCACCGCTCCGGTAGGCTCGGCACCGTGCCGCCGCACAGCAGTTTGCCACCCTCGGCTATCGCGCGATCGACATGGCCGCGTACCTTTTCCCAATGCGCCTTGCTGATAAGCGAACCTTGCTGGGTGGCGGGATCGAGTGGATCGCCGACGACTAGATTGCGGGCGATGGTCACAAATTTTTCAACAAACGTCTCGTAGATGGATTTCTCGATGAGAATACGCGATCCACACAAGCAGATTTGCCCCTGATTGCCGAACGCGGCCTGCACGCAGGCGGGAATAGCCTCGGCAAGGTCGGCGTCGGCGAAAACGAGAGTAGGGTTTTTGCCGCCCAGTTCCAGGCCGACCTTCTTGAACAGCGGGGCGGCGACGCGGGCGACCTCGGCCCCGGTGACGGTGCCGCCGGTGAAACTGATGGTGTTGATAGCGCGATGGGCGACGATGGCCGCGCCGGCCTTGGCCCCCAGGCCATGTACGACATTGAGTACACCGGGCGGCAGGCCAATCTCGTGGGCGAACTCGCACAAACGCTCGGCCGTGCTGGGGGTGAGTTCCGACGGCTTGGCGACCACGGTACAGCCCGCCGCCAATGCCGGGGCGATCTTCCAACTAAACAGATACAAGGGCAGATTCCACGGCGAGATGCACCCTGCCACGCCGCGCGGCTGATTGAGCGTGTAGTTCAGCCCCACGCCATCGCTGCGGTAGCTCTCGGCGTGAAAGTTTTGTAGGGCGCTGGCGAAGAAACGAAAGTTCGACGCAGCGCGTGGAATCTCCAAGGTGCGAGCCCGGCTAAGCGGCTTACCACTGTCCTCGACTTCCAAACGAGCCAATTCCTCGGTGTGCTGCTCGATTTGGGCAGCCAACGCCTCCAGCAGTCGAGCGCGTTGGGCAACCGGCGTCTTGCTCCATTCCGGAAATGCAGCCCGAGCCGCCTGAGCGGCTTGGTCCACGTCGGCCGAATTGGAATCCGGAACTTGCCCAATAACCTCGCCGGTGGCCGGATTGATGTTATCGAGCGTGGCCGAGCTTTCGTGAAATGCTCCGGCGATGTAGTTGCGTATGCGACGCATGGTAGCCCCTCCGCGAGATAACCCGCCTCTTAGCATAGCGGAAGCGACGACCGCTGGCCGAGGTCCACTCAGACGAGCGAAGTTTGCCGCCTGCCACTTGACGCCTAGCGGCTGCGATCTACCATGATCGGAGAACGGTGGGACTTATCCATTTTGGAAAAAGGATAAGTAAAACTCATTGTTCTGCCCAGTTTCTCCATCACAAGGAGTTGGCTCCATGAAGCTCTCGTATCTGGCTGCCTTTGGTTTGGCCGTCGCTCTGGCCGTCGGAGTCTCGTTCGCAGACGATAAGTCCAAGCCGGTCAAGTCCGGTCCGCAACCCGGCGAAGAATTGGCTGGGCCGTTCCATCCGCTAAACATCAATGGCAAGGCCGCTGGCAAAAAGTTCTGCCTGTACTGCTCCAACGGTGACAAGCCGGTCGCAATGGTCTTCGCTCGCACCCCGAGCAAGGAACTGACCACGCTGATCAAGAAGCTCGATGCGGTCTGTGAAAAGAACAGCGCCGCCAAGATGGGCAGCTACGTCGTCTTCTGCAGCAATGAGGACGGCCTAGAAGACAAGCTCAAAAAGCTGGCCGCTGAGGCTGACCTTAAGAAAGTAGTGCTGGCCATCGACAACCCGGCTGGTCCCGACGGCTACAAGGTGGCCAAGGAAGCCGACATCACGGTGGTGCTCTACGTCGAGCGGACTGCCAAAGCCAACTTTGCCTTTGAAGCCGGCAAGATGACCGACAAAGACATTGAAGCGATCATCGAAGCCACGAGCAAGATTCTGAAGTAATCACGATTCTGAAGGAATCGCTCGATTGGCACTCAGCAGAATGGCGGGCGAGTCGTTGCTCACGGCTCGCTCGCTCGCATTTTTCCCACCGCTTCGTAGAATGACTATCGCCGGATTCGTTTGACCCTCTACTAGGAACACGAGAGGTTTGAACAGGGAGGCTTTACGGATGGTCACTCGCACGCTTGTTGTGTTAGTTGTGTTTTCCTCGGTGCTACTGGCCCAAGGCAAGAAGTCCGATACTGCAGTGAAGGTCAGCGCCACATCTGCCACCGCCGGTACCAACCGGGTGATAAACCTGACGCTAGAGATCGACCCGAAATACTACATCTACGCCAACCCGATCGACAACAAGGACTTTGCCGACAATCAAACCACTGTAACCGCCAGCAAAGGCAAGCTGCTGAAAGTCCACTATCCCAAGGGGGAACGTGTTCCGGATAAGATCGTCGGGGATTATTCCATCTACAAGGGCAAGGTGACCATCGAGGCTACCGTCGAAGGGACCGGTCCGGTGGAATTGGCGATCACACTGCAGGCGTGCAGCAAGACTTCGTGTTTGTTGCCCGCGACGATCAAAGTGAACGTGCCGTAATCACTTCCTTCTTGAGGGGCTGCCATGTTCACGCGTTTAACATTCCTGCTGGGTGTCGTCTTGTTACTGGCAGCCGCCCCGCCGGCCAAACTTCGGCAGCCCAACGCTCTGATCCGCGAGAGCAGCCCTTATCTGTTGCAGCACGCCTACAACCCCGTACGCTGGCTACCCTGGGGTCCCGAGGCCTTCGCTCTGGCCCGCAAACAGGGCAAGCTCGTCTTCTTGTCCATCGGCTACTCCTCCTGCCACTGGTGCCACGTCATGGAAAAGGAATCCTTTTGCGATCCAGGCGTGGCCCAGATTCTCAACGAACAATTCATCTGCATCAAAGTCGACCGCGAAGAACGCCCCGATGTCGATCAGATTTATCTGACCGCCCTAAACGTCTTGGGCAACCCAGGCGGCTGGCCTCTCTCGATGTTTCTGGATGCCGATGCTCGACCGATCATTGGCGGCACCTATTGGCCGCCCGACGACATCGACGAAGACGGGGAAAAACGACCTGGCTTCAAGACGATTCTCAGGCGTATCGCCGAACTGCACCGTAACCAACCAAAGACACTGGTCGAGCAAGCGACCAAACTGGCCCGCGCCACTACGGCGGAACTAACCGGCCGCTCGCGCGGTCTGGTGTTGGTCGAATTAGATCGCGACCTAGTGCAAAGTGTCACGGCGGCTCTGAGTGACGAATTCGACCGGCAGCACGGCG
>JBDNDE010000063.1:0-17658 GCA_046719305.1 Gemmataceae bacterium | reverse complement strand
AGGCGATTGTCTGGAAAGGCGACATGCAAGATGCCAGTGGTTTGATACCGGGGCAGATCGACGAAAGCAACTGCCCGACTGAATCGTCCCTGAACCACGCTCTGCTGAATTAGGCCATGCCCTTCGAGCAACAGCACTACCTGCCCGCCCTCATTCCAGGTGGTGATCTGGTCGGCCTCGATGATCACCGGCTTCGCATCGCCAGGTAGATCGCGTGTGAGACGTAAGAGATCGTCCTGTCTGCTGAGAGTCGAAGCCAAGGGACGCAGGCCGTTGCCTGTCGGACCACTGCCAACAGAACCAGCGGGGGGGCGGTAGCTGCTAGGGGTGCCCGGGGGCGATTGGGCGAGTCCCAGTCCCCCGCTGAGCAGCCCCAGAATGAGGACCAGCCCCAATCCGGTCCCAGATGGATCAAGTCGTTGTTTCATATGTTGCTGCACGCGGAGTTGCTCCGCGGCCCCCCAGTTTGCGGGCCAGAGGCATCACGACGGGCCAATACGCGTGTGCTCTGACGTGAGACGGCCTACATAGCAAGCTGACGCGACGAATCAACCCCGACCCGAGGGTGGGGCATTTTTCTTGCCTATTTGGGGTAATCTCGCCAATTTCTTTCTGGAGGGCTGTCAGGAGATTCGATGCTGGAGGTGGGCAAGCACGTGTCCATCGACCAACCTATAGCTCCCGCCTTCAGGTTGGTTCAGTTTTTAATCTTCAATCGTTTGAGCATGCCTTGAAGTTGATCGACCCCTGCTTGTGTGATATTCTCGTTGTCGATGGTCAGCGTTAGGCTTTCCAGTCCGCTTAGCTTTTCCAGCGCGTTGAGCCCTGCATCGCTAATTCTTGTCTTCCACAAGTTCAACTCGCGTAGGCTGGTCGATTCTTCCAAATAACGCAACCCCTTATTCGTGATCGCCGTCTCCTCCAGATCCAGCACCCGCAACGCCTTGAGTTGCCCGGCCAGTCGCAACGTCTCGTCGTCGGCTTGGGTTTCTCGCAAAATCAATTCCCGCAGATCGGGGAAAAGTCGCGCCGCCTCCGCTCCCGTCGTCGCTACCCGCGTCAGGTTTAAGCTAAACAGCGTTCGTGGCAGATGGGCCAACCCGGCGTCGCTAATCTTGGTATCCGCCAGATTCAGGTAACGCAGCGAACCACAACCGCTCAACCCTTTCAGCCCGTCGTCGCTGATTGCCGTGCCTTCTAACTCTAATGTCATCAGCTCAGGCAAACGACCGATTTCGGCCAGGGCCGCATCGCTCAGAGCGGTTTCACGCAGGTCCAACTCCCGCAGGGTCTGAAGCCTTCCCAGTCCCTTGCCGGTGATTTTGGTCCCGGCCAGGTTTAAGATTTGCAATCGCGGCAACGAGGCCAGAGTTTCCACGGCGGCATCGGTGATTTGAGTGCGGCCCAAACGTACCTCTGCGAGGGTGGCCAGAGAACCGAGCGTAGCGACGCCTTTGTCGGTCAGGGCCGCCCCTTCCAGTCGCAGAACGCGGAGATGGGGCAACTTGGCTAGGTGAACCAGCCCCGCGTCGCTGATCGCGGTTCCTTGGAGTTGCAAGCTATCCAGCATCGGCAGACCTTGGAGCAAGATCAGGTCGTTGTCGCCGATTTCGCCATGCAGAAGGGCCTCGACGACCGGCTTGCCTGGCTGTCTGTCATCCCGCCGCAGCCGAGCGCCCAGCTTCTGTAACACCTGGGCCGCTTGCGGATCTTCCTGATGTGGGGCGTTTGACTTCCGATCGGTTTTCCCCTCACGCTGCGGAGTCGGTTCGCTGATACGCGGCTGGTTTTGCGTCCACAAGTAAACTAGCGCTGCCACCACAAGGACGAGAAAAACCGACGTGACGATCCGCTGCACCGTTTGCTCTCCTAGTGCGATTTCTGCCGAGCGATTGGAGTTCTGCCAGCGATTCGGCTTGTGCCCCACCAGAGCGATTAGTGGGTCACTCGTGTTCCGGGTCGGCCGTTCTGAAACGTCTGGATCCCTTGGTCGGTCACTTTACACCCGATCGCTTCGACGAGCTTTAGCGCGGGAGCGTCTTTCAGCTTGGCCAACCCCTTGTCGCTGAGTTGGGTCCCAGAAACGACGAGCCGAGACAAGTTGCCTAACTCTTTGAGGCTGTCAGCCGCCGCATCCCCCATCTTGGTGTTTCCCAAGTCCAGCACGCTCAAGCTAGGTAGCTCCTTAAGCAGCCCCACGCCTACATCGCCGATGGGGGTACCTTGCAAGCTGAGCGTTTGTAAACTCTTCAGGCCCGCCAGTCCCGCCACTGCCGTATCGGACAACGGCGTGCGGCTGAGATCCAGCGTCCGCAAGGCCGTCAGCTTAGCCAAGGGGGTGAGATTGCTCGAAACCTTTGTCGCAGATAAATTCAGGTATTCCAATGTCTTTAGCTCTGCGATCACAGGCAATCCCTCATCGCTGATCGCCGTCTGCCGCAAGTCCAGCACAGTAAGCTTGGGCAAGCCTTTGATCTTCTCCAAGGCAGCATTGGTGATGGGCGTACCGCTTAGCTCCAGTCGGCGCAAACTGACGATGGCGTTGAGCCCCTCGAGCGAAGCGTCCGTTATTTTCGCCGCGGTGAGATCCAGCCCGACGACCGCGTCCCCTTGCCTCTCCACTAACGCCCCTTGAGAGCGCAAGGCCGTGATAACCGCCGGCTCGGCAGCTTTGGGCAACGGTTCGTTCCGTTGCTTGGGCGGGTCCTGTTTGGGGGGTTGCGCCCGGGCCACGCCGAGCGTTATCAGAAGCGTCAGAAGCAGCCACCGCACCAAGCACCGGGAGTCTTGGCCACGCGCGATTCCCCCGTGGGGGGTTCTTTGTTGCTTTCTCATCCTCACGCCCTCTGGTGGTTAGCCATCTGCTAACATTCAATTTAGCGATACCGGTTGACAGCGGCACTGCTTGTCTCATCGCCGCGCATAAAGCCACTGGCCACCGTCGGGAATCCACAACACGTCGTCGCTGTCGAAATGCTCCCGGCGGATGCTCGTCGGATCACGGTAGCCTAGCCCCACAGCGTGGCAATCCGCTTCAGAAAGGGCCGTCGCTAGCGTCACAGTGAAATCAAACTCTTCGCGTCCGCCCACCTGTCGACCTAACCCGCGCACATTGATCACATGGGCTGCAACGTTCTTGTTGAAATCAGGATGCGCTGCGCAATACGCTCGCACATAGTCTCGGCCGTGATAGCCGATGGCCCGAATGGCGGCATCGAGATCCGGCTTGGAATGAAAGACGTGGATGTGCGGGGCATACAGAATGATCTCGCCACCTGGCTCGAGGACGCCTGGCCGTTGCAATTTGTACGATCCCTTGCCCGCCGTCCAGACTTCATCATACATGGTGGGTAAACACTGTATCGCGATTCGGGCTGGCCGATCACGATAAATCACGTGCAGCTGAGCCGATAATGCCGCGGCTTGCTCAAGCGCGGTGCGAAACCCGGCTAGCCCAAGGCCACTGAACAGACCGCGCGGCACGGCGCGATGCGCCTGGTCCTCGGTGTAGACCATGTTCAACGACACAATCGGTCTGCTGCCCAGCCGCTCCACGATTAGGGCGGCCCCGGCATCGACCACCTCCCGGGCCGGGTTGTCCAATTCGCCGATCAGCCGCGGTATGCCGATCAGCACCGCCGCCCAGTGTAGCAGCCCGATAACCTCCGGCCCGCTGATGCCGGGAAACAGCAGCTTGGTGCCGCCACTGAAGCCTAACGCCTCGTGTGGCACCGTGCCCGACAAGCACACGATTGCATCATACTCAGCGAACAGCAACCGGTTGGCCGTCACACGCATCGGTTCGCAGACTTGGCCCTGGGTTTGCTTCGCTACGAAATCGGCGGCGATCATGCCAACCTCAGAGAGTTTGCTTGTATCATCATACTCATGATTGTACATGTTGCCAATGTGATTGAAATCGGTCAACCCCAGCTTGTGTCGCAACTCCTCGGGCGTCATCGGCCGATGCGTACCACCGGCGTTGAGGGTGTCAAGGGTATGTAACCCTTGCGAGACGAGTTGATCCCGCACCAACGGCACGACGCGATCGCTGAAATCGTTGCGCGAATAATCCGGATGCACCAGCAACACCCGACGCACCGTTCCTAGCGGGGCCAACGCTTCCTGCACCTTCGCTCGCAATTCGTCGTTGCTCAGCATCGCTTGTACTCTATCCTTGCTCAGGAGGGCCCACATGAATGTCGTACCACTCGCGACCGCCGCTTTGCTCGGGGCTTGCGCCGCAGGCTCGCTGTTGGCCGTGCTGCATCGCGGGCTAAACGTACCCGAAACACCGCCGGCCACTGCAGTGCTGTTGTATGGAGCCATGACCCTGCTCGGCGCATTGCTGGCCCTCTTGACTGCCTGGCTCACGCAACCACCTGTCGGCGAGGTCCGGCCGCGTCACCTGATTGTTCATAACGCGGGGGTCGGCCTACGCAACGGCCTGCTCATCGGAGCCGCTTACAGCCTGTTTCGGCTGCTAGTCCACTTCGCTGGGCAAGAGTGGCCGTTGGGGTTGTTGGCGATGTATGCGGCGGGGGTAACGGTGTTCTTCGGCCTAGGGCTGAGTGGGGTCGCTGCCGTCCTGGCGTACTGGCAGACGCGTGGCTTAAAGTGAGTCTATGGCCGGGTCGCTCTCTGTTCAACATCCACTGCCAGCTGTAGACCATCCCCATCTCCCGCCGGGATCTCTCCCCTCTGCTTTGGAGGCCTCCACATGCTTGTGATTGTTTTTCTGCTAGCTTCGGCCGATTCGCTGTCACTGTTTGCCCCGGACAAGAAGCCCAACGATCGTCGGTTGACGACGGTTCGCACCCTCAACGACAAAGACTTCAACCTTAAAGTGCCCGCCAACAAGGAAGCATGGCTGGCCCGAGCCAGGGCCGTCCGCCAGCAGATCCTTGTCTCCCAGGGGTTGTGGCCCTTGCCGTCGCGTGAACCCCTCAAGCCCACCATCCACGGCCGAGTGGATCGCCCGGGTTACTCTATCGAGCGGGTCTTTTTCGCCAGTCGGCCCGGCCACTACGTCACTGGCAGCCTGTACCGACCGCGTACCAAGGATGGCACTTTGCCCGAGGGTAAACTCCCCGCCGTGCTAGTGGCACACGGTCACTGGGCTGATGGCCGCATGCACGATGCCGGCGAGGCGGCGGCCAAACGCGAGATCGCCCACAAGGCCGAGACACACCCGGCCAATGCACGCTACTTTCTGCAAGCCAAGGCGGCTCATCTGGCCCGACTGGGTTGTGTCGTCTTTCAGTACGACATGATCGGCTATGCTGATAGCACCGCCCTGAGCCATTCGGCTTTCGCCGATGCCGAGGCAGAACTGCGGCTGCACAACCTGATGGGGTTGCAAACCTGGAATAGCATGCGAGCGTTGGATTTTCTGGCCAGCCTACCCGAAGTGGATGACAAACGTCTCGCCATGACGGGGGCCTCTGGAGGGGGCACGCAAACATTTATTTTGGCTGCCCTTGACGAGCGTATACGCGTGGCGGTACCGGCGGTGATGGTATCGACCGGTATGCAAGGCGGCTGCGTCTGCGAAAACGCCTCGTACCTGCGCCTGGGTACTGGCAATGTCGAGTTCGCTGCTCTCATCGCCCCCCGGCCCTTGGCGCTGACAGCGGCCAACGACTGGACGCTAGAGATCGAGAAAAAGGGCTACCCCGAGTTGCAGGCGGTGTGGAAGCTATTCGATGCCGAGGACAAGGTTCGTGCCCGCTGCTGGCCGGAGTTTGGCCACAACTACAATCAGCCAGCTCGTCAATTCATGTATGAGTTTCTCAACGAACACTTGAAACTCGGACACAAGACACCGATCGTTGAGTCGCCTTTTGAACCGCTCTCACGCGCCGAGCAAACCGTCTTCACCAAGCACCATCCACGCCCCGCCGATGCCTTGGACCTCGATCGGCTGCGGCAGAAGATGACCCAGGCCGATCTGACTCGCCTGGCCGAATCGATACCCCGCGATGCCAAAAGCTTGGATGCTTTTCGCGCCCTGCTAGAGCCGGCCTTGCGTGTGATGCTCCACAGCCATCTGCACGAGTCGAAGGAAATCGCTAGCCGGCCGCAAGGCAACCCTGAGATCCAGGGGTTCAGCACTCGCGGCTACCTCATCGGGGTGCGCAACACCGGTGAGCAGATTCCCACCGTTGTGCTACGCGGCAAAAAATTTACCGGCTCTGTGATTGTCTGGGTTTGTCCAGGCGGCAAGGCCGACTTGCTGGCCGACGGTCGACTGATTCCCGAGGCCCAAGCCGTTCTAAACGCTGGGGCTGCCATCGTCGCCCCGGATCTCTTCCACACGGGTGAACTTCGCCTGGAGGCGGACCCGGCTGTCAACCCCCGCTATGCCGGCTACACCTTTGGTTACAATCGGCCGCTGGTGGCCCAGCGGGCACACGACATTCTGACGGCAGTGGCGTTTGCGCGGACCGCCTTGCCTGGGGTCAAGCAAGTGCATCTGCTCGGACAGGGAGAAGCAGGACCTTGGGTGCTATTGGCCCGGGGCTTGTGTGGTACGGCCGTGAACCGTTGCGTGGCCGATGTCCACCGCTTCCGCTTCGAGAAGGTCACGACGCCCAGTGATCCCATGATGCTACCCGGCGCGTTGAAGTACGGCGGCCTGGGAGCCTTCGCCGCACTAGCTGCCCCGCAGCCGTTGTATCTGCACAACCATCAGGGCACCGCCACTGACTCACTCCCCAAGGCCGCGTACAAAGCTGCCAACGCTGAGGCAGCTTTGCTGTCCAACACCGACAAGGTGCCGACAGCCCAACTGGTGGAATGGTTGCTTAGGGAGAACTAAGTCAGCCCTTGGCAAACGACAACCGAAAGGCCAAGGAGAATTAGAGTTCACCGCACCGCGAAAATTCCCTCCCAGCAGCAGAGAAAGATCCGTCGTTGACTCTCGTGACCGGCAGTGACCCCTGGACGAGCAGTAGCCGACCTATGGACGGCAGGCGCGCGGTGGCAGCGGGCGATCAAAGCCGCTCGCCCTTTTGACCTTTTGAAGAAGAGCGGTAGGAAGGAGCAGTACAGACGTGTTAAGCAGTCAGCGCTTTGTCCTCTCCAGGCGTCTGCCTCCGTTATTATTCGGGTGAGGGTTAACCCTTTGCCCGCCGCGCCAGCCTGGGACTTGCTCGATCGGCTACAATCTCTAGTAGTATTCCCGGTGTGTGGGCCAACGGAACGTCCACCGCTTTTGTCAGGAGAGACTTCGTGAAGACTATCTACACCCTCACTGCCCTAGCTGTGTTGGCCAGCGTTGCCAGCGCGGCCAACCCCGTCGTCGAGATCAAGACGAACAAGGGCACCATTCAGGTCGAGTTGTTCGAGAAGCAAGCCCCGATCACCGTCAAGAACTTCTTGCAGTATGTCGACGACAAGCACTACGACGGCACCATCTTCCATCGCGTTATCAGCGATTTCATGATCCAGGGCGGCGGCCTCACCAAAGACATGAAGGAAAAAGCGACTCGCAAACCCATCAAAAATGAATCATCCAACGGTCTTGAAAACAAACGCGGTACCATCGCCATGGCTCGCACTTCCGTGGCCGACAGTGCTACGTCGCAGTTTTTCATCAACGTCAAGGACAACGACTTCCTCGACCAGAAGCGGGCGCGCGACAGGGTAGGCTACTGCGTCTTTGGCAAGGTCATCAGTGGCATGGACGTGGTCGACAAGATCAAGGACGTGCGCACCACCCGCGACGATGTGCCCACGGAAACGATCGAGATTCTTTCCATTCGCCGCGTCGAGAAGTAAGGCGTCTGTCGGCAGACAGAGCGCTGTCAAGAAGCAAGGCGTCTGTACGGATGCAGGGCGGTCGCCGAGACGGCCTCGGCGAGATTGTGGTTTGTGACCGAACCCCTCTGAAGGAACCGATGGCATGGCTAGCAAGGTATTGTTTCAAACGACATTGGGCGACTTTACACTCGAACTGGACGATGACAAAGCACCCCTCACGGTCGCTAACTTCCTCCAATATGTGGATGACAAGCACTATGATGGCACCATCTTCCATCGTGTCATCAGCAATTTCATGATCCAGGGCGGGGGCTTCGCTTCGGGCATGCGGCAAAAACCGACTCGCCCACCGATCCAGAACGAATCGGCCAACGGCCTGCAGAACAAACGTGGCACCATCGCCATGGCCCGCACGCCCGATCCGCATAGTGCATCGGCCCAGTTCTTCATCAACGTCGTGGACAACAGCTTTCTCGATCGCGCCAACGCTCAGGATGGCCACGGCTATTGTGTATTTGGTAAGGTGATCGCCGGCATGGACACCATCGACAAGATCAAGGCGGTCAAGACTGGCCGCGCCGGCGCTCATACCGACGTGCCCACCCAGGATGTTACCGTTCTCTCCGCAACGCGCCTTTAATCGCCTCTCTCATTCACGATGGCCGATACACCCGCAATAAGGTGAGCGGCCGTTCGTGTCGTCCCCCGGCGAGTTGGGCGGTGTCGGCAAGGACCACACACTGCGCATCGGGTAGAGCTTGGCGAAAGGTCGGTACGAGTTTGGTCGGCACAATCACCAGACGTGGGTGCCGAACCGCCTCGCGAAGTTCGGGCCAATCGATCAATACTTCCGCAGGTTGACCGACGCGAAACATCAACGCATGAGCTTCGGCCTGGAAATAAAGCACCGGATGCGGCTCCGCCTGCTCGCGGATGACACGGGCCATTGCCCCATAGTCGCGAAAGGCGGCCTCCGCCGGCAGATGTTTTCCCAGGTAAATCAGCCAACCCATCCACGACAGGACGACCGCCACGATAAACCCAGCGAGTACTGAGCGCGGCCGATGTTTGTACCAGCGTTCCAGTAGCACCCCCAGGAACAACGCTACCCCTGGATAGACCGGCACTAGGTAGTCGGCCCGTTTGAAGCGAGCCAACGACAACAACAGCAGTGAAGCCATCAGCCACAGCAAACCAGCCCGAGCAAGAGGGTCACGCCGAGCGCGGCTAAACAACCCGACGAGCAAAAGCGGTGTCATCGGCAACAGATACAAAAGCAGATACGGCACATAGTGCCAGCATGGATGCGCACGCAGGCGAGAACCTCCTAGCCCACGTTGAATATTGTGCAACCAGAGGAATTCGTGAAAAAAACGTCCCTTGCTCTCGTATTGCATCCACAAATAAATGGGAATGCACGCTAGTGCCACCCCAAGCAT
The DNA here is from genome assembly GCA_046719305.1 of Gemmataceae bacterium. Taxonomy (GTDB): domain Bacteria; phylum Planctomycetota; class Planctomycetia; order Gemmatales; family Gemmataceae; genus RGDT01. The sequence continues at coordinate 8,455 of JBDNDE010000063.1, read as the reverse complement.
TCCCGGCACCAACGCTAGATCTGTTGGCCAGCGGCGTTGCACTACCAGCCAAGCAGCCACGATTACCAGAGGTAGGAGCAGCCCGATGGGGCCTTTGAGAAGTACACCCAATGCGATGCCACCGTAGGCCGACCACAACCAGCCACGTTGCCCGCGAAGCGCTAGCCAGAACGACAGGACACTGAGAGTAACGGCAAACGCTAATGGCATATCAATTCGACCGATACGGGCCAGCCAGGGGAAATGAATGCCAATCAACAGCGACCAGGCAGCGAACAAACCAACGAGCGGCCGACCCAAATGCCAAGCGAAGCTCAGCAACAGGGCCACGATTCCCCAGGCGGCCAAGGCAGCAGGCAAGCGGACGGCCAGAGCATCGACACCGCCGCGCATCCAGGCGATGCCAGCGACCAAGCCATAATAAAGTGGCGGTTTTTGCAGATCGGGCGAGCCGTCGTAGAGGTGCGGGATGCGTGCCCCGCGGAGCAACGAGTCGGCATTCATAGCAGCCCGCGCTTCGTGGGAAGAATACAGTTCACGTTGATCCAGCCTCCAGGTGAGAAAGAGCAACGCCAGAACCAGAGTAGCGGCAGAGGCCAGGACAGACGCTCTCATATGTATCTCACAGGCGTGATCATGCAGCCAAACGTGATCCGTGAGCTTCCATGAGACGTTGATAGACCGTGCATGTTTGGATCAATTCTCCATGAGTGCCCACGGCGACAACCCGGCCTCGCTCCAGCACCACGATGCGGTCAGCGATTTCCAGGGTGTTCATGCGATGGGTGATGAGGAACAATGTACGTCCTTGTTTGAACTCGCGCAAGGCTCGATGGATGTCGACTTCTTTTTCCGCGTCGGCCTGGCTAGTGAACTCGTCGAGTATCAGAATGCTAGGATCACGCAGAATCGCCCGGGCCAGCGCCAGGCGTTGCTTCTCCCCGCCCGAAACACGAGCAATCTCACCGATCCGCGTCTGATATCCTCTGGGCGTTCGGCAGATAAATTCATGGGCCATGGCCATTTTGGCCGCTTGTTCGACCTGCTCAAGAGTCGCGCCGGGGCAGCCGTAGGCAATGTTGGCAAAGATCGTATCATCAAACAAGAGCGCGTCCTGGGTCACCAAACACACTTGCTGCCTAAGGCTCCTCAAATTCACTTTGCGCAAATCTTGGCCATCAATCAAAATGCTCCCATGATCGGGGTCATAAAAACGAGGCAACAAACTCACAAGTGTGGACTTGCCACAACCATTTGGTCCTACCAGAGCGATGGTTTCGCCGGCATAGGCAGTAAAACTAACCCCCGAGAGTTGTGGCTCGTCTTTCTCGTAGGAAAAGCAGACCTCCCGAAATTCCACATGCACCCGCTTAGGTACCTCAGGAGTGGTTCTTCGTTGAGGGTGGTATGGCGATTGGCTCGTCGATTTATTCTCGGCTTCAATCGCCGTGCGTGGTCGCTGCTCGCTCTCTTGCCAGAGAGGCGGAAGCCATTCGGGCCGCTCGATTCGGTTGCTGTGGGCGTTCCGGGAGATGGTCGGTTCTAAGTCCATGCATTCAAAAATTCGTTGGGATGCTGCTTCAGCCGATTGCAGTCGTGTGAAGACACTCGACAGTTTGCGAACCGGGTCGGCAGTGGCGGCCAGTAAAATGTAGAGTTGTAGGAGGGTTTCCGGCTCCATAGGCTGGTTGGTCAGTTGCAATCCGAACAGGCTGGTGCGGCCGGTCAGCACGAGATACGAGCCGGCCAACAGAGCGAGAGCCACGGCGGTAAGTCCAAGCGTTTCGATGATAGGGTCGCACAACGCTTCAATGAATACCACTCGTGTGGCGCGTTGGTGGTAATCGCGTGTGGCTTCCAGGAATCGACGCCGCTCCCGTGCTTCGCGTGTGAATCCCTTCACTGCTTTGATATTTTGAAATGATTCTTGCAAAATTTTGTAAATGCTCGACATCTGTTCCAATACCCGTCGGGTAGCCTTCTTCATCGTTCGGCTGACTCGATGGATGATCAGCACTGCCACCGGCACTAGCGTCAGGAACAAGGCCGTGAGTTGCCAACTGATCATGCAGGCAAACACCACACAGGAGATGACACGCAACGGTTCCGCGATCACTTTGCCGAAGGAGAGCTTCAGCCCGATCCCGACGGCTTCCATGTCCGAAGTGAAGCGGGCCATCAGCTCGGTTGCACTGGTTCCTTTATCTTTAAAACGAGCTACATCATAATGGATTGCACGGCGGAAGAAATGATTGCGTAGATCACACACGGTGTAGTTGACTACACTCCCTACAAGCGATTCTTGAACAAATTCAAAAAAACATTTAACAATAATTCCGACCATCAGTGCGCCTAGTATCCATGCTAATGCCAGAAATGTATCGGTTGGCAAGAACGCGTGGATATATTTTTTACAGACCTGATACCAGTACAAACGCCAGCGAGCCGAGGCAAGTTTGTTCTCCAAACGCAACGCTTCGCCCGCCGCCTCTCGCAAGTGGCGATCGTTGGTTTTGCTAGGTTCTTTTACCTTCAGTTCAGCCTCGCGTGCAGTGACTGCTTCCAACTGCGAATTGTAGTTGGCAATCTGGTCCTGAGTGTGATTAATCGAGTTCTCCACCCAGTGATGCAGCGTTTGCCGGGAGTGCAACAGCTTTAGCAGTGGATAAATGGCGGTGAAGTTCGCCCCCCAAAGCATAGCGGCCAGCAGTGCGCAGGCAAGCGAAACGAGCAGCCGGTGCCGATAAGGCCATGCATAAGACAGAGCACGCAAGAAGTTTTTCATGAACGGCAGGCTCGTGGCAACCAAGAAAACATTACGGGCGCAGCACGTGTGAGAGGGCTTCTAACATGATGCGCCAAGCAAGGCAAGGCCGAGTGCCCAGGGGGCACGGGGCAGCCTGATAGCGATGTCGAGGGGAAGGGGAGTTCGAGGGGCTCTCCAGTTCGGGTGGGCCTACATTTCGGATGGGCGATCACGCATCAGGAGCAGCAGATTTCTCAGCCTATTTTGAGTTGATCGCTCAACGTCCGACATCGAATAGACCTGAAGTCGCTCGAAACTTCCCTTGACACCCATCGCCTTGAGGGTTATTGCCCCGGGCGGCACCGCGTTGGACGGAGGTGGCTCCATGCTCTATGCTCCGCTTTTGCTGTTGGTTTGCTACCTTTCCGACTGGGAAGTAGGGCAATTGCGAGAACTACTGTTTGACCGTCTGGACCCACGCGGACAGAGTCAAGCTGCTTTGCTTTTAGTCCAATCTAAAGACCCCGCCGCCGAAAAAATCATTCGGGCCGCCCTGATCCAACTCGATAACGAGGAAGCCTTCCAGGCGCTGGCCACTGCCATTCGCATTAAGCAAGATTGTCGCTTCCTCCGAGAACTTGTCGCGGCACTGGTTGCGAATCGGCCCCGCTTACGACAGGTTGTCGCCGAGACTCTAGCTAGTTTGGGCAGCCCTGAAGTGGTGAAGCAACTGGCAATCCTTGCTGACGATCCCAAGGTTGATCTGCGCGTGAGGCAGACGGCCCTGTGGACGCTGGGACGTACTGGCCAACAAGCAGCCGTAGCAGTACTTATGCCGCACCTCGATGGTCCTGAAGAGATGCAACGACTGGCTACGGCTGCATTGGGCGATCTGACCGGCCAGGTGCACGGCTCGGATATCCAGCGTTGGAAAGACTGGTGGAGCAAGAATAAACACATGAGCCGAGAGCAATGGTTGGAGATGCGGCTATCCTTTCATACAAGCCGCTCGGTTCGTTTGGAGGGCGAACTGCTCCGCGCTCGCGCCCAAGTCATCCGCTTGCATCAAATGCTCTATGCCCGCTTGCCTGTCAACGAACGGCTCGGTTACCTCCAAGCGTTGCGCGATCATGAAGATCCTGGCGTCAGGGCTTTGGCTGTCGTCTTTGCTGTCGAGATGCTCGGTGCCTCTCCCGACAAAACCCGTACCCAGGTTCTTTCGGAGATTGTCGGCCGATTGACCCACGATACCAACCCCGATGTGCAACGTGGTGCGGTGTTGGCCTTGGGACGGTTTACCGATGCCGAGTCGAATGAGCGTTTGCGGGAACTGCTCCGTAGCGATCCCCCCCTGGTGCGAGCCGCTGCGATCCGCGCGTTGGGGGTGCAGGCACGCGGGACTAACAACGAGGCTCGCGCTCGACAGAAAAAAGTCGTGCCACTGCTTCGTCAAGCGCTAGAAGATCCATCGTTGGAGGTGGTCATCGAAGCCGCCGAAGCCCTGGGTAGCCTAGGGGCCATCGAGGCCGGACCAGTGCTGATTGATCTGTTGCGGCATCCTTCGGAGAGTGTCCGCCAGACCGCTGCCCAGGCCCTGGAACGATCTGCCGATGCCACTCTACTCACTGGATTGCTCAATGGCCTGGAGGATCGCGTCGCCACCATCCGTTTCTGTTTGGTTGGTGCGTTGGGACGAGCCGCCACGGGGAAAGGGAAGCTTCTCCCTGCCGATCGGCAAAAAATGCTTGTCTGCTTAGAAATGATTTTACACAAAGATGAAGATCTCAATGTTCGTGCTCGTGCTGCCACCGTCCTAGGCGAATGTGGTGGTGAGGACCAACTCGCTCCCTTGTGGAAAACCGTTCAGGCCACTGCCCCCGATGCTCGACTCCCCGAAAAAGCTTGGGAAGCCATGCTCGACATTCTTTGCCGGCATGGCTCCTATCGACTGGCCGAAAGTTGGGATGCCGAGTTACGCAAGGGCAAACAAACTAGCCGGCGGGTGCAGATGTGGAAACGTCTGCATGCTTGCTGGGAACAACACCCCGATCAGAAAGCCTCGGCCCTGCAAGCTCTCGAAGCATTCGTTGTCGCCCAAATCGACGATGGCAAATGGCAAATGGCCATCCCCCAGGCGCAGACCCTATTGGCTCGCTCAGCCGAGAGTGATGAGGCTGCCCGCACTCGTTACTTGAGACTCATACTCCGTCTGGCTGAGATGGCTCTAGCGGAGGGCAATAAAACCGAGGCTCTTCGGCTTTGCCAGGAAGTAAGGGGCTATCTACCAGGCAATGGTTCTTTGGCCGAAGCGTTCGAGTCGTTGCAACGCAAAGCGGGGCGTGAGTAATTCTGACTCAGCCTTTGCGACGCATCAAGATCACCGTGGCGAGTGCTAGGACGACGCCCTGGAGCATCAAGGCGATCAGCGGAAGCAAAAGCCCGTCCGGTTCGCTGCGATGCCCTGGAAAGCCTTCGGGTAGCTGCGTTGCTCCCAAATGCAAGGCCCGATAAGCCCAGTACACTGGCGCCCCCAAGGCCGCCGCCCAATACAGCACGCCGGCGATTTCCAAGAAACCGCCCCCGAGGATGATTTGTGGTATCACCACATAAGGCAGCAACGCATTAGCACGCTCCGCACTAGTCACACTTGCCGATAACAATAACCCCATGGCCACTCCGACCAATCCTAGCATCGTCAACACAGCAAACTGCGCTCCATAACCGATCATCAGTTCTGGCGGCGGGGCGGAATAGCCCGGCAAGTAATACCGGGCCATTTCTATTGGCCCATGTACCAACAGCAACAACACCGCCACCTGCACGGCTGTAATCGCCCCTAGCACCACGAACTTGCTTGCCAGATACGGCAAGAGCCGCAGGTTGACGGCGCGTTCGCGAGCATAGATTGCTTCTTCCTTGACGATTTCACGGGCGGCATTATTGCAACCGAACCAGAAGACCACCACTGCTAGAACGAACAAAAGCGTGTAGGTGAAACGAGGATCATACCAATCGTGGGTTGGAACCACGGGGCCATCCATTGTGAGAAGTTTCTGAGGTATGTCGGAACTCTGGAACTTCCTCCAGACTTCGATCACTTCACTCGCGCGAATAGGCATTTCTTGTCTATCCACATGTAGAGTAAGCACTGTATTTTCCACTATCTGTCGTTGCGCGGGGGTGAGCCGCTCGCTCTGCAACAATCGCAGCAGTTCGACCACCTGATTGCCATCGACCTGAATGTCGATTCCCGCAAGCGTCAGTTGTACTCGCCGCAATGCTTCCTTCTGCTCCGCCGTAAGCGGCCGACGGGCGTCGAGCAATTCCCCCACCCCACGCAATACCAACAGCGTTCGTCGCTCTGACTCATCCAACGGCCGCAAAATCGGCATCGGCTTGGCAAACGGCTTGCCCCAAAACCCCAGAAGCAGAAAGACGGCCACTAGAGGGGCTTGGAGCAACAGCAAGCGTCGGCTGCGGGCATCACCGAAGGTGAGTTCGAGGTAACGTGCCACTAGCACGCTGAACTGGTAGCTGTTCTCGATGAAGGGCCGCAACCGTTCGCGAACCCGTAGCATCCGATCTTCCAGTTGGCGGAAGCGATCGGCCAGGGGGGGCAGCATCTTAGCGGAAAGTTCCTTCAGGCTTGGGGGGATAATCGGCGGCGGCGGCGTTTCGCTGAGTCCCCCTGAAGAGCCAGGGAGTAGCGGCACAGCTAAGCGTTCGGTCACGAAGGTGCGATGCAACTCGCTCTCGCGGAAACGCTGCTCCCACTCGGCTGGTTCCCGCTCTGCCAGTCGGTCGTAGATTTCGCTGATGCGCCTGACGCCAAACCAGTGGGGAGCCTCCTGCGGTGGACCACAGAACACCAATTTGCCCCGCGAGAGGATCATCACCAAGTGGCATTGATCCACATGATCGACATTGTGCGTGATGCAAACAAGACTGCGCCCATCATCAGCTAGTTCGCGGAAAAGGTGCATCATGCGTTTTTCTGTCCCAGCATCCAGGCCACTCGTTGCCTCATCAATAAACAGCAGAGACGGCGAAGCAAGCAATTCGGCCCCGAGACTGACCCGTTTGATCTGACCACCGGAAAGCTCGGCAATGAGTTTGTCTTGATGCGTTTCGAGTTCCATTCGTCGCAGAACATCGGCAACGCGTTGTTGCAACTCAGCCGGTGCAGTATCTAAAGGCAGTCGTAGCTGGGCGGTGTAAAGCAAGGCCCGACGCACCGTCAGTTGGGTGTGAACGATGTCCCGTTGTGGTACATACCCCAATGACTGCCGGAACGAATCGTAGTGCCGATAGAAATTCTCGCCGTTGGCCAATACCAGCCCCGAGGTAGCACGGCGTCGGCCATTGAGAGCGTCCATGAGGGTGGACTTGCCACAGCCCGAGGGGCCAAGCAGGGCAACGAATTCCCCCGGATGAATACATAAATTGATATCATCCAGGATGCGCAGCTTACCAACGCCAAGGGGCACCTCGACGGTCAGACCGCGTGCTTCAAGTCGTAACCCATGGCTGGGATCGACGCTCTGCAAGCGGCCGGCGTGCAAGGTGAGCAGGTACGGCCCGATGCCCAGGGTGTCGCCCTCGACCAAGGGAGTCGGTACACGCAAGCGTCGGCCGCCCACCCAAACACCGTTGACGCTGGAAAGGTCGCTCAAGAGCAACAAATTGCCTCGCCGTTCGAGGCGGGCATGGTAACGCGAGACACTGGGATGATCGAGCCTGATGTCGCAATCCTCGGCACGACCGATAATCACACGCTCCTTGTCTCGAAACTGTTCGTCTAGGTCAATTGATCGCTTCCGCGGTCTTTGAGAGAACCCTTCCGCTGGCTGCTGCGTATGCCCCCCCATCGGTTGGGCGGGCGTCAGGTGCTGAGTTGGGTCGCCCGCTGTCAGCGGTTGGCCGCACTGTTGGCAAAAATGCCCGGAGATCGGATTTTCAGCCCGGCATCTGCCACAGATTCTCATGCGGGCCACTCCTCTAAACAGTTTTGCACCACCTCGACAATCTTGGGGATTTCGGCCATCGCCCCGATGCCAACATCCCCACAGGCTAGACGTTTGCAGATGGGCGGGACGATACGCCAGGGACCGGGCCGGGCGTTCAGGGCGTCGATGATCGCCTCGACTTCGCTTACAGCCAGATCGTCTTCGGTTAACGCTCGCAGATGCCGCCGGGTGAGCGGATGCTGCCACATCAAGGTGTTCATGGCCGGGGCCAAGACGATGGGTCGCCTGCTATCCCACGCTCGTACCACACACGTTAAGCAGTTGTCGCTCAGGCCGGCGGCTAACTTCGCCAGGGTGTTGGCGTCCAAAGGAGCAAGGAGCAACAGATCGGCCCAACGGCGAAGTTCGATGTGCAAGACTGGGGCGTCGCGTTGGTAACGCTCACCGGGCCATTCGTCCTGGTCGCGAAAGAGCGGTACCGAGCGGCCAACCAACTCAGCGGGATCGAAGAAATATAGGCTTGCTTGGGTTGCTACAACCCGAACGTCGTGGCCAAAGGCTCGCAAAGCATCGACTAGAGCGGGCGTTTTGATCGCGGCCACCGAACCGGTCACACCGAGTAACACCCGAGCCATGTGAAGCCTCCTGTTCCCGTTAGGGCAGCCTTGCCTCGATTACCTCCAATAAGCGACGTGCTAAATCGGCCCGTGGAACTTGCTCATAACCGTTGGCCAGTGGACCC
>JBDNDE010000062.1:0-17708 GCA_046719305.1 Gemmataceae bacterium | reverse complement strand
ACGTCGGCGCCGCGCCCGCAGCGCCTCGGGGGGCGGATGGGCCGGGATCAGGGCATCACAGCCATTGCCGATCAGGTCGGCGCGGCCGGCTTCGATCAGCGCTCGGCGCACTTCAAAATAGTTTTCCGGCTTGAAGTATTGCAGCAACGCTCGCTGCATGCGTCGATCCCGTAATTGGCGAGCTATGTAGACTTCTTGCCCTGTTAATGGATCAATCCCTGTGTAATACATACATGTGGCCAAATCAAATGGAGCTGGAATAAAATCCTGCACCTGATCCGGACGGTAGCCGTTGCGTTTCAAAAAAAGCGCCAGGCCGATCATCGCATGCACATCACTGCCCGGATGACTGGCAATGTAGTAGGGCACCAAATACTGCTTGGGCTTGCCAGCTTCCTTGGACGCTTTCTTGAATGCTGCTGCAAACCCCTCGAAATTATTGTTGACCGGCTTTTTCATCAGGCCTAGCACATGCTCATCCGTATGCTCGGGAGCTACCTTCAAATGACCGCCCACATGGTGAGCCGACAACTCCCGCAGATACTCTGGGGATAGTTGGGCTAAATCCATCCGCACCCCGGATGCCACTAACACCTTTTTAATGCCCGGTTCTTCGCGGGACTTCTTCATCAATTGAATCAGCGGGCCATGATCAGTTCCCAGTAGCTTGCAAATCGTCGGATGCACACACGATAAACGTTTACACTTCGCTTCGACCTCTGGTCGCGTGCAACGCATCTGATACATGTTGGCCGTAGGTCCGCCGATGTCGCTGATGGTACCTTTAAACTCAGGATCAGCAGCGATTTTGCGTACTTCGTTAAGGATCGATTCTTCAGAGCGTGATTGGATGATGCGGCCCTGATGGGCGGTGATCGAGCAAAAGGTACAGCCGCCAAAACATCCGCGCATGATAGTGACCGAATCCTTGATCATCTCATAAGCGGGAATCGGTTCTTTGTAGGATGGGTGCGGCCGTCGAGTGTACGGCAGGTCGTAGGCGGCGTCCATTTGCTGCTGGGTGAGCGGTAACGCCGGCGGATTGACGACGACAGCCTGTCGGTCGTGCATCTGCACCAGGGTTTTGGCATTATGCGGATTGGTGTTGATATGAATTCGCCGAGTTGCTTCGACGAAAGCCATCTTGTCCGAAGCAACCGCCTCGTAACTTGGAAGAATCTCCAGGCCGTTGATCGCTTCGGATTGCAAGCGGGCCAGCACCTCGGGGGTTTCCTTGGCCCCAGTGAGGTAGGCAATGCCGCGCATGTCGCGGAGGTCTTTGACGGTTTGTCCGGCCGCGAGCCGCCGGGCGATTTCGACGATGATGGTTTCACCCATCCCATAAGCGACCAGGTCAGCCTTGCAATCTAAGAGAATGCTTTTACGAACCGTGTCACTCCAATAGTCGTAGTGGGCCAAACGCCGTAGGCTGGCCTCGACCCCGCCGGCGATCACCGGCACGCCAGGATATGCCTCTCTGGCCCGGTGACAATACGGTAATGTGGCGCGGTCTGGCCGTAAGCCGATTCGTCCACCCGGAGAATAGGCATCATCGTTACGTACTTTTTTGTTCGCGGTGTAATGGTTGATCATGCTGTCCATATTGCCCGCACTGATCGCGAAAAACAGCCGCGGCCGACCAAAGGTCCGCCAAGCGGCTGCCGACCGCCAATCGGGCTGGCATAGCATGCCGACTCGGAAACCTGCTGCTTCCAGCGAGCGGGCCAAAATTGCCATTGCAAACGAGGGATGATCCACGTAAGCATCGCCGCTGACGAACACCACATCGACGGCGTCCCAGCCGCGCGCTTTCATCTCGGCAGCGGTCGTCGGCGCGAACGGAGCCGCATAGCGTTCGTTCCACAACGGTAAACTCAGTCGACGGTCCATGATCTATCTCTCGGCGGATTTTCCCTCGTATCTAGATTATAGCCGTGGCCGTCTGCTGCGTGAGCCTGCCGTCGCCAACGCCGGATCAGTCCTCCAGGCAACGAACCAGGCAACGAAACGAGAAGGCCTCAGCGGAAGGCCGATTCATACGGGCGGCAAACGCAACGCTTGCAAGAGTGCTGGATGCAGCGGGCCGTTACTGGCGGCAATGTCCGGTTCATATGGATCATAGGCAGAGCCGTCAGCGCGGGTGACCATGCCGCCTGCTTCGCGCAAGAGAACTACTCCCGCGGCCACATCCCACACATGATTATCAAAGGCATAGAAGCCATCGCATCGGCCAGCGGCGAGCCAGGCCAGATTGATGGCGGTTGAACCGAGGCGGCGAAGGGTCTGGGCGTGAAAAGAGAAGTAGCGCCACCAATCCAGCGTACGTTCATTGCCGCGTAGATCGGGGGGGAAGCCGGTCAGCAGCATGGCGCGATCCAGGCGGTCAATAGTGCTGGTGCGTAGGGGAGTGTCATTGACTTGGGCACCCTGGCCAGTGGCGGCGTGGAACATTTCATCACGCGAAGGGTCGTAGACTACTCCGACCACGAGTTGACCGGCCACCTGCAAAGCAATCGACACGCTATACAGTGGCAGGCCATGGACATAATTGGTGGTGCCGTCGAGCGGATCGACAATCCAAGTGGGCGGAGCCTCGCGGCTGGGTCGCTGATGCGTCGCGTCCTCCTCACCTAGAAAGGCATACTCAGCGAAGCGACTGTGCAGATAGTCGCGAATGGCGTTTTGTGCGCCAATGTCGGCCTCGCTCACCAAGTCGGCGTGTCCCTTTTCACGAACCTGAAAGCGGCCGCGCCACTGGGCCAAGACATCTGCAGCGCGGCGGGCCGCCTCACAAGCGACCCGACGTTCGACGCTCCAATCCATGCGGTTTTCTCCCTGCGGGGGATTAGCGTTTTTGCTTAGCGTTTTTCCTGGGACCACAACGCCGCTAGCTCGATGAGCATGCGAGCGGCGGTGTCCATTTCTTCCAAACAGGTCCATTCCAGAGGGGAGTGAAAATTATGCTCCCCTGTGGATAGATTAGGCGTAGGCAAGCCCATCTCGGTCAAGCGGGAGCCGTCTGTCCCGCCGCGGACAATCGTTATGCGTGGCACGACTCCGACCCTTCGCATCGCCTCTTGCGCTAGCGGAATCGCCCGCGGCTCTTTCTTCAGCCCCTCGGCCATGTTGCGATATTGCGGCGTGACCTGCACGTCCACCTGAGCCGAGGGAAATTCGGCAGTGATGGTTCGGCCGATGGTCCGAAGCAACTCCGCGCGTTCGGCAAGACGAGAGGTGTCGAAATCACGTAAGAGGATTCTGAGGGTCGTCTCGGCCACGCCGCCTTCGATGAGATACGGATGCAAGAAGCCCTCGCGGCCTTCGGTGGTTTCTGGTGAGTGCGTTAGCCGCGGTAGGCGTTCCAAGAACAGACCTGCCAGGCGGATGGCATTAACCATGCGGCCCTTGGCAATCGCCGGGTGGATATTTGTACCGCGTAGGGTGACGATGGCCAGATCGGCGGAGAAAGTTTCGCAGTCTATCTCGCCGGTGCCGCTGCCATCTAGGGTGTAGGCGACATCGGCTCCCAGCTTCTGTAAATCGAGATGATCGACACCTTTGCCGATCTCTTCATCACAGGTGAAGCACAGACGCACCGGACCACGCGGCCAGTGGGGGTTCTCCATCAGGCGATGGGCCGCTTCCATAATGGCGGCCACGCCGGCTTTGTCGTCGCCGCCGAGAAGGGTGGTGCCGTCGGTGGTGATGATGGTTTTGCCCTTCAGGGCGGCCAGGTCGGGGTTAGCCTCAACGCGGATCACCTTGCTGGGGTCGCTGGGGAGTACGATGTCACGGCCATCGTAGTTGCGGTGGATCTGTGGTTGCACATTCTTAGCGGTCGTCTCGGGCGAAGTGTCCATGTGAGCCACCCAGGCCATCACCGGGCACGCCCCAGCCACATTGCCGGGCACCGTGGCCATGACGATGCCGAATTGGTCTTGGGTGGCATCGGTGATCCCCATGTCGTGCAGTTCCCGCACTAGCAAACGTCCCAGTTCGAGTTGGCCGGGCGAACTGGGGTAAGTGGTCGCTTTCTCGTTGGCTTGGGAGTCGATACGGGCGTAACGGCAAAAGCGTTCCAGTAGTCGTTCCATGAGTGTAGTTCATCCTGTGACATCAATTTGAGGACACCATTTTTCACGCAATGGACACTGCCCACAATCTGGTTTGCGGGCATCGCAGACGGCTCGGCCGTGGTAGATCATGCGCAGGCTGAACAACGTCCATTTGCTGCGCGGGATCAGCGCGGTTAGGTCGGCTTCGATTTTCTCCGCGTCTTGCTGCTTGGTCAGCCCCATCCGTCGGCTTAGCCGGCCGACGTGCGTGTCCACAGGCAATCCGGGGATACCAAAACCATTACCTCGGATCACGTTGGCTGTCTTGCGCCCGACACCGGCCAGCTTCACCAGAGAGGCCATGCGTTTGGGAACCTGTCCACCGTGTTCGTCGCGAAGTTGTTGAGCGCAACGGATCAGGTTGGCTGCCTTGTTGCGATAAAAGCCGGTCGATTGGATCAACGCTTCGACCTCGGCCTGGTCGGCGTCGGCGAGACTGGCCGCATCGGGAAAGCGGGCAAACAGCGCAGGCGTGACCAGGTTGACACGGGCATCAGTACATTGCGCCGAAAGGATGGTAGCGACCAGCAGTTGAAAGGGCGTCTGGAAATCGAGCGAGCAACGCGCCTCGGGATACAGGCGAGCCAATTCGCGCTCGATGCCTCGGGCTCGGCGGCGTAAGTCGGTGGGAGTGGTCATACTTTCAATCTTAGCAATCCGACGGTTGACGCGGCCTGGTACAACCGGGCATAATAAATCGTATGAGTACAATCAGCCGCGAACATCTGCACGCCTACTTGGATGAGGTGCTCAGCCCCGCCGAGATGGCCCACGTCGAGCGGATCTTGCGTGAGACCCCCGAGACGCGAACCCTGCTGCGTCAGGTGATGGCCGAACGCGATCGGGGCGAACATTCTCTCGGAGCCATTTGGCGACGCGAGCGGTTGACCTGTGTGGATCGCCAACGATTGGGCAGTTATCTTCTGGGGGTCCTTGATCCCGACGAAGAAGATTACATTCGGTTTCATCTGGATGTGTTGGCCTGCCCCTTTTGCTTGGCCAACTTCACCGATCTGAAGGACCAGCAAGCTCCGCCGCACGCGGGGCATTAACGGCCTAGCAGGTGTTCACGTGTCGCTTTTATCTTGGCCGCATCCCAGCGGGGCAATGGCCCGGTTACCAGTTGGCCTAATAGTTCGATCCCTTTGGGAGTAGTGATTGTTTCCCGGTGTCCCAGCGGCAGGGCAAAGGCGGGCACTCCCTGGCGTTGAAGGTCCTCGGTCCATTGCGAGCGACACGACACGACCCCATCACCCCCCAAGCGTAGATTGCCCACCACACACGCAAACTGTACCGTCGCCGGCAGAACGGTTTCCCGGCGTTGGTTGAGCCACTTTTCCCGTGCGGCGACGCTCAACGAGGCAAAGAAAGCCGTCTGGGCCTCTCGCGACACTTTAAGAGCGGCCCAGGGCGAGCCGGCGTTTGGTGCATTGACTTGGACGACCCGAGTCACTCCGCAATCGGGGTGATCTTCGACCAGTTGCCGCGCGATCAGTCCACCGGCCGAATGACCGATCAGGACGATTTCGCGGTATCCCTCCTGGACGAGTCGGCGGATATGTCGGACGAGTTCGGTTCGCTCCGCGATTCGTTCCACTGGTGCGGTTTGACTGTAGGCGAACGCGTACACATCTCCTTCTCTGGCCAGGCGATGCACCAACGGACTGGTGGCGGCTTGCCAGGTGCGTGGCCGGGCCTGGACGATCTTCTCCCGTGAAAACAGATGCAAGCTCAGACCGTGAATCAGGACAATCGCCCGCGTTTGACCTGGAGTACGGCCAACAACGAACGGATTAGGTCCGGCCTTGACAAACAGAGACTCGAGGGGTGGTTCAGCCGCAGGCAGTAGCATGGAGAGAGCAAACATGCCCCCGGTCCTCCGCGCGAGAATATTAAGCTTGTTCATGGATCGACCGGCCGAGCAATGCAAGATCAATTACTTGCATTCCGGGTGGTCTTGCGTTGGGCAGGTGATCTCGGCACAATGCGCGGAAGAGTTAAAGGTTTCCCCCCGGCTAGGAGCCAACACGATGGGCGTACTTCCTGATTGGATGATCGAACGGGATGTGAAGATCGAACCGTTCGTCCACCGTTCGCCGGTCGGAGCGGTTTCCTATGGGGTGACAAGCTACGGGTACGATGTACGCGTGGCACGGAATTTCAAGGTCTTTACCAACGCCCGTTGCACTATCGTAGATCCGAAAAACTTCGACGTTCAATCGTTCGTGGACATCGAAGCCGACTATTGCCTCATCCCGCCCAACAGTTTCGCCCTGGCCGAGACCGTGGAATATATCGAAGTGCCGCGCGATCTGATCTGCGTGTGCGTTGGTAAATCGACTTACGCTCGTTGTGGCATTATTGTGAATGTCACTCCTTTGGAACCGGAGTGGAAGGGCAAAGTCACCATTGAGATTTCCAATACGACTCCCTTGCCAGCCAAGATTTACGCCGGCGAGGGCATCGCACAGATCCTCTTCTTCCGGGCTGAGGCAGCATGCAAAACCAGCTACGCCGACAAGAAGGGCAAGTATCAGGACCAAAAGGGGCTGACGTTACCGTTTGTAACCAGCCAAGAATCGCCCGAATAAAACGTCTAGTCGTCCGGGGGGGCCACGCTGCGTAGCCCCCCGGCTTCAATCGTGAAGATTCGGTTTTGCTCGACCCCACTCATCGAGGGATGCATTCGAGGGATGCATCCATCAATCGAACTTCACGCCATCTTTGGCCGGCTTGATGAACAGCTTGTCGTCCTTCTTGGAGACGACGCCAGTAACTGAGCCAGGCTTGCCTTCCGTGCAAATCTGAGCGTGGTAGGGGGCCTTGGCCTCGGCGTCGATGAAGGTGTAGATCAGTTCCTTGTCACCTTCTTTAACCTTGATCGCGTTGGCACACTTCTTGGCAATCCCAAAGACGCACTTCGGGCAGCCCAGTTCGCCCTTGAGCGTCACTGATTTATCGGCCTTCTTGTCGGCCTTATCATCTGCGGCCTGAACAAGGAAGACAATGGCTAAGGCCGCAGCCAAACCTAGCAGCGATTTCATCACGGTCATAAGGAATTCTCCTTGTCGGAAAAGGGAGAGTGGAAGCAAAAATCAGGAAGACTCTAACCCAGAATCTATCTATTATCTATAGCGAAAAGACTAGAGCGAAAAGCAGCCAATCAAAAAAACCGGACAAGCAACGAGAAAATTCTCACTGCTGACTGTCACCGGCCGTTCGGCGCGGGTAAAATCAACTCAGGCGCGGTCAAATTCATCTCCTGTTCGCGCCCTCGCTTCCCGATCACCGTTCCCTCCTTGCTTGGGAGAGTGACATGACTCGTCTGTGGATCATTCCTGTGGCACTGCTTGGCCTGTTTCTGACGGATTCATTTTGGTCGTCTGCAATCTCGGCTCCCGCACCACCGATGCGTCGGCCCAAGGTGGAGATAGTGTTTGTTGTTGATACAACGGGAAGTATGTCGCTCGTCGAACCGATGAAGTCGAGCCTTTACAACCTGTTTAACCTAATCCAGAGTGCCCGGCCCACGCCGGAGTTGCGTGTTGGTTTGGTAGCGTTCAAAGACCGTGACACCCCAGGCAACAAGGAAGAGTATTTGCTCAAGCCGCTCGATCTGCGTGACAATCTTGACGAAGTTTACGCCGAGTTTAGGACCTACACGGCTACAGGTGGTGGGGACACGCCCGAGGCGGTCAATGAGGCCTTGGATTATGCGTTGAACAAGCTATCGTGGTCCAAAGAGCGTCGCGCGATCCGCATGATGTTTCTCATCGGTGATGCCCCAGCGCATATGGACTATCCCGATGATGTGAAATATCCCGACACCTGCAGGCGGGCGGTCGAGTTGGGTATTGCCATCCACACTATCCAGGCGGGCAGCGATAAGGAGTGCGAAACCCATTATCGAGATATTGCCCGGCTCAGTGGTGGGAGCTATTTCCGCGTCGATGCTAGTGGTGGCTTCCGCAAATGGAACACCGACTGTGATACCAAATTACGCGAACTAGCCCAACAACTGTTTCGCTCTGGGCTCGTATATGGCTCCGGTACTGCTCGGGTGCAAGGCAGTAATCAAGCCCAGCTATTGTTGGGGCTGCCGGTCGATGTTCAAGCTCCGCGTGCGGCCTTGACTAGCAAGAGTAAACGCCTGTTTCCGCTGGATTTCGTCGATGCTCTCAACGCCGACCGGGTACGTCTTGCAGATCTCAAAGAGGAAGATCTGCCGCAGGCGGTGCGTCTGGTAGCAGCCAACGAACGAGCGTCCTACCTCCAGAAAGTCATCGACCAGCGGCAAAAGCTGATCGAGGCCATCGCCGAGTTGGATCGCAAGCGTGTGCCGCAACTGCTCAAGCTGATCGAGGCCAATTCCAATGCTTTGGATGCTCAGATATTCCTGACGTTTCGCAAACAGGCAGCTTCCCAACTGAAATATACCAGTGACTGATCGTGTGCTGATGCGTTGCCGACTCTGCGGGACCACCCGCACGCCGGCCGCCCTTCATTACTGTGAGGAGTGCTTTGGGCCACTGGAAGTGTCGGTGCGTCCTCCCGTTGCCGGCTCCGTCACCCTTTGCCATAACGATTCGCTGCGGCGTTATGGGCCCTGGTTGCCCGTCTCGCCCTCCAACGGCGAAGCTCTGTTTCCGCTAGCGCTCAGTCCGTTGCATCACGCCGAGCGGCTGGGGCAAGCTTGGGGCCTCCGCCGGCTGTATCTCAAGGACGAAACCCAGCAACCCAGCGGTTCGTTTAAGGATCGACTTGTCAGCGTGGCTCTGCTGCAGGCTCGATTGTTCGGCCTGGATACGGTAATCTGTGCCTCGACAGGCAATCTTGCTCGCAGCGTCGCTGTTCTTGCTCCCAAACTAGGGATTACCGCCCATGTTCTGGTGCCCGAAGACATCCTCGCCCACAGCGGTTTTCCAGCACATAGCTTAATCATTGCCGTGCGCGGCACCTATGACCAAGCTAACCGTCTGGCCATCGAAGTAGCCGAGCAACGCGGCTGGGGAGTCGTCAACGTGACCCTGCATCCGTTTTATGCCGAAGGCGGCAAAACCCTCGGCCACGAGATTGCCGAGCAACTCGGTACCATGCCACGCCATCTAGTCTGCTGTATGGCCGGCGGCAGTTTGTTGGGCAAGATCCACCAGGGGTTGGAGGAGATGGTAGCGTTCGGCCTGATTGCTCCTGGCCCGATCGCTCTGCATGGTGCCCAGGCGTTCGGCTGCGCACCGATTGTCAACGCGTTTCATGCCGGTCGAGAGGAGGTTTTTCCCGTGCAAAAGCCTCAAACGCGTGTGTATTCCTTGGCGGTCGGTGATCCGGGCGATGGCTTCTTTGCCCTACGGCGGATTCGAGCCACGGGCGGCACGGCCTGGGCCATCCCTGATGATGAGGCCGAGGCGGCGGCTCTGCAATGCCACCAGCTGGAGGGCATCGCCACCGAATTGGCCGGCGGGGTGACCTTAGCAGCAGGGCGGCGACTGGCCGAACGTGGAATCTTGCTACCGGAGGAGCCGGTGGTCCTCGTCCTGACCGGCCGAGCCCATCCAACAGGTGTCACAACAACCCCACACGCCGTGATAGAACCCACACGCCAGGCGTTTGGTCTTCTGGTGCCGTGATCATTCGCCAAGGTGGTGTCGCATTTGCACTCTGCTAGGGCTATTCTCATGACCACCCTCGTCGAATGTCCTTTTTGCCATTCTTCCCATGACCCCAATCAGACCGGCGGTTACTGCGATAGCTGTGGCCGGCGTCTGCCGCAGTCGGCGGCATACACCACAAGTCAGAAAAAACAACGCATCTTGCGAGAGACGGACGAGCCGGCCGGCCCCCGCTCCAAGCATCCCACGGTCCAGACGCTATTGACGGCGGCCGTGTTGCGGCTGATTACCGGGGGCGGTTTTCTAGTGCTTGGCCCGGCAGTGTTGCGGCAGGTGCCGACCTTTTTCCTACCGGCGGTGATGGGCGTGACTATCCTCGGCGCGGCTCTGTTTGCCCTCGCAGGACTGGTAGCATACCGAGCCGCACTACTGGCCGCGCTTTCTGCTCTGGGGTTGTTTATAATCATCTGGGCAATCATCTTGATCAGCTTTCCCATGGCTTGGCCTCTAGCGGCCGTGGATGGGATTTTGCTATTGTGGTTAGGCAGGGCCGTGTTGATCGCGCGGTCCGAGTAAAGCAGGCAACGAGGAGTCGCGAGTGACAGTCAAGATCCTGATCCCTGGTCCTATGCGGACCCACACCGGCGGACAGGCCACGGTGGAAGCTTCTGGGGCAACGGTGGCCGAGGTTCTGGCCGATCTAGGCGCGCGACACGCAGGGATCACCGCTCGGCTGTTTGATGGCGGCTCAATCCGTCGCTTCATCAATATTTATTTGAACAACGAAGATATCCGTTTTTTGCAAAATCTCGATACACCGACAAAGGACGGCGACGAACTTTCCATCATCCCCGCCGTCGCGGGTGGCTCCGGCCGAGAAGAACTTCGCGAAGAAGAGGACGAGTTCGAGCAAACCGAGGTGCCCGAGGGAGTCGCTCTATTCCCTGAGATTCCTGCCCAACTGGGTGTGCATCCGCTGTGGCTGGCCACCTTACACTCCCTAGTGTTCCTGGCTGGCAGCAGAGCCGAGGTGGTCAACTCTCAGGCCGCCGATGAGATTCTGGGGCAATTGGCTCGCTACTTGCAGCGTCTGGAAGGCAACGACCTTCGCCGCCTGAGAGAGGATATGCACTGCTTAGAACGCTACGCCCGCGAGGCCAAGTGGGACAAAGAGTTGTTGCACTCGCTCAAGACGCTGTTGACCGATCTGGGCATTGATACTTCGCCGGGAGGTGGGGCGTGAGCGATTCGGCTACTCCTCCTGCTAGCTCCCCGCGGGTTAGTGGCTCGTCGAACACGCTGGAACGCTACTCCCGCCAAATGCGTTTCTACGGCATCGGCCAAGCGGGCCAAGAAAAATTGCTCGCCTCGCGGGTTGCCTTGTGTGGCTGTGGGGCCTTGGGCACCGTGCTGGCCAACGTGCTGGTGCGAGCAGGGGTCGGGTTCGTTCGAGTCATCGATCGTGACTTTGTCGAAACCAGCAACCTCCAAAGACAAGTTCTCTTTGATGAGAATGACGTAATCGAAAACCTCCCCAAGGCTGAAGCTGCCGCTCGCAAGCTACGAGCCATTAATTCGTCGATCACCCTCGAACCGGTTGTCACGGATATCGACCGCACTAATATCCAACAACTATGCTCGGATGTCGATCTGATCCTCGATGGCACCGACAACTTCGAGATCCGCTACCTCATTAATGATGTCGCCGTCAAGCTCGGCAAACCGTGGGTCTATGGCGGCTGCATCGGCTCTCATGGTCAGGTGTTGCCGATTATCCCGAACAAAACGCCTTGCCTGCGCTGTATCTTTGAAGCGGCCCCAGCGCCGGGCGAAACCGGTACCTGTGAGACCGCCGGCGTGCTGGGGCCGATCGTCAACATCATCGCCAGTCTGCAAGCAACCGAGGCGATCAAGATCCTCACCGGGCACCACGAAACGCTCAACCTGGAGCTCACCTACCTAGACATTTGGGAAAATATCCATCGCCGGATGAAGGTGGCTCCGCTGCTAGGCAAAGTCGATTGCCCTTGCTGCCAACGCCGTCAGTTCGAGTGGCTCGAAGGGGCGCACGGCTCGCAGACCACGAGTTTATGCGGCCGCAATGCCGTGCAGGTGTCGCATCGCACGCCGGGTCGGCTGAATTTTGAGCAGATGGCGCGGCAGCTGGGACCAATGGGCCAGGTAAGCTTCAACCGCTTTCTACTAAAGTTCAACGTCGAGAACTACGAATTTACTGTGTTTCCCGATGGCCGGGCTATCATCAAAGGAACCGATGACGTGGAGAAGGCCCGGACCTTGTACGCCAAATACATCGGACATTGAGCACGCATGACCATTTATCTCGACAACGCCGCCACCAGCTTCCCCAAACCAGAGTGCGTCTACCAAGCGATGGATCAGTTCGCCCGTAGCTCCTTGGGCAACCCCGGACGGTCCGGCCACGCCCTGGCCCGCCACTCCGAAGCGGTCGTCGAAGATTGCCGGCACCGACTCAACCAGATGCTCGGCGGTGCTTCGGTCGAGCGGTGGGCCTTCACGCTCAATTGCACCGATGCTCTCAACATGGCCATCAAGGGGACGTTGTGCCAGGGCGACCACGTCATCACCACCGATCTGGAACACAACAGCGTTAGCCGCCCTTTGGTCGCCCTGGAAAAGGCCGGTGTCATCACCCTGACACGGGTAGCCGCCTCCCCGGAAGGCACTATTGATCCTGAGGCAATCCGAGCCGCCTGGACACCCCGCACACGCATGGTGGCCATTACCCATGCAAGCAACGTGCTGGGTACGGTGCAGCCGATCGAGGCGATTGCCCCCCTAGTGCGTGAACGTGACGCGTTGTTGCTTCTGGATGCAGCCCAAACAGCCGGGGTTTTACCCATCCATGCCGAAAAAATGCTCGTCGATCTGCTAGCCGTGCCGGGTCATAAATCGTTGATGGGACCAACCGGTACTGGTGCGTTGTACGTCGGACCGCGGGTGAACTTGCGACCCTGGCGCGAAGGAGGTACCGGCGGCGACTCGTTCAGCGAAACACAACCGACCAAGTACCCCTTCTTCCTCGAAGGCGGCACCCCCAACGTCGTCGGCTTGGCCGGCTTGGCCGCCGGCCTTGCCTGGGTCGCTGAGCAAACTCCCGCCAAACTGCATGCCCACGAGATGGCCCTAGCCGAGCGGCTCTGGAATGGCTTGGACGCCCTGGGCTATCGCATCTTAGGCCATCGCGACCCGGCACGCCATGTAGCTACCGTGAGCTTTGTTTGTGACTTGATGCCGAGTCCCGAGATGGGAATGGTGCTCGACGGGGATTTTCACATCGCTATTCGTCCCGGCTATCATTGCTCGCCGTATGTGCATCGCGCCCACCAGACGCAGTCGATTCACGATGGGGCAGTGCGAGTCAGTCCCGGGCCGTTCAACACCCCCGAACATATTGATGCACTCTTGGATGCGCTCAAACAGGTTGGCCATCTATCTGCGGTGGGTTAACCACACTCCCACGAGCGAACCTAGCACCAGCCCACACCATGCCCCGATGAGCAGACCATCGACTCCGCCGGTGGCAAGGCCGATTGTCATGCCACTGAAACCGCCTAGGGACAGCCCCGCGACAGCGACACGGTGCGAACGGGCCAGGCGGGTAGCTAGGCTGCCCAGCAAGAGAGCAACACCAACCACTGCCAGGCTCCCCAGAAAGATCGGTCGCAACCGGGGCCAGGCTGTCTGGTGCGGAGGCACGAAAACAAAAGCTACCACCGTGCCGAGCAACCCTCCAAATAGCAGTCCATCAACCAGACCCACTAGCAACGCGCGACCCAGGGGAGACAACGGCTCGAAGGCACGGGCCACTACTTGGCCGACAAATGAGCCGCCAGCCCGACCATCGAGATGATTCACCACAGCGGTCAGGCTGCCGAAGACAGCCCCGAGTAGGCCGAAATAAGCGGCCGCCAGCAGCGACCAGAGAAACAGCTGGGTCGGATAATCCATGCGAAGATTGTCGCCGAAGCAGTGGTCAGGTCAAGAGCAAGCCGAGGAAAAACTTGACAAGGGCGAAATGCCCGCCTAGTAAATGACTGACCGGTCAGTCGGACTGTTCCACCACCCACGAGTAATTTGTATGCCTCCACGCGGTAGGCCTGCCGATACTGCCGGTAAAGCACAACGCCGCGACGACATCCTTGCCGCTGCTGCCCGCGTCTTCGCCCGCCATGGCTACGCCGGCACCGAGATGCAAGCCGTCGCCGATGAGGCCGGCCTCGCTAAAGGCACGCTGTACCTTTATTACGAAGGTAAGGAGCAACTCTTCCTGGATGCCGTCGATCGCGGCGTCTTACGTATGAAAGAATTTATTCACTCAGCTGTCGATCAGATTTCCGATCCTCTGGAGCGTATCGAAACAGCAATCATCGCCTACATGAACTACTTTGCTGATCATCCGGAACAAGTGGAGTTATGGGTGATCGAACGGGCTGTCTTCCGCGATCGCCAGACACCGGCCTACTTTCGTCATCGAGAGGCAGGCATCCAAGTTTGGCACGATCTTTTACGTGGCCTCATCGCGGAGGGGCGCTTACGCGAGATCCCCATCGCACGCATTGACGATGTGCTGTGTGATCTTCTTTACGGCGTGATGATGACGAACCATTTCAGCGGTCGCACTCGCCCCCCCGAACAACAAGCTCGCGATGTGATCGACATCGCTTTCCACGGTATCTTGAGCGACCGTGAACGCCGTCGCCGTGCCAAGAGGAACTCCTGAATGTCTACTCGCAACTGGTTTGATCGCTTGATGGTCCTGCTGATCCTTGTTGGGGCCAGTTTAGCTATGGTCGGCTTAGTTGTCCTACCGGCTCTTTTGGGGCACCACGACGAGCAAGAAAAAAAAGAACGCCCGATTGTCTCGGTGCCGGTCACTGTCGCGACCGTGGAAACCCGTCCGGTCGAACGCTGGGTCGGCATCGTTGGCACTCTGGAGGGCTACGAAGAGGTCGCCATCTCGGCTAAGATCGAAGGTCGTATCGCCCGACTATATCGGGAGTTAGGCGACACGGTAGCCCCTGGCGAAAAGCTCGCCGATCTGGAGGATACCGATTTGCGGTTGGCCGTCGCCGAGGCAGAACGGGGCCTGGAGTTGGAACTCACACGCCTTGGTTTAACAAAATTACAAGAGCGTTTAGACTTGAGCCAAGTGGCTATGGTAAGTCGTGCTCGAGCCATAGAAGAAAATGCTCGATCAATATATGAACGCGCCCGTAAACTCGGTGCAGGTCGAGGTATCGGCTTGGAAGAACTAGAAAAAACCCAAGCCGATTACCGCGTTGCCTCGGCCAACAGGCAACAAGCCGAACTGGATGCCTTGGCAACGCTCGCTGCTGCTCGCCAGAAAAAAGCCCAACTGGACATCGCCTTACAACGCTTGGCCGATGCCCATCTCGTAGCTCCCGCCGTCTCACCCGAACGGCTTCCGCCGGGGCTTTCGCCCGCCAAGCTTCGCTGGGTGGTTGCCTCACGCAAGGTGGCCGAAGGTCAAATGGTGCGAGCCAACCAGACGGAATTGTTTCGCTTAGTGATCGATCAACCGCTGAAGTTAGTGGCCGCGTTGCCGGAACGCTACAGTGCCGAAGTGCGGGTCGAGCAACCAGTGCGACTAGAAGTCGAAGCATACCCGGGGTTGTTCTTCGAGGGCAAAGTAGTGCGAGTTAACCCGACAATAGATCGACTGTCGCGTACCTTCACGGTCGAAGTGTTGGTGGATAATCGCGACCGACGCTTGCGAGCGGGTGGGTTTACCAAGGCCCGCATCCAAACCCGCGCTGCCGAAAAAGTGCTGTGCGTGCCCGAGCAGGCCGTCAACCGCTTTGCTGGGGAAGTCAAAGTGTTTGTGATCGAAAACGACAAAGCCCGAACCGTTCCTGTTCGCACGGGAGAAGTGCTCCCTGGGGCCGAACGCTGGATCGAGGTCATCGGTTCCCTCAAGCCGGGTGAGCAGGTCGCCCTAAGTGGTCAAGCGGCTTTGGCTAATGGCACACCCGTACGGGTGCGATAACGGGATTGTGCGCCAGCGATGCGGAGTGAGCCGAAAGCTTAGCAATTTTAAGTAGATAATCAAAATATTTCTATAAATTTCATGAAGAACTTCAATCTCATAGAACCTCTAACGAGAAAAATTTTATGACGATATGGGATATCTGTATTCGTCGACCGGTATTTACCATCGTACTCGTGCTCGCCCCCATCGTTCTTGGGCTGTCGGCGTACCCGCGGCTGGGGGTCGATCTGTTGCCTAACGTCGATTTGCCGATCGTTTCGGTCACGACGACTCTGCGAGGCGCGAGTGTCGAAGAGATGGAATCGAGCATCACCAAGCCAATCGAAGAGATTGTCAACACCGTCTCGGGGATTGATGAGTTACGCAGCACGACCAGAGAAGGGTTTAGCCAGATCGTCATTCAGTTCGTTCTTGAAAAAAATGGAGCCGTCGCAGCCCAAGAGGTGGATGCTAAGATTCGCACGATCTTGAGCCAGTTACCTGAGGGAACCGATCCGCCGATCATCGACCGATTCAATCTCGATTCTGCGCCGATCATGACGATTGCGATTTCCGGTCAACGCTCTCTGCGAGAAATTTCCGAAATCGCGCGCAAACAAATCAAGGAAGACCTCGAAACCCTGCCCGGTGTGGGGGCAGCGATTCTTGTGGGCAATCGGCCCCGTGCCATCAATGTATGGATTGACCCAGACAAGCTCTTAAAATACGAGAACCTCACAATTGAAGATATACGTCAGGCCCTCATCCGAGAAAATCAGGAACTCCCTGGTGGACGTGTCGATCAGGGCCGTAGCGAACTCGTCCTTCGCACGATCGGTCGCGTGCAGACGCCCGCTGATCTGGAAGATCTCATCGTAGCCAATCGCGGGGGTCAACCCGTGCGTATTCGTGATGTTGGCCGAGTCGAGGACGGCAGCGAGGAGGCCCGGGGGTTGAGCCGGTTATGGAAAAAAGAGTGGATCGAAGAATACGGCGAAGAGTATGCTGGTGACAATGCGGTGTCGCTGATCATCCAGAAGCAGAGCGGCACCAATACCGTGCAGGTGGTCGATCGCGTCCGCAAACGCTTGGCCGAGTTGCAGGAGATTTTGCCTTCCGATGTTCAGACCGAGGTTATCCGCGATCAATCCCGCTTCATCCGTAGTTCCATCCAAGAAGTACGCACTCACTTATTGCTCGCGGTTATTCTCGTCAGCCTCACTATCCTGCTATTTATCAACGATTGGCGAACCACGCTCATTGCCACGATGGCCATTCCCACATCGATCATTGGCACGTTTTATTTCATGCAGATAATGGGATTTACACTAAACAATATTACGATGCTTGGTCTTATCCTGGCTGTCGGTATCGTTATTGATGATGCAGTCGTTGTTCATGAAAATATCTTCCGACACATGGAAGAGTATGGTCGATCGGCTTGGGAGGCGGCCTCGACAGCCACAAGCGAGATCGCTCTGGCCGTCCTGGCGACGACGCTCTCGCTGCTGGTTATCTTCGTGCCGATTGCCTTTATGGAAGGGGCCGTCGGTCGTTTCTTTTCGAGTTTCGGATATGTAGTCGGCTTCTCCATTTTGATGAGCATGGGGATTTCATTCACGCTCACGCCGATGCTGTGTGCCCGATTTTTGTTGCCCGAGGAGGGCAAGAGCAAAGAGGGCTGGCTGTGGCGAATCATCGAGAATTCCTATGTGTGGGTTCTGGGTTGGTCGCTGCGCAACCGCTGGGTGATTGTGCTGTTGAGCGTTTTGACATTGCTGAGTACCCCCGTGCTGTTTGGCATGGTGGGTAAGGATTTTATTCCACGCGACGATCAGAGCGAGTTGGAAATCGCTATGCAGATGCCCGAGGGGTACTCGCTTCAGCAGGTTGACACCCTTTGCCGCGAGGTCGAACAACGCGTGCGGAAACTGCGCGCGGCGGGACAGGCGA
>JBDNDE010000061.1:0-17711 GCA_046719305.1 Gemmataceae bacterium | reverse complement strand
CTATGTGGGTAAACCGGGCACCCCGAGGCAAGATCGCGTGCCGATGAACTACGGGGTCTGGCGGTATCATCCGCAGCAACATCAGTTTGAGCCGGTCGCCTGGGGAACGACCAATCCCTGGGGTTTAGATTTCAATAGCCACGGAGAGATGTTCATCACCAATTGCGTGATCAAGCATGTCTTTCATGTTGTGCCCGGTGCCCACTTCGTGCGGATGTACGGCCAAGATCTCAAACCGCACCGCTTCTCGTTGATCGAGAGCATAGCCGAACATATTCATTGGGGCGGCGGCAGTTGGACCAGTTCGCGCGGGGGCAAGGGTGAACACGACAAGGCGGGCGGCGGTCACGCCCACGCCGGCGCGATGTTTTACCTGGGCGGCAAATGGCCTGCGAAGTATCACGACCAACTGTTCATGTGCAACATCCACGGCAACCGGTTGAATCAAGACCTGATCGAGCGTAAAGGATCTGGCTATGTCGCCAAACGTGCCCCTGACTTCCTCTTCGCTAACGACGAATGGTTTCGTGGCTTGATTGTCACGGCCTCGCATGATGGTCATATGTATGTCGTCGATTGGCATGACACCGGCGAATGCCACAACTATGATAAAACGCATCCCAGCGGCCGCATCTATAAAGTCGTTTACGGCGAACAGCCGTTCGAGGCGGTGGACCTGAGCCGATGCAGTGACCAGGAATTGGTCGCGGCCCTGACGCAGCCCAACGAATGGACAGCACGCCAAGCGGCCCGACTGCTCCGCGAACGCCACCTAGCCGGCTCCCTGGCTAAGGCCACGCTCGCGCAGGTGCGGCAACTGGCCGAACACAAAGACCACCGTTACGCTTTACGCGGTCTGTGGTTGTGGCGAACCTGGGAACCGCTCGGCAGCGTTGCCCAACGCTTGCAGGCCATCGCCTCTACCCGTGAGGCGGTGTTAAGGCGTTGGCAAGTGCGGCTGAGTTTCGATGCGCCGACGCAGCCGCTGCGTCCCAACGAGCAGAAACAGTTGGTTGAGATGATTCGCGACGAAAAAGACGCCGCTGTCCGTCTCGCCTATGCCTCCGCGCTGCAACGGCTGGCCCTGGCCGATCGCTTGCCTGTCGCCCTGGCCCTGACCCAACATCGCGACGACGCCGAGGACGCCTATCTGCCGCATCTGGTATGGTACGGCATCGAGCCGCTAGCCGGGACCTTTGCCGAGGCGGCAGCGAAACACCTGAACCAATTGGGCTTTCCGCTGGTGCGTCGTCACTTGGCGCGACGGCTGGCTCTGCAAGTCGACGAAACTACTGGCGTCCTTGATCTGCTGACACGCAGCCTCTTGGCTAGTGACGAGGCGGCCGTCCAACGCGACATCCTCAACGGCATGGGTGAAGCCTTGGCCGGGCGCAACCAACTGCCCATGCCACGCGATTGGCCCACGGTATACCAGCGCCTGCATGGCAGCGACCAAGCCGAGATTCGACGCCGAGTACTGCAACTATCGCTGCAATTTGGCCTGGAACGGGTCAAGCCGGATCTAGTGCGTCTGGTGCGTGACACCAAAGCTGCCGTGGCCGAGCGGATGTTTGCCCTGGAGACGCTACTAGATCGGGGCGACGAGAGCCATCGGCTCTTGGTTCTTGCTTTACTCGATGATGCGGATTTGTCTCGCGCCGCCATTCGTGCCCTGGCACGATTTGAGGATCCGGCTACACCCAAACGCTTGCTAGAGCGGTACCACCGTCTGCCTCCTGAGGCCCGCGAAGATGTGATTGGCACTTTAACCAGCCGGCCCGCTTATGCTTTAGCTTTGCTTGATGCCATCGAGGCCAAAACCGTGCCGCGAAGCGAGGTCTCTGCCTTCTGGGCCAGGCAGATGGCCGCCTTGAACGAGCCTAGGGTTAACAAACGTCTTGAAGAGGTCTGGGGGACGTTGCGGCCGACTGCTAAGGATCGCGTTGCTCTTATGAACAAATACAAATCGCTTGCGATCAAAGAGGGGGACCGTTCACGCGGCCGCTTGCTATACCAGCGAACCTGTGCGGCCTGTCACAAGATGTTTGGCGAGGGCGGTGCCATTGGCCCGGAACTGACCGGCTCGCAACGGCGCAACCCGCAGTACATCCTCACCAAGGTGCTCGACCCCAACGCTAGCGTGCCGCGTGAGCATCAAACCACCCTGCTTCGCACCAACCGCGGCCGAGTCATTACGGGCGTAATCTTGAACGACGACGGCAAGGTTTTGCTCGTGCAAACACCCACGGAGCAAGTACGCGTGCGGGTTAGCGAGATCGAGAGTCGCGAACCTCAGAAAACTTCCCTGATGCCAGAAAATCAATTACAAGGCTGGAGCGATGCCGACGTGCGCGACTTGCTGGCCTATCTGGCTGGCGAGGACCAACCACCCTTGCCAGCACAGAAAAAGGCACGCTGAAAGCCCAACGATCTGTCTCCGTTCACTATGTTTCAATCCAGATGTTTCAATCCAGGCGTATCTCGCAGCGGTTGATCACGCCGGCTTTGACTTCCATTTCCTGCCCTGAGAGGGTCGGATCACGATAGTGGACCGGCAACTCGATCTCTGAGGACAACGAGGCAATACTGATCCGGTGCCAGCCGGGCCGACATCCCGGTTGGCCTTTAGTCTGTAGCTCGAAGCTGCCATCGGCTGACAACTCAGCGATGGCCAAGTCGCCCGAAGTGCCACGGACCCGGTCAGGTACGAACACAACCACGCCACCACGCAGCGGTTGGCCTCGAAAACGAACTTGGCCCTGAACCACTGCCAGTTCCGGCTTGGAGCCGCAACCCGACAGCAGGCTCAGACAGACCACCAACAGACAACGCCAACCATGCAACAAGTGCGGAATCCTCCATAGTCTAGGCATCGACGGTTCGGCCGCTGAGTCTGCACAGAACCATCTCTGGGCAAAGTGTGTCCAAGCATTTTGCCGACAGACCTTTCCGTGCGTGCCTCTTACACCGCCGATATCCACCGCAGAGTCGGACATGCCGTTTGTCTAGCCCTTGGTGCGTCAACGCCTTCGGGGGCCGTCCCCCTTCCTGATGAGCAACTTCTATTACCTTAGCCTGACGGGTCGGTGGCAAACGGCGTGGCCGATTCCAACGCCGAGAATTCGTTGAAGCGGGATGTGTATGGTTTTCTCCTTGCTGACCAGGAAGTGGTTTATCGGCATCTGGATATCATGATCTGGCCCTTTAGCGAATGCAACGAGGGATTGCCCCCGATTCAGCTTGGCCAGTCTCCACAACCTGAAAACCACGACGTGACCGCGAAAGAGGCAAGGGCCGTGAGTATGACCTGACGATTTAGAACAACGTGACGTTATTTCAGTCGTGGAGGAAAACGAATTGTAACAGAATCAAATAGGAGCCAAAAAGCCCACGACCACTTTGTCAGCAAACACGATCCACTCTCTTGGGAATGAAAGCCGCCCGCGTCAGCGGGCGGTTTCTTGAATCCCTCTGGGGCAAACCTTTCTACCCCATCCAGATTCAGCGTGCAAACTTGTAGATCCCCTTGCCGTCGCCGGACATGGTCAGCAGGTACACCTCGCCGTCTTCATCCTCACCGAACGACATTACCGCAAAACCGCCCTTACGCAGCGTGTGGTTGGCCACAACTCGGCGTTGCTTAGCGTCGTAGTCCAGCGCCCAGACATCGCCGCTGACATAGTCGGCATAAAGATACTTGCCTACCAGAGCGGGCACGGCCTTGCCGCGGTACACATGACCGCCAGTGATCGATTTGCCCAGATCGTGGTGGTACTCCCAGATCGGTTCGATCATCTCCTTGGCCTGGGCGTCCTGGCCGTTCTGGCCAAAGGGGTGCTGCCCTTCGCGGTTACGCCAGCCATAGTTGCCCCCCCTTTCCACTAGGTTGATCTCTTCCCAGAGGTTCTGGCCCACGTCAGCGGCCCACAGGGTGCCGGTGACCCGGTCGAAGCTCATCCGCCAGACGTTTCGGAAGCCATATGCCCAGATTTCGCCGCGGGCCTTGTCCTTGCCCACGAAGGGGTTGTCCTTGGGAATAGCGTAACCCTTGGTCCCACGCACATCGAGCCGCAGAATCTTGCCGAGCAACGAGTTGAGATTTTGTGCGTGTCCGTAGGGGTCGTTGGCCGCGCCGCCATCGCCGACTGCGATGTACAACATCCCATCGGGGCCGAAGGCCAGCGTGCCGCCATCGTGATTCCAGAACGGCTTGTCGAAGGTAAGTAGGATTTCTTCAGAGGCCGGCTCAGCGCGGTTGGCATCTTCCTTGCTCACCTTAAATCGAGACAGCCGATTGGTCATCTTTTCGCCCGGCCTGCGCTTAGGGGTGTAATAGACATAAAAAACGCCAGTCTCTTTGAAGTCGGGCGGAAAGGCGATGCCCAATAGCCCTTCCTCGTTCTCATTGACCGTGTACTTGACTCGGTCTCGCAAGTTCAAAAAGGCCTTGGCCACTCCCCTGGTCATCCCCTTGGGAATCACATAGACCGTGCCGCGTTGCTCCAGTACAAACGTCCGACCGCTGCCATCTCCGGCATGAGTCACCACCAACGGCCGAAACTCCGTCTGCGCTCCCTTTTCAGGGGCGGGGGTGAACCCCTCCCACTGAATTTCGTCAAAGGCTGGCACGATCTTGGCCTCCAGCTTGGTATCGCCCGTGGACAGAATCGGTACTGCTGTCAGCGTGCCGGCTTTCATGTCGGGCACCAAAATCGACTTGCCATCGGCCGACAGGCAACAGTCGGCGGCCTGCTCGAAGCCCTGGGCATAGAGGCGCGGCCGGGCAGTCGGCTTTTCCAGCAGCCAGAGCGTCCCCTCTTTCCAACTGGTCAGGTAGGTTCGACCGAAATGGTCGATGGCGATGCCGTCGTCGGCCTTGGCCACGCCCGAATACACCTTTTCGGTCTGACCGTCGCTGGTCCGAACGCGCAGCAGGTCGTTGCTGTAGAAATCGAGCACTAGCAGATGATACTCGCTGGTGCGACGCAGACCGTTGGTCGACTGAAAGCCAGCGTGCGTGGTGCTGTCCGCCAAGAGTGTGACTTTGCCGCGCGGGCTGATTTTGAAGAGTTTGCCGCCCTTGCCTTTGAGGTCGCCAGAGTCGCTGACATAGACGTTCCCCTGCGGATCGACCTCGACATCATTGAGAAACTGCGGCAGGGTGGGGAAAGCCTTGGTGTCGGCGAAGACCGTCGCCTTGCCTTTGGCGTCGATTCGGAGAACCTTATCGCGATCAGCGACGAAAAACCCATTTTGAAACGTCACGATCCCTTTGGGGTCATCCAGTCCCGTGCAAAAATCGACCGGCTTGCCATCGACAATCACCACCACCTTGCCGTCGCCCTTGGCATCGAATTCGCCGATGCAGGTGACGTAAATTCGGCCGTCGGGACCGATGCAAACCGACTCGGGGTTTTTCATACCCGAGGCAAGCGGGGGTAGGGGGGTCGTCGAGCCAACTAGCGTCGGGGCGGCCTGGCATGTCCCAGCCAGGGCCAACCAAACAATGAAGAACCGCATGGAGAGAAGCTCCTGGAAAAATTAGGGTGGACAATACAATCCATCGTATGCCTTCTTGGTGTTGCTTGCCAGTTCTCAGGGCCTCTGCGGATGCAGCAGAGCCGACAGGCGTTTGCGGGCAGCCTCGTCTTTGGCCTCCAGGGCGGCGAGATACTGAGCCGCCTCGGCTCCTTTGCCTAGGCGAGTGAAGGCTAGGCGTGCTCCCTCGGCCGTGCGTGATTTGCCCGACAGCGCAGTGAGCAGCGTCTGAGTATCGCCCAGGCGGGCCAGCCCCTCGATGGCGGCCAGACGTTGGTTAGGGTCCCGTTCTTCCAGGGCGGCGACCAGCAGCGGCGTCGGCCGAGCTTCTTCATCTAGTTCGCCTAATGTTTCCAGGGCAAAGCGTCGCGCCAGGGCATCACGTCCGCTAAGCACGTCACGCAGGAGCGGCACCACGGGCTTGCTCTGCCGCACCCGTCGCCACAACCAACGAGCCGCCATTGCCCGCACGCGCGCATCCCGATCCTTGAGCAGATTCACCAATACCTCCGTTAGCCCCTTGATCGGCGGCTGAGCTTCGCTGGCAATCTGGCCAATGACTTCGACTGCCTCCCAGCGTTCGTTGATATCCACATCTTTGAGTAGGTTATCCAGAACCGCTAGCGGGCCTTCCGATTCGCCCTCGACACGCCAATAGGCTAAGGCTGCCTGGATACGCTCGGCCGCCTCTCCCTCCCGCAGACGCTCCAGCAGTTTGCCGGCTAAGGCACGTGCCGGGATGCCGATTCGGGCCACGGCTCGGGCGGCAGCCTCTCGAACGCGGGGGTCGCTACTGTCCAGCAATGTACGCAATCGCGGAAGCATCTCCGGGCCGATCGCTCCTAGGGCCTCGGCGGCCGCACGTCGGAGCAGTTTGTCCTCGCTGGCCAAGCTAGCGAGCAAGGGTTCGACAGCGGGGCGAGCATCAAGTCCGGGCAAGGCGAGCAGTTGCGTTGCTTCGAGCCGTAGCCGAGCCGAGCCTTCGCGAAGCAGTGTCAGCAAGGCGGTAGTGGCCCGCATCGGATGACGCACGCTTAGGATGGTGTCGGCGTGAGGTTGTTTTTTGTCATCGGCAAGCAGCCCCTCCCGCACGATTAGGATCAACTCGTCGAGTTGAGCCACGTTGGGCTTGCAAGTCAGAGCATGCAAGGCGCTCCACCAGCGGACGGCGACATCCCGATCCTGGATTCCTCCTTCGACGAGGCCAACAGTCGCTATTTCTCGACGAATGGGAATGTCAGGATCTTTTCCCCATTCGCGTAAAAGCTTCGCAGCCTGTTCGTTCTCCGCCAGGTTGGTCAGGGCAGCGACGGCATCAAGCCGGTCCTCCTTATTCTTCAGGGCGCTGTGGACCACGGCCAAAGCTGGCTCAATCGCCCCGCCTAAGCGGTAGTGCGTCACAACTGTTTGCAAACGTACTGCTAGCGATTCCTCTTGGAGGCATTTAGCCACATCGTCCGCTGCGGCTCGCGCTTTGGTGCCCATCTCAGCAAGGATCTGCAAGGCCCGCAAGCGGAGCGTCTCGTCTTTGCTGGTTAGGGCTGTCCGCAAGGCGTGCAGTCCGGTCCCATCGCTGCCCAGGCTCCACAACGAGGCAGCGGCCTCGACACGTGTCTCGTCGTCGGGATCGTCAAGCACTTTCTTTAACGAGCCGATTGCCCCCTTGTTGCCCACTTGACCCAGGGCGGTGGCCGCTGCACGCCGCACGCTGGGGTCGCGGTCGCTCAGGGCTGCCAAGAGATTGGGTAGCGCGGCCGGATCGCCGATCAGACCCAGGGCACGAGCAGCTAAGACGCGGGTGTTGGCGGTGCGGCTATCCAGAGCTTTGCGTAATGCGGGCACGGCATCGGGGCCGATCTTGGCCAGCGTCAAGACGACCAGCATCTGCATAAAGTTGGCCTCGCCTTCGAGTTGCTTGATCAGAGCAGGGATGGCTGGCCTGGCCTCGGGTCCAGCTTGCATCAAGGCACGCAACACCGCCGGTTCAGCCATACCTTTTTGGAGTTCGGCCGTCCAGGCAGCGATGGTTTTGCCCGCGATTTGGGTTTCGCGGCGGATTTTTTTGTCAGGCTGAGCTGAGCCAACAGCAAGACTCAGCAACAAAAGCAACACGACCGGGCCAGGCCGACAGTTCATCGCTACCTCTCCTGCATGCGTCTTTGCGAACCACGTTTGAAGCCAAAAATCAGTTTAGCGAATGGCCCCGCCGTTGACGCGGACGATCTGAGCGTTGAAGTAAGCGGCCCGCGGGGAGAGCAACCACCGTGCAGCGGCGGCGACATCCTCGGGGGTGCCCCAGCGTCGCAGGGGCGTTTCGCGTAAGACCCGTTGAACCCATTCCTCCGGCGCGGTTTCGCCCCAGGCAGTGCGAATCCAGCCTGGCGCAAGGCAATGCACCCGCACCTCGGGTGCCAGCGACAACGCCAACGAGCGACTGAACGCCATGATTGCTCCTTTGGTGGTGGCGAACAGTTCGCCCGAATCGCCCTCCATACCGGTTTCAGCCTGATCCCAGCCCATGGTGATCACGGTACCTCGACCGCGTGCTTTCATCCGTCTACCAAGTTGGCGTGAAAGAGTAAGTGTAGCCAACACATCTACACGCAACAATTCTTCGAGTTTACGCTCAAACTCCCACTTGGCCGCCTCTCCGGTGAGCGTATCGGCCCCTGCATTATTGATGACCGCATCAAGTGCGCCAAACAGATGCCAGGCCTCGTGGGCCAAACGCAGGCAGGCGTCCGCCTCACGTAAATCGGCCGCCAGAAACGCGGCCCGGCCCCCGCGGCGTTCCACTTCGGTGACCACGGCAGAGCCGTCTCGTCGGCCGTGGACGATGACCCAAGCACCGGCGCTGCCAAGTTCGACGGCGATGGCCCGACCGATACCGCTGGTCGAGCCAGTCACCAGCACGCGTAGGCCGGCCAATTCGCGGGCCGGTGAAGTTCCCCAGGCGGTCAGGCCTAGTAACTCGGCACGTAAGGCGGCAATGGTTTTGCCCTGCAGCGGATGCACGGCCCCCGGAGCGATCTCGGCCAGCGGTTCCAGCACAAACAAGCGTTCGTGGAGGCGCGGATGGGGAAGAAGGAGCGTCGGGGAGGAATGAACAATCGACTCCATGAGCAATAAGTCGAGATCGAGCGTTCGTGGTCCGTGACGCTCGGTGCGTTCGCGCCCACACTCAGCTTCGATCTGCAACAGCAGCGCCAGCAACGCTTCGGGGTCGCGGTCCGTTTCGATTTCCAAAACGGCATTGATATAAGGAGCTTGGCCCTCGGGACCGCCCACCGGTGTGGTTTCATACAGCGACGAACGCCGCACGATTCGCACCCCTTCGCGTTGCAATGCTTCGACGGCATAGCACAGATAGGCGGCGCGATCGCCGAGATTACTTCCCAGAGCCACATGTGCAATCATTTGTTCAGCCAGGAAAGAACGATGCCGGCCATATAGCAACCGCTAGCCGAGGGAGCCTGTCCCGGAGCAATGCCGTAGCCGCCCTTGGGGTGACGACATTTGGCCAAAAAGGCGTACAGATCGGCGGGGCGAGCGGGTTGGCGACCGAGCAAGTGATAGGTACGCAAGACGCGGTAAGTGGTAGCCAGATCCGAGGGTTGATCGGCGTCGGCGGCG
This sequence comes from Gemmataceae bacterium, assembly GCA_046719305.1. Classification (GTDB taxonomy): domain Bacteria; phylum Planctomycetota; class Planctomycetia; order Gemmatales; family Gemmataceae; genus RGDT01. The sequence continues at coordinate 8,540 of JBDNDE010000061.1, read as the reverse complement.
AAGCCGCCGTCGGGTTGTTGGGCTTTGTCCAGGGCTTTGACAATGGCATCCTGCTGGGTTTGGCTGAGCATCGCACCCAAGCGTAGCAGACAGGCCACCTTGCCGCCTGTCTCGCTCGCCAGGTTGTTCGCTTTGCCAAAAGTACCGTCGGAGTTCTGCTGCTTGCGCAGAACGGCGATCCACTCAGCGTTCCGTTCGCCTCGGGCACCGGCAGCCTCTAACCCGGCGGCGGCCATGCGAATCTCTTCAAACGTGCGGGCCTTGGCCACCATCCAGGCCACGGCACGGTCGCGGGCTTTGGGGTTGTCGATCTTCAAGGCAGCCATGCCCATCAGGGCAACCGCCGTGACCACCGGATCGGGCTTTCCCTGGGGTGTGTCGGCAAAGCCGCCTGTTTTGGCATCCTGACACGAAAGAAGGAACTGGACCACATCCGCAGAGCGTGGCACCTCGGAGCCGAAATAGCCCAGGGCGCGAACGGCAGCGACCGTGGAGCGTAAGCTGGCTTGGTCCTTAGCCGAGGCACGAAACGAACCCGTTTCTGTTTGTAACGCTCGCAAATATTTCACGGTTGCTTGCTGGTCTGCCTGATTCGGAGGCATCCCAACTGGTTCGCTTGCAACCAGGCTCAGCAGCATCAACAGCATGATGAATCTCTCGTCGCTCCGCTAGCTTACTCCGCTTGATGAAGACGCCTGAGTTGCCACAGCCGGCATAGCCCCAGTGGGCAGAGGCCTGAGAGTACCAACACCCACGCTGCGGGGACAGGGGTTTCACTCGGGAGCGTGTCGCTGGATTCGGGTTGCACGGAGATATCGGTGACTGGCACGCCGATCGTACCCAACAGAGTCGCCCGCCCCGTCGTAAGGTTAATCTTATAAAGATTGTCGCTCTGCGAAAAGTCGCTGTCCGCATTGAGGTAAGCCAGTCCCGTATGGCTGCTGATGTCGAAGCCCATCGAGGGGGTCATGGTATACAACCCCGAGTGGCCCACGATCTGCGTCGCGCCGCTGTCGAGATCGACGAAACGAACCAACTGATCGCTTAAATAGTTGTAGGCGTACATCAGGGTTTCGCTGGCACCATGGTAATTGTTGGTGAAGCCGGTCCCCGAGAGAATCACCGCTTGCTCGGGAACCGCGAACGGACTTGCTCCACGACGCAGGATCACCCCGGTGTCGGCATCGAGGCAATAATTGCCGCCCCCGCCTCCGATGGCCCGAAGGGTGCCATCGACCGGATTGAAGTCAATGGAAAATCGTTGGACTGGGCTAGGTTCAAACTGTAGAGTTGCCCCAACCGGTTTCAGCCGCCCCGTGCCGCGATTGACCCGATACAACTGGGCCTTGCCGTTCTGGTTGTTATACGACAGGGCGAACAGCGTCCCATCTCGTGGGCGAAAGTCGATGGCCACCACCGTTTGATTTCCCACCTCACCGGTTAGAGGGCCGATAGTGGTAAACTCGGCAGGCTGGCCACCGGGGAAGCGAATCAGCGATTGTGAAGCCGTCAGGCCATAAATGATGTCGGCATACGCAATACCGGGCACCGCCGCAAGCCCCAAAAGGAGCAGAAGCAACAACAGGTAGGGGCAGCGGGTAATCGGTGGCATACGTTCCTCCCGTTGAGTTGGAGAGGTCGATTCCCGGGTGGTGGCGAGCATCGGGACGAGGGGATACGACCTTCGCGACCGGATGGCCCTTCTACCTCATCCCCCCGTCCAGCACAACCACAATTCGCCCAATGCCTCGCCTGCTTAAGGTGCAGAAAATGAGGGTTGCCAAAAAACGCGCCGGCAGTTCCTCGTCGGACCGATCCGCGTTTGTTGCTTCAGGCTTTTGGGTCGCCCGGCTCATCGGCTTGCCCCGGCTTTCGTGGTATCTCGGGCGGTTTCTCTGGGAGGGAAGCTTCGGCAGCGAACTGGTCTTTGACGGGTAGTTTAGTGGTCTCGACCGCGCGGTTCATGATTTCCAGCAGATGGGGCAGCTCACGGCGGGCCAACTCGCGGGCACCTAGCCCTTTGAGCCAATCCCAGATTTTGTTGCTGCCTCGTCCTCCCGGACCGCCGCCTACTAGTCCCCTAAGCTCAGGCATGCTCAATTTGCCGTAACCATACTCAGATAAACGATGAGTCCCACAGGACAGATCGAAATTATGCCGAACTTTTCGTTGGTCGGGGCGGTTTGTCCAACAGCGCCTCCAAGGCGACCACACGCTCGGGGCGGCCGGCATACCATTCCTCCAGCAGGGGCCGGACGTGATGCCGCCAGATCAGCCGCACCCCTGCCTCGTCTAGGCCGGGCACCATGAAATGGCTATGCCCAATCTGCGCGTGGGGCCCGAGGTCTTGCCGTAGTCGCTCGTTGAGCCGCCGAAACAGAAAAACGATACGGCTGGCCAGGGCCGGACCGCCTACCGGCGGATGCGCTGCCAACCAGGCCGTCAGCACTTGTTCATCGGGCCCGATCTCGACAAAGGAAAAACGCCGTCGCAACGCCTGATCCAACGGCGCAATCGAGCGATCGGCTGGATTCATCGTACCGATCAGATAGAGGTTAGGCGGCAACCGAAACCAACGTCGAGAATAAGGGAGTTCCACCGCTTGATCGCGATATTCTAGCAGATACAAGCATTCGCCAAAGATGCGAGGCAAATTTCCTCTGTTGATTTCATCTAGAATCAAAACATACGGTTGGGAGGGCTGCTCGGCTGCTCGCGTCGCTACACGCAACAAAATCCCCTCTTCCACTGGATAGCTGATCTGGGTCGAACCATCTGCTTGACGCGGCTCGCTGCGGATCTTGATCCCCTCGATAAACTCCTCGTAGCTGTAGCCGGGGTGGAACTGCAACACACACACCGCTTCGGTATTGCCTGCGGTCAACAGCCGTGCCAGGCAACGCGCAATATGAGTCTTGCCCGTACCCGGCACGCCCTGCAGGATCAGTTGCCGCTTCCATCGCAACAACTCGCGTACCTGCTGCAACCAAGTCGCCGGCAGACCTGTCTCAGCCAGGAACGCAGCCACATCGTAACGCTTGCTCCATAGGCTCTGAGCAGCAGGCGGTGAAATGCCCGGCTGCGAGCCGGCTGGCGCGTCGGAGGAAACACAGACGGCCAAAAAAGGCAGCAGCTGGTTGAACGTTTCCAGGATGCGTTCGAGCAGTGCCGGCGAGGCAACCAACGGATCCTGGGCGGCAAGATGTTGCAACCACACCGGCCGGTCCGCTTGCAGCCAATCCAGCGGCAGCCCTGAAGCGGCGAAAGGCTCGGGATCGGCGGCTACAGCTTGACGCAATCGCTCGCGGTCGGTGCCGGCGACGAAGCCGAAACTCACTCCACTGGCGTCGAGTCGCACGACGAGTTTGGCCCCCCGTCGGCCCGGTCGAGCAAACGTGATCCCGTGCGTCGTCGCATACCGTCCGCCTCGGCCACGGTTGTTTTTAATCATTCGAGTCAAGCACCGCGTAGTATCTAGATTCCAGCCCTGGCGTATGTTGAGCAACGGCGTAACATACTGCTCGCTGAGAACTCGGGCCAACTCTACTAGCGGCTCACGCACGAAATATTGAAAGCGGTTGCGATGGACCTCCATCCACGTACGTTGATTGTTGGCCGATAACTCGCTCAGCAAACGGAAACACTGCGGCGGAAAGCCGCTAAACTCTGGGGAGATGGCCGGCAGCGGCGAAGCAAGCAGGGTTGGCAACTGCAACGGATGCAAGGCGTGCCGCTGGCGCAGCTGCTCGGCAAGCGCATTGAAGCGACGATACCGCTCCGCCGGCGGATCACCGGGATCAACGCCGTCGTCCAAGCGGGCCTGGGCCGCTCGATGGGCCTCCCCCCAGGGCAGGTAACGCATCGGATCGCGTAAATGCAACACGGCTGTCGGCCACCAGAGTCCCGCACCGGCGAAAGGCGGCTGCCGCCAGAAGTCGGCCAGTAGGGGATAGGGGTCGTCGGCCCGCCACAGCCGCTCCGCCCAGTCGAGCATCACCGGCGATGGAGAGATCCGCCCACGCTCGACGACAGCCAACGCCTCAAGCAGGGCAGCGGCATCTTGATCGTGCAACGCTTGAGTGAAGGCATCTTGGGCTACTGCCAAGGCATGACCGCGTTGTTTGAGCGTCTGCCGCAACTCGCCGCGCTCCGGGCTAAACGGCGACAAGCCGACCCGAGCCGCCCCGGCAAACAGATCTCGGCCGGGCATCTCGGCAACCAAAGACAAAAAATGATCGACATGCAAGGCGGTCAAGTGCGGAGCCAAGCGACGAATGCGATGATGGGCCGTTTGCAGGGCCTCGTAGCGGTCGCGAACGGACTGGCCCCCCCCGAGCGGGGCCAGGCCCAAACGTTCCAGGCCATGCCAGGTTTGCGGGGTCCAGGCCGGCAAGCGTAACGGCGAAAGAGACTGCACGAGGCCAGACCAAAAAGTCGGACCGAGTCCGACAACACGATAAGGCCCCTCGGGTTCCAAACAAGCGGCCAGCTTTTCTGCCCAGCTTGCGCGTCCACGCAACAAGGAAGCGACGGCGTGGCGGACAAAGCCTGCTCGCTGGCGGAGGACATCGGCATGGTAGCTGCCCATTGCGACATGAAAACGCAAGAGTGCGTCCAACCAGGTTTCCGAGTCGGCGCGATCGAGAAACTCGCTGTACAGAAATCGGGCCGTGGCGGCGAGGATCGCCTCGAAGCGTGGACCTAGCCCCGGCGTTTGAGCCAACTCCGCCAAGGGTCGAACGCCTGCATCTAGGTAGGCATACAGGAGCGGTTCCAGAGGCAAAGGCGCGGGGCAAGCCGATCTCATGGGCAAGCGGCCCAGCAACGAGGTACAAGATAGGGCAACGCTGCGTATTGTATCGCCTGCTGGGATCGTGCGATGCTGTGCGTGGGTTCACGTTCTTGACCTCCGACAGGAAAGTCCTAACACGCTGGCATGAACGCTGCTGCTGCCTCCTGGGTGTCGATCGTTCGGGCTGACCTTATCGCCGGGCTTACAGTCGCCGCTGTTGCCCTTCCCCAGGCGATGGCCTACGCCCTGATTGCCGGCGTCGAGCCGCGCCACGGCTTGTACACCGCCGTGGTGATGACGGCAGTGGGATCACTGCTGGGGTCCTCATCGCATCTGATCAACGGACCAACCAATGCCATTTCGCTGGTGGTACTTGGAGCAATCGGCAGCCTGCAACTCGGCGATAGCGTCACTTACCATCAGGCCGTCTTCACGCTCACCTTGCTAGTCGGTCTGTTTCAGGTGCTGATTTATTTCCTCAAGCTGGGCGACCTGACCCGGTATGTCTCCGAGTCGGTCATCCTTGGATTTATGCTTGGGGCCGGTCTTCTGGTGGCCCTCAGCCAGATTCCCAACTTGCTGGCCATTCCTCTAATCGGGCACAGCGAGCAACCGCTGATCTGGCGGCTAGTCGAATCGGTTGGGGCCGCGACCCCGCAACCGCTGGCCCTGGCCATCGGGCTGGGGACGGCTGGATTGACTGTGGGGTTGCGTGGCCTGGGTAACCGTCTCGGTTTTCCGTTGCCCGATATGCTCCTTGCCCTCATCGTTGCTAGTCTCGTGGCTCAGGCGTGCGGCTGGAGCGAGAAGCCGATTATCGTGCCGCCAGGACTGCCAGCTTTTTCGATTCCACAGGTCGAGTGGGGCTGGATTCGACCTCTAGCAGGCAGTGCCGCTGCGATCGCCCTATTGGGGCTGCTGGAGGCGATTGCTATTGCCAAGTCGATCGCAGCCCGCACCCGCGAAAAGCTCGACTACAACACCCAATGCCTGGCCGAGGGCATCGCCAATCTGGCCGGTGGTCTATTTCAGGGGATTCCGGGTTCGGGTTCCTTGACGCGCTCGGCCATCAACTACCAAGCCGGCGCAAGAACCCGCTGGTCGGGTGTAATTGCCGCCGTGGTTGTGGCCGGGTGCCTGCTTACGGTAGCCGATTTGGCCCAGTATGTTCCCCGGCCGGCGTTGGCGGGACTGTTGCTAGTAACGGCATGGCGATTGGTAGATCGGCCGCGTCTGGCTTACAGTCTGCGGGCGTTAGGCTACGATCGCTGGCTAGTGCTGGGTACAGCGAGTGCAGCTGTATTCATCTCTATCGAATTTAGTATTCTCATTGGTGTTTTTTTGTCATTTGTGCTGTTCGTCCCTCGGGCGGCCCGGTTGATCGTGACCCATTTCGTCGTTTCACCTGGTCGGGTGGTGCGTGAACGCCAACCAGCTGACCCTGAGTGTGACCGTTTGGTAATCCTCGGTCTGGAGGGAGAGTTGTTCTTCGGAGCCGGCCCCGAACTGGAGGCCGTCTTCAACCGCCTGCGAGAACGCCCGCAGGTGCGGGTGGTCGTCTTACGCCTCAAACGAGCGCGCAACCCCGACATGGTCTGCCTGGAGCTTCTGCAACATTTTCTGGAGGACATGGCCCAGCGTGGCGTGGTGGTGTTGCTTTGCGGCGTCCGGGCCGACCTAGCCGCCGCTCTACGGCGGTTGCGTTTCCACCACTGGTTGCCCGAAGATCGGGTCTTTCTGGAAAAGACGGCCGATGAACCAGCAATGACTAGCACGTTACGAGCGGTACGGCGAGCCTACGAGTTACTCGGTGAAGATCGCTGCGCTCATTGCCCAAGGCGGCAAGAGATGGAGCCGGCCAACCCCAGCGATCCGTCGTGGAGTTATATGATCTGAGGGATGTTTCCGTTTCTTGACAATCTGCAGAACATGTCCCATGTTAAGGAAACGAAACATTCCCCTGAGAATGTGGGCAATCTATGCCTCGTAGCCGCCTGGCTCTGATCGTCGATGATGGACGCCTTGGGCAAACCCTCTTGACGTTTCTGCACTCGTCAAGTGGTTTGGTGTTCTCACGCCTAACCCTCGATGAAGCACGCAACCATTTTGATCGTGAGCAGCCGGCGTTGTGGCTGCTGGTGGCGACTACCCCGACCGATGCCGATCGGGTCATGCGATTAGTACAGGAGGTTGTTCTACAACGCTTGCCGATTCGTTTGGTTCTCGTGGATGCCTGTCCCAGCTGTAGCCCCGGACGCCATCTGGCTGCCCTGTTGCCTCATGTGGTTGGCCGCTTCGGTTGGCCTAAACAAAGCCAAGAACTGCAGCAGTGTGTACATCAGCAAGCCAAGCGGGCACCGGATTTGCAGCAGCCAATCCACGAGACATTAGAAGACACGCTGGCCCGGCGATTGGGTTTACAGACTCCCTCGCTGATCCCCTTGGTAGAGCGTTTGGCCCTGGCAGCGCAACACGATGTCACTGTGCTACTGACCGGTGAGACCGGAACCGGCAAAACCCATCTGGCGCGGCTGCTGCACGACCTTTCCCCCCGTGCTCAGGCACCTTTTCTTGCTGTGCCCTGTGGAGCGATTCCTGCCAATCTGGTCGAAAGCACCTTCTTCGGCCATGTACGTGGGGCGTTCACCGGTGCCACCGAACGCAAGCTGGGTAAGTTCGAGGCGGTCGGCGCGGGAACCTTGCTGCTCGACGAGATTGACACGCTGCCTCTGGAGCAGCAGGCCGCCTTGTTGCGCGTGATCGAAACGGGCGAATTTGAACCGGTTGGTAGCAACCAGACCAAGCTCTCTGCGGCTCGGCTCATCGTCGCTAGCAACTGGGATCTCGAAGAGGCTGTTCGCACCCACCGCTTCCGTGAGGATCTGTACTATCGGCTCAATGTGATGTCGTTTCACTTGCCTGCCTTGCGGGAGCGGCCGGGCGACATTGCGTTTCTGGCTCGCGGCATCGTGGGGCGTCTAACCAATCGCTTCAAAAAAGAGCTTTTTGACATATCCCCCGAGGTGTTGCAGTTGCTGCAATCACACCCCTGGCCGGGTAATATCCGCCAACTGGAGAACACCTTACAACAAGCGGTTTTACTTGCCAGCGGGCACGAGTTGCTGCCGCAACATCTGCCGCCCATGGTTCACGATAGCTGCCAGGCTATGCGGCTGCGCTCAGCTTCGCTGGGCATTAACGGCCATGAGAAGCTACGCGATCATCGCGAAGCCACGGAACGCCAAACCATCGAACGCGCCCTGGCAGCACATGGTTACAGCCGTTCCCGAGCGGCCGGCGCGTTGGGGATCAGCCGCGTAACATTATATAAAAAGATGAAAAAATACGGCCTGCTGGATTGATCAGCCGCAGGGGACACTTACGGGCTAAATGAATGGGTACTCCACCTTGCCCTCTGCAGATATATCTCACACGCCCATGCTACTGTAGCCGCAATCCACATAAATCACCTGCCCAGTGATGCCTGACGACAGCGGACTACACAAAAAAGCCGTGGTGTTGGCCACCTCCTCGGCCGTGATACCCCGCGGCAGAGGGGAGCGAGCGGCGGCATACTCGATCATCTTGTGAATGCTGTGTTCCTCGGTGCCGATGGCGCTGGCTGCCCGGGAGGCGTATGGCCCTGCCGAGATCAAGTTCACCCGGACGTTCTTCTTACCGACGTTGTGGGCGAGTTGCTTAGCGTCAATCTGCAAGGCCGCCTTGGCTGTCGACATCCCTCCAACTA
>JBDNDE010000060.1:0-17723 GCA_046719305.1 Gemmataceae bacterium | reverse complement strand
CTTGTGCAGCGCGGTGGTGACACCGGCACTACTTCCAGTTGGCCGTCGGCCAGGAGGATTAGGGCATTCTCCCCCATGCCGGCCGAGAGGACGCAACGGTCTTCAAGGCGCTCCAGATGGAGACGACGCCTGCGAGTGGGAAGGTTGTTCTTCATGATCCAATTGGTCCCCAGCGACCCACAAGGACGGGCGGGGTCACGTTTTTTTAGGAATGGCAGAAGCTAGCGCTGATTCGGACAGAGACGGAACTCTTCTACTGTATCCTAGCTGACTCAAACCAGTTTGTCAGGGGCATGAGGAATACAATGAGAAATATAAACGCGCTCACACCGCTGATACAGAGGTGGCTCGCGGGGCCAACTGCGAAGCCAGCAATACGGCCAAACCCGCCCCCAGAAGGTGAAAGCTAGCCCATCGCAAAAACAGGGCCACACGCAACTGCTTTTGCAGTCCAATCGTGGACGGTGGCGTCAACCCCCAGCCCAGATGCACCGCATAGGTACCTGCTCGCACGGCCGCAGCCAATTCGTCGCTCAGGGCCAATTCCTCTAGCCGTTGGGGCGGTCGGCCTTCACGTCGGCCAAAGGCATAATACTGCTCACCGATGTGTTTGAGATCTTTGCTAATCTGCGAACGCCGCTCAGCGCGACGAAGCACCACCTCCTCATCGCTGCCGCCAGCCGAGGGCACCAGATCGGGATCGACCGGGCCAGTGTACGGCATGATGGCATCGACCGGCTCATACTCAGGTGGGATCGCCTGGGGTTGCTTGGCGAATTGTTCGGCACTCAGCATCGACACGGAGCCGTCAGCAAACAGCACCGGTCCGCCCGTCTGCGGCGTTTGGCCATGGTAAGCGAGGACAACCTTGCTAAGGCCGGGACGATAGAACGGTTCGCTGCTCATGCTGACAGAGGGCAACTGCAGAGCTAGGTTGGGCACCCGCAGACCGAACCAGATCCAACCGATCAGTCCCACGAGGACGAGGACAACTCCAAGTACTAATCGTGCAAGGCTGGCACCAAACGAAACACCTTGCCGTTGCAAACGGACCAACAACACCGAACCAGTCACCAGAGCGGCCACGGCGAGATAATCAAACCAAGCCGGCCCGGACCAAACCGGCAACGAGCTAAAATACAGTTTGGCTCCCGGCCAGGTGTTGGCTGAAGCCATCGAAGATATGCCCAAGACCGTAGCAGCCCAACAGAGCATCAGAACTAGTGCAAGGAGAACGAGAAGCGGACGCACGCGACACCTCCGGAGCAAGAGAGCCAGTGGTCGAAGAGGAGTATAACCCAGCCGTTGGGCGGATTCCAAGAGAAGAGTTGCAGAAAAGGCGGCAGTAATACTTGACAAAAAAGTAGGGTATCCCCTAAGAATACGATCAGAGGGACAGGAGATGCTTCGATGAAAATCACTGCCCAGGAGGAGTACGGCGTGCGCTGTTTGTTGCGGCTCGCTCGGGCCGGCCAAGCGCTCACCATCCCGGAAATCGCTGCCCACGAGCAACTCTCTGTGGCCTACGTTGGCAAATTGCTGATGCTGCTGCGGCAAGCAGGGTTGGTAGAAAGCGTTCGCGGACGCTCCGGCGGTTACCACCTGTCTCGGCCGGCCGACGAGATCAGCTTGGGAGAAGCGTTGCTCGCTCTGGGGGAACCACTGTTCGACGACCCAGGCTACTGCTCGCGTCATGCTGGCCCAGAGACCACCGGCCCCTGCGTCCACACGGATGGTTGCCATCTGCGTGGCCTGTGGCAGACCCTGGCGGAGTACATGCAGCACATCCTCCAACAAGTGACCTTGCAAGATCTGCTCACCGGCGAGTTGCCCATCGTGCGACGCTTGCGCGAGCAATTGCCCGAACGCGTTGCCTTGTTGACTTTAACCCGACCCTGATTGTTTTGAGAATGAGCCAATGTCGACTTCGACTACTACCATCGAAGAATTTGCCAACCGTGAATATGAGCATGGCTTCGTGACGGCTATCGAGGCTGACGCCATTCCGCCCGGCCTCAACGAAGACATCATCCGCACCATCAGCACCAAAAAACAAGAGCCGGACTGGTTGTTGCAATGGCGACTCAAGTCGTATCGCCATTGGCTTAGCCTCGAAGAACCGCGTTGGTGGCCCAACCTGACCTTCGGAACCATCCCCTACCAGGACATCATCTATTACTCGGCCCCCAAGCCGAAGAAGCAGCTTTCCAGTTTGGACGAGGTCGACCCAGAGTTGCGGGCAACCTTTGAAAAACTCGGCATCCCTTTAGATGAGCAAAAACGCTTGAGCGGCGTGGCTGTTGATGCAGTGTTTGACAGCGTGAGTGTTGCCACCACTTTCAAAGGCGAGTTGGCCAAGCAGGGGATCATTTTTTGTTCTTTCAGCGAGGCCGTACGCGAACATCCGGAGTTAGTGCGGAAGTATCTGGGCAGCGTGGTGCCCTACACCGACAACTACTTCGCTGCTCTCAACTCTGCGGTGTTTAGCGATGGCAGTTTCTGTTACATCCCCAAGGGGGTCCGCTGCCCGATGGAACTGAGTACCTACTTCCGCATCAACGCCGCGGGCACCGGCCAATTTGAACGTACGCTGATCGTGGCCGAAGAGGGGTCCTACGTCAGTTATTTAGAGGGCTGCACTGCCCCGATGCGAGACGAAAATCAGCTGCATGCGGCCGTGGTTGAGTTGGTAGCAGCCGGCGACGACGCGCAGATCAAGTATTCCACAGTGCAAAACTGGTATCCTGGCGACAAAGACGGCAAAGGTGGCATCTACAACTTCGTGACCAAGCGTGGAGCCTGTCGCGGCAAGCGTTCTAAGATCAGTTGGACGCAAGTGGAGACCGGCAGTGCCATCACTTGGAAGTACCCCAGCGTTCTGCTTCAGGGCGATGACAGCGTCGGCGAGTTCTACTCGGTTGCCCTCACCAAGGGCAAGCAGCAGGCCGATACCGGCACCAAGATGATCCACATCGGCAAAAACACCAAAAGCACCATCGTCAGCAAGGGGATCTCGGCCGGCGAAGGCCAAAACACCTACCGCGGCCTAGTGAAAATTCTCAAAGGAGCAGAAAACGCCCGCAACTATTCCCAGTGCGATTCCATGCTCTTGGGCAGCCGATGCGGTGCCCACACCTTCCCTTATATCGAGGTGAAAAATCGCACGGCCAGAGTGGAGCATGAGGCCAGCACCAGCAAGATCGGTGAGGACCAGATCTTCTACCTGCGGCAACGCGGCCTCAGCACAGAAGACGCCGTCGGCATGATCGTCAACGGCTTTTGCAAAGAGGTCTTCCGCGAGTTGCCGATGGAGTTTGCCGTCGAGGCACAGAAATTGTTGGGGGTGAGCCTGGAAGGCAGCGTGGGGTGAGAGAGGGAATTTTTGCTGAGCAGTAGGCGTTGCTACACCGAAGAGTTCTGATGAGGAACACTTAGGCAGTCGTTATGATTCAAGATGCTCGGGGATGAACAAAATCCCCAAATTAAGAGTATCTGATTGGTGTCTCAGGGGGAGCGATTCGCTTGCATCCTCGATATCAAGTGAGAATCAAAGCCCGGTTTTTAGGGCAAGATTCCTAATGGAGAGTGATCATCTTTGACAGGAAAGATATAGATAAAAGATAGGTTTGTGTTTACATCAAAAAACTCAGCATTCATTAACCGTAATTCCTGAGGAACCATGCTTCAAATCACCAACCTCCATGCCTGCGTTGACGAGAAACCCATTTTGCGCGGCATCAACCTTCACGTCGGCCCCGGCGAAGTCCATGCCATCATGGGGCCTAACGGCTCGGGTAAGTCTACGCTGGCTGGTGTCCTGGCCGGGCGAGAGGAATACGACATCACCGAGGGCGAAGTGCTCTATCAGGGCAAAAACCTGCTGGAGATGGACATCGAAGAACGTGCCCGTGAGGGCGTCTTCCTCGCCTTTCAGTATCCCGTTGAGATTCCCGGCGTGACCAACACCTACTTCTTGCGTGCCGCGGTCAATGCCATTCGTAAGCATCGTGGCGAGCCAGAGTTGGATGCCGGTCAGTTTCTCAAACTGGTTAAGGAGAAAACAAAGCTCGTCAAACTCTCTGATGAATTACTCAAGCGACCCGTCAATGAGGGGTTCTCCGGCGGTGAGAAGAAACGCAACGAGATTTTCCAGATGGCCTTACTTGATCCGAAGCTGTGCATTCTGGACGAGACGGATTCCGGCCTGGACATCGACGCTCTGCGGATCGTGGCCGATGGCGTCAATGCGTTGCGTGACGGCAAGCGGTCGATGGTGGTCATCACGCATTATCAACGCTTGTTAGATTACATCGTACCGGATTATGTACACATCTTGGCTGGTGGACAGATTGTCCGCTCGGGAACCAAGGAGTTGGCTAGTGAACTGGAGGCCAAAGGTTACGATGGCTTGGGCATCTCGGGAGGCCGCGTATGACTAGCAGCCTCGCCAATGGATTGCATGCGGCCAAGCAACGCTTCCTCGATGCATATGCCGTGTTGGAAGCTCAGTTGACCGAGCCTTTGCTACGGCGGGTGCGGCAAGCGGGGATCGCGGCATTTGACACGCTGGGCTTTCCCGGCCCGCGCGACGAGGATTGGAAGAATACCCCACTCCAGTCGGTTCTTGCTGCCGAGTATGCCACCTGTTCGCCGGACCTGGGTCAGGGCTGGCACGAGGTCAACGGCGTGACGGTCTGCCCGTTGAGTTGGGCAGTTCGTGAGACGCCCGAACTCGTCGAACGTTATCTCGGCCGGGTCGTCGAAGCCCGCGCGGGGGCGATGATCGCCCTGAACACGGCCTTTATCAGTGAAGGCATCTTCATTTATGTCCCGGCTAACACTCTCGTCTTGCAACCGATTTCCCTGGAGTTCACCACCACTGGTCCGGGCGCGTGGCACCGGCGGGTGTTGGTCGTCGTGGAACGGGGGGCCCAGCTGACCCTCGTCGAGCATCACACCAGTTGCCCGGCCCAAGGCACTCTCAGCACCAAGGTCGCCGAAATTGTCGTGGCCGAGAATGCCCAGGTGGACCATTACCTGTATCAGGACGAAGACCGCAATGCTGCCCTCTTCTCGACCTTGGCCGTCCAGTTGGCCCGCGACAGCCGCTTCCGCACGCACTACTTTGGCTTCGGCGGTTCGCTAGTGCGGCACGAGGCCCGCGTACGGTTCGGCGGTGAAAATGCCGAAGCCACTGTCAACGGACTGTATCAGGGGACAGGGACGCAACATTACGATAACTTTACGGTGATTGATCACGCTGTGCCCCACTGCAACAGCCATGAACTGTACAAGGGCATCCTCGACGATCAGGCGCGTGGCGTCTTCACGGGTAAAATTTATGTTCGCCCCGATGCTCAGAAGACCGATGCCAAACAGACCAACCAGACGCTCTTGCTGAGTGACGATGCCACCATCAACACCAAACCGCAACTGGAAATTTTTGCCGACGATGTGAAATGCACCCACGGCGCTACGGTAGGACAATTAGATGACCGGCAACGCTTCTACCTGCGCTCACGCGGCATTAGTGACACGCAGGCTCGCGCCTTGCTGACATTTGCTTTTGCCAACGACTTGATCGGCCGAGTCCAGGTGCCCGAACTACGCCGCACCCTGGAACGCCGACTGCTCCAGACGCATCATTTGCCGGAAATTGAGGACGACGAATGACACCGACGACGCTGAGCGCCCCGACGGGAAATCGCCTGTCTGCCCCGCCTGCGAGTCCGCTTGACCCGGTGGACCTGCGACGCTTGCGCGAAGAATTTCCCGCCCTACGGCAAAAGGTGCATGGCAAACCGCTCATTTACCTGGACAACGCCGCCACCGCACAGAAGCCCCGCGCGGTGCTGGAGGCAATGGAGCGGTTCTACACCCAAGACAACGCCAACATCCATCGAGCCGTGCATCAACTCAGCGAGCGAGCCACCCGTGCTTACGAAGCGGTCCGGGGCAAGGTGGCACGGTTTCTTAACGCTGCCGAGGAAAGCGAGATTGTCTTCGTGCGGGGTGCCACAGAGGGCATTAACCTCGTGGCCAACAGTTGGGGCCGAGCCAATCTACGGCCCGGCGACGAGATATTGATTTCGCACCTGGAGCATCATGCCAACATCGTGCCTTGGCAGCTGATCGCCCAGCAGACCGGAGCGGTCCTTAAGGTACTGCCGATCAACGAACGCGGCGAATGGCAACTTGACCAACTCCAGGAGTGGTTAACGCCGCGTACCAAGATGGTGGCGGTGGTGCATCTGTCCAACTCGCTAGGCACGCTCAACCCCATCGAAGCGGTGATTGCCCGCGCTCGTGCCGTCGGCGCATGTGTACTGATTGATGCTGCCCAATCGGTTACTCATCTGCCTTTGGACCTTCAAGCTCTCGATTGTGACTTCCTGGTCTTCTCCGCTCACAAGCTTTATGGGCCGACAGGCGTCGGGGTGTTGTATGGAAAGCGGACCTTGCTAGAACAAATGCCGCCCTGGCAAGGCGGTGGGGATATGATCCGTCAGGTTACGTTCCAAGGCACGACCTATGCCGACGTGCCGGCGCGTTTTGAGGCCGGCACTCCAAACATCGCCGGGGTGATCGGCTTAGGGGCAGCCATCGACTTCGTGCGCGGAGTCGGTCTGGAGGCTATTGCCGCTCACGAGGAAGAACTGACCCAGCGAGCGGTGAGCCTGTTGCGAGCGATTCCCGGCGTGCGACTGATCGGCGAACCAGCTGAACGCGTCGGGGTAGTCTCCTTTGTCGTCGAGGGCCTCTCGGCTCTCGATGTCGGCACTCGTCTAGATCTCGAAGGCATCGCCGTTCGCACGGGGCATCATTGCTGCCAGCCGGTAATGGAATACTTCGGCGTGCCGGGAACGGTGCGGGCCTCCTTTGCCCTGTACAACACTTTGGCCGAGGTGGAGACATTCGCCAGTGTGCTGCGAGGCATCGCCGAGGAGGCCCGCCGCCGTGCCTTGCCGTTAGAAGACTCGCAACGCTGCCCCGCTCAGGTAGAGCTTTGCCACGCTGAGGCCAGCACCTGTCCGCCGCGCACTCAGGAGATTGCCTATGCGCCGCGGATGGCTGATAGCCCGCAGGCAGCTGCACAAGAGATTCTAGAACTCTTTGAGATGTTCGAGGACTGGAACGATCGATATCAACATCTCATCGACTTGGGGGACAAGCTGCCGCTGATGCCTGAAGAGTTCAAAACGGAATGCACTCGCGTGCCTGGCTGTCAGAGCATCGTTTACTTGACGGCCCGCGAAAAGCCAGATCAGCCCGGTGTGGTGGAGTTTCTTGCCGATAGCGATGCCGGATTGGTCCGCGGCCTGATCGCGCTGTTAGAGCAACTCTTCAGCGGCCAGCGAGCCGAGGATATCCTGGCCTTCGATGTGGATGACTTTTTCAAGAAGCTCGGGCTGGATCAGCATTTGAGTCTGAACCGCCGCAATGGTTTGGCGTCGATGGTGCAACGGATTCGGCAGCATGCCCAGGCACTCGCAAGAGGGCGTTAAAGTGGAAAGCAAACGTGTCGGTTTATCGGTTCTGGGGCAGCGGCCCGAGATGCGCCCAGCCCCAGACCCTGTCTTCACACCCGAGATGACGCTGGAGCAACGCGTCGTCGCGGTCTTGGAAACCATCTATGACCCTGAGTTGCCCGTGAACATTTATGAGCTTGGGCTGATCTATAAACTCGACATCCGTGAGACGGGGGAAGTTACGATCGACATGACTCTCACCGCCCCGAATTGCCCCGTTGCTGGTCAGATCGTTGCCGAGGTACAACGCAAAGTGGCGGCCGTGCCTGGAGTGAGCCAGTGTGTGGTGAACCTGGTGTGGTCCCCGCCCTGGGATAAAAGCCGCATGAGTGAGGCAGCAGCGCTAGCCCTGGGCTTGGATTGACGGACCGACAAGCCAACCCAGCGACTACTTCGGCACTTTCAAGCCATGTTTGCGCAGGATAGCAACCAGCCGTTCCCAGACCTCCTGCGGCGCGGGCAACGCACCGGCCTCGCTCAATAGGGCGATCACCTCCGCTTTAAGCGGGTTGGCCCTTAACGCCATGGCAGGATGCAACGCGGTTGCTTTGGCCGAACTGGAGGTGGCCCGGGAGTTGGTTGCTTGACCGTCCAGAGCCAGATTGCATAGTTCATCCGCTCGTCGGTTCTGCTCGCGTCGCACATGCTCAAACGTCACACCGCCGATCAATTCTTGTGCTACTTTGCATGCTTGTTCGTAAAGGGTTCGCAAGTCCTCATTTTTGACCCGATACTCGCCCTGCAGCTGTTTGACGATCAGTTCGCTATCCGAGCGTAAAACAATCGGTTCCGTAACTCCCAGCTGCTCAGCCCGTTGCAACGCTCGCACCACCGCCGTGTATTCGGCCTGGTTGTTGGTCATGATACCCAGGCAGCCAGCCTCTTCGTAAACCGCTTGGTTGGGCCGAGCCAGGGTAAAGGCGAACGCCGCTGGACCCGGATTGCCGCGTGAGGCCCCATCGGTGTGTATAATCGTAGGTTGCATGGCTCTCCTTGACCTTGCTGGAACCAAACCGCTTCTAATACCGATAGACAACACCCCCAACAACAGCTAGCTTTTCTTCATGATCAGATATCGCTTGCTGCTGGAAACCTCCTCAAGAACCCCCATCGTGGCACTAGCCGACGATCAGGCTGTTATCCGTGAAGTTCGCCTGGAGGAAGATCGCCGTAATGCCCGCGATCTGGTGCCGACGATTGGCCAATTGCTCGAAGAAGTGGGCCAGCGACCGCGTGATCTAGCAGGAATACTCGTGGGTCTAGGACCAGGCAGCTATACCAGCCTACGCGTCGGGCTGATGACCGCCAAGACCTTGAGCTATGCGGTCGGCTGCCCGCTGATCGGGGTGCCCACCATGCCGATTCTGGCTTATCAAGCCGGAGAGCCTCGGGTTGAGGTAATCGTCGATGCCCAAAAAGATCAGCTTTATGTTCAATCGTTTGCTGATGGTCGGCCACAGACGACACTACGCATCCTCAAGGTGGCAGCCTGGCTAGCAGCACGCGACCCAGTTATCCTCGTTACGGGTCCTGGCCTGAGCAAAATCTCGGACCCCTCTATACGCCGCTCACCGCAGACCGCTTGGCTGCCCAGTGCGGCCGCTCTCTTGGCAGTCGGCTCAACCCTTGCTCCCAGCGACCCTTTTTCTCTGCTACCGCTCTACCTACGTCCCAGTGCGGCCGAGCAACAATGGGAGGCGCGAGGAAAATTATGAATGTGATGGTCTGCTTGGTTATAGCAGCTGCTCTACCCGACCTCAAAAAGATCGATGCAGATGTGGAAGAAGCACGTACCTTTTGGCGTGTGCCGGGGCTGGCGGTGGTCGCAGTGGCTGGTGAGGAAAGCTACGCCCAAGGCTTTGGCGTGCGGAAACATGGCGAAGCGGCCCGCGTTGATGCCCAGACCCTCTTTTCCTTTGCCTCGTGCAGTAAAGGGCTAACCGTACTCGCTCTGGCCGATCTGGTGGCGGAGAAAAAGCTACACTGGGATGATCGGGTCTGTAAATATATCAAAGAGTTCACGCTGTCTGATCCCTTGGCTGCTCGAGAAGTTACCTTACGCGATCTGCTCACCCATCGCACCGGCCTGGGTAGCCATGAACTCCTTTGGTATCGCTCACCGTTTTCGCCCCTTCAGGCCGTCCGGGCCGCGGGCAAGCTCCCCCTGGAGCATTCCTTCCGCTCCACCTTCCACTATCAGAACACCATGTACACCGCGGCCGGTTTAGCTGCTGCCGCTGCCGATGGCCGAGATTGGCCGCAGATGATCACCGCCCGAGTACTGAAACCGTTGCAGATGACCAACACGGTGTTGGACACACCCAGTGCCGAAAAAACCGGTCGTCTGGCCGCCACGCATCAGCTCGACGAAGAGCAGCAGGTTCGGCCCAAGGCACCGTTTCGTTGGGTAGAACCCAACCCCGCCGGCTCGGTTTACATTACGGCCAACGATCTGGGCAAGTGGTTACAATTCCACCTCTCGGCAGATGCCCGTCTCAAAGAAATCCATACGCCACAAATTGTCTTGCGCGACGGCGAATGGGATCCCCTCATTTTCCCCCACACCGTTCAGCGAAGCTATGGCCTGGGCTGGGTTATCTACGATCAGCGCGGCGAAAAAATTTTAGCCCATGGTGGCGCGTTGGACGGTTTCCGCTGCCATGTGGCCATCGCCCCGAATAAAAAGGTCGCCGTTGGTGTACTAGCCAATCTCGATCAGACCCCAGCCTGTGCGGCGTTGTGTGCCCGATTGCTAGATCGGTTGTTACGGCACGAACCAGAGGATTGGAACAGCCGTTTCGACACCTTGCGCCAACGCATTCGCAAAGCACGCCTGGAGCAGTTCCAAACGCAACTGGCACAAGCGCGACAGGGCAAACCCCTGGAGCCGGAACCCTACGCAGGAGAATATCGGCACGAGGTGTATGGCCTGGCCCGGATCCGAGTAAGCGATGGGGAGCTACGCTTGCGCTGGCGCGAGGAAGAAGGCAGGCTCGAACCACTCGGAGCAGGGACGTTTTTGTTTCGCGGCGATACGCTGGGCCTTAGCATCGTGACTTTCCGTGAGCGTGCCGCGTTCACAGTTTCTACTATCCCTGGAATCGTTTTCCAACGAGGTGTTCCATGATCTGGTTGTTGTGCGGCCTGTTGGCGGCAGCCGATTCCAAATTACCACCACGTCCGAATATCTTGTGGCTAACCTGCGAAGACATCAGCCCCAATCTCGGTTGCTATGGTGATAAAGATGCTAAAACCCCTAATCTGGACGCATTTGCTAAGACAGGGACACGGTACACGAATGCCTTTTCCGTGTCTGGGGTATGTGCGCCAAGTCGTTCGGCGTTAATTATGGGCATGTATCCCTCGACGTTGGGCTCTCATTTTATGCGCTGTAAAGCTCCGCTGCCAGCGGGAGTGACCACCTTTACTAAGTACCTACGCGAGGCAGGCTACTATTGCACCAACAACGTCAAGCAAGATTACAATCTGGCTGTCACCCCCAAGGACGCCTGGGACGAATCAAGCAACAAAGCCCATTGGAAAAATCGACCCAAGGATAAGCCGTTCTTTGCGGTGTTTAACAACACCGTCACGCACGAAAGCCAAATCCGCGCTAGCGAGGAGCAGCACAAGAAAAACACCGCCATGCTGACCGACGAGCAGCGGCACGATTACAAAAAAGTATTCCTACCGCCGTTTCATCCTAATTCCGTGTTCGCACGCCAAGATTGGGCGCGTTATCATGATCTCATCAGTGCAATGGATCACTGGTTTGGCGAGAAACTCAAAGAACTGGATGAAGCCGGATTGGCCGACGATACCATCGTGTTCTTTTTCTCCGATCACGGCGTGGGCCTGCCCCGCGGCAAACGCTGGTTGTATGACACCGGTATGCGGGTGCCGTTGATCATTCGCGTCGGTCGACGCTATGCCGATTATCGGCCAACCAAGCCCGGAGACGAAACGGATCGGCTGGTAAGTTTTGTCGATTTCGGGCCAACGGTGTTAGCCCTAGCCGGTGTAGAGATTCCTGAGACGATGCAAGGCCAACCGTTCTTGGGCAAGGTGCCGCCTCCTGAGCGGGAAGCGGTGTACGGCATACGCGACCGAATGGACGAACGAATCGACACCACCCGAGCCGTCCGGGACAAGCGATTTAAGTATATCCGCAATTATCAGTGGTTCCGCCCCTGGGCGCAGCCGATCGCCTACATGGAACAGATGCCCACCATGAAGGCCTACCGCTCTTTTGCTGAGAAAAAGGCCCTGACACGTGAGGCGGCTTTGTGGATGGCCCCCACCAAGCCCTATGAAGAACTCTACGATGTTCAAGCCGATCCCTTTGAACTCAAGAACCTTGCCGACGATCCGCGGTTTCTGCGGGAGTTGCAGCGGCTGCGGGCCTTGCATCACAGATGGTATCGTGAGACACGCGATCTGGGTTTGATCCCGGAGTCGATCCTCTACGAACGCGCTCAGGGCCGTACCCCTTACGAACTCGGCCAGAACCAAAAGCTGGCCAATAGCCTGGAGCTTCGCTTGGCTGTGGACAAGATCACACCCAATACACCGCTGGCAGAACTACGGAAGATGCGGTCCAGTGACGATGAGGCCATCCGCTGGTGGGCCATTACCGCTCTCGGGGTGTTGGGCTTTAGCGACGCTCAAAAGGACCTCGAAGAGTCGCTCACCGACCGCTCACCCAGTTTGCGCGTAGCCGCCGCCCTGGCCTTGCATCAAATCGGTCAGCAGAACCAAGTTTTGGAGACCCTGCAAGTCGCTCTCAAGGACACCAACCCCTGGGTGCGGCATCAAGCGGCGTTGGCACTAGACGAGATGGGTAAAGCAGCCCTCCCAGCGTTGGAGAGTCTTCGAGAGGCTCGCCTCGATAAGAACGAATATGTGGTTCGAGTGGTCGAAACGATTCTGAATCGGTTGGACCCTGAGGCCGACAACAAGTCCTCAGAGAAAGACAAAAAGAAGGCAGCAACTAAAGACACCAACCAAGCAGCAAAGTAGCATCACGAAGCGGAGAGCCAGTCGCACGCGTCAGGCTCTCCGCTCTTGCCCATTCTTGCCAGTACAGTGAAAACTAACTATCGCGCCCACCAAATCCGTCGCCCGGATTACCAGGAATACCCGGCTGAACCGGAGGCCTGGACGTCCCCTTCTCGACTTCCTTGATGCGGGCACGGATGGCGTTGACACGCTCTGTGCGCTCTTTGTCCTCTAGGTCGTTGCCCCCTTCCAGCAGTACCAGACGACCATCCGGGTTGAGAATCAACGCATTGGCGTTTGAGTTATCGCTCACCTTGGCCGATTCGATTTTCTCCTCGCTGCGATTGGTGATGTAGTCGTAGGTAGTGTTGCCTCGCTGGAAGTCAACCAAGATTGGCTCGGGTTGTGGTCCGGGAGCCTTATAGCCAAAGTGGACTTCAATCCCGTCGAGTTTCTTATGGTCTTTGGGGAACTGGAACGACTCGCGTGTATAGCTCCAGACCGGTACTTTGACCCGCTCGGTGCGACCAACGTATTCCCCGCGGAAGACCGGGAAGCGTTCCGCCATCGTCCACTCGCCGACAATCACGTCGGCCCCATTGCTGAGTTTGGTGTTGCGTAGCCAGAGATGCGACTGCATCACGAGCATGTTGGACCGAATCTCCGAACGAGCATAGGGGCCCTCATAGCGAACACGGGGATTGTCCGCCTGCTCGATCGCCTTTTGATCAACCGCGTAGAAAAACAGTTCCGGTTCCAGATGGACCTTGATCGGAATATTCGACCACTCCGAGGTCAACTCCGGCAGGGCCTCGTAACGTGGGTTGGCGACATCCTTGCGGCCACGATTGGGATTGGCCATGACAACCCGCATGCGATACTCATAAGTACGACCGGGGGCTACATTGAGATCGATGATGCGGACCAGGCAATGCTCGGGCAGGTTGAGTTCTTGCTGCTGAGTGGAACCTGGACCACCAGGGTAGCCGGGACCACCTGGACTGCCGACGCCTGGACTTCCGACGCCTGGAACTGGGCCTCCAGGGCCAGGCATCGGCACACCACCCGGACCCGGCATTCCGGGCATCCCTGGTTCGTTCGAGGCCGGCGGCAGGGCTTGCGGATTGAACGGGTCGAAGTTATCGCCACTGTCGAATCGCGATGGGCGGGCCGCCTGACTGATCGGCTTCTCTTTCAGCTTCTCCAGAGTAGCGACGATATTTTTCAGCTTCATTTCGACGGCTGGATACTGCGTCTTGTCGTTCTTAGCGGTGCCCGGGGCTGGCTGGTTGGGCATCACTCCGCCAGGCCGGCCACGGTCCTCTTCGTCAGGCATACCAGGGCCACCCATGCCGGGCATGGCTCCCCCCGTGGTCAGAGAGGCATATTCATCGCCCCGAAACTGCTTCAAGCGGGGCATTGCCAGTCCGGCAAACATCAACTGGGTGTATTCACCGGATTCTGGCTCAGTTTCTTTGCCGGCCGCCGCGAACAGCATCCGATAGGGAGCGTTCGGTCCTTTGAGGTCTTGCAACACCCAGTCGCCCACGGGCTTGCCGTCTAGGTCCAGTTCACGCCGTTGAACATCGACACGCAAGAATCGAAACGAGTTCAAAACCGGGTTGGTTTGTTCGGCCGAGCCTTCCGACAGAACCTCAGCAGCCGAGCGCAGGTTGAGTTTGGCCTGGAACTCTTCGATCTGCTTCTTGTAGGGGAAGCTAGCAGCGATCACTACAACCCGCTCGGGGCGAATCTGAATGGCAGGGACCAGATTGTTGCGTTTTTCAAGTTCATCGACTTTGATTTGGACGGCACGCTTGGATTTGCGTTCGCCCAGCATCGACTCATCAGGGTTGTAGCCAAAGTAACCAGGGCCACTGGGCATGCCACCGGGCATACCGGGGCCACCAGGCATACCGGGGCCGCCGGGCATACCACCCGGCATACCGGGGCCACCCGGCATACCGGGGCCACCCGGCATACCGGGGTTAAACCCGCCTGCAGGCATGCCGGAGCCGCCCCGGAAGCGGTTGCGGAACCCCTTGAAGTTCAACTTTTTTCCTTCGGTACTGGAATTATCCACTTCCAGACAGGTGATGGTGCTGAGATCCCTGCTCAGGATGTAGCTTTTAACCTGGATACGGCCCACCTCTGCTACCGCTTCGTCGATGGTGAAGATCGAAGGCACGCGACGCCCCATGCCGGCTGTAGCTGTCACATCGGGGATAAGAGATGCGAGCATATATTGATCAGACTTGACTTCACTGGTATCGAGCGTCAAGCGACGCGCCTTGCTGTCGGCGGGGGGCAAGTGGGATTTATTGGGCTGGGCCGAGGCCATTTGCTGCTGGACCGAGCGGGCCTTGTCTTCCAGTTCCTTGGCCTTGCTGTCGGGGCTTTCGGCCAGGAAACCGGAGCCGGGCATAAACAGATACGACAGCACCAGCAGGCCACAGATAGCCCCGGCGACACCAATGCCGACTTTGTCGCCATATTGCATCACGACTGCCATAAAGTCGACTGACGACTTGGACTTAGAGCTGGCCTTGGGTTTTGCTGCCGGTTTGGGGGCAGGTGCCTTTGCCATGATTGAGAGTCTCCACCTAGAAGTATGCGAAGAAGAAGAACGCCAGGAATCCTCAAAGGCTACGTTAGGGGTTGCTGCTCTCCTTCGGAGCTGCGGGGGGGTAGCGCTCGTAGAGGGTGGCGATGCCGTAGACAGTCAACTCCACCAGCTTGGCGTTATCCTGAACGATCGAAATGGTTTCAGTCGGACGAGTTACGCTGCCACTGCCGCCGAAACCACTACCAGCGTAGTCATCGCCCGGACGCCAGCCGGCTCCACCGGGATAGGATCCAGTCAGGGGACGACCGGGCATAGGGAACGGAGGTGGGCGAACACCGCTGGGAGCGCCGGGACGAATCCGATCTTCCTCGTCGTTGCCCGAGTCCGGACCACCCCCTGGTGGATAACTACCCGGAGGGTAACTCCCTGGTGTGGTGCCTGAGCCGCCGGCGTTGCCCGGACGGGACGGCGTGGGGACATGATGGAAGCTCACTTGGGTGATCTGTATACGCAACGGCGAATTACATACGGCACCTAGGAAATCATGAATATGGCTCTGATCGATCACCACTCGCATACCGATCGGCAAGTGGCGACATTGTTTGGTGATGTGCATGTAACGATGTCGAGGGATGGCAGTAACAGGAGTCAGATCGGCAGCAGCAGGAGCGGCCCCCGGAGCGTTACCAGGCACGCCACCCGGTCCACCAGCGACCGGTGCTCCTCCAGGCATCGACATTCCGCCAGCCGCTGGCGAGCCACCCGGTGCTGGTGAGGTAGCATCCGAGCCTTCGGGTTTCTCAGGCAGCGGGTCGAGGTTTTTCAACTCTTCGTTGATTTTCAAGCCCCATGTCACCGTACGATGGCAATGCAATGCGATCTCCAGGGCGTCTATTTGCCGGATCGGTGAGGTGTCCCATTCCAATACCTGTTGTACTTCCAAAGCAAAACGCGGATCCTTGCCGGCTAGGGCCGCTTGCACATTGACTGGGCTAAGATCGTAATCAACCCCCAGTTTGGCGACCTGTTCATAGGCCAACGGTTCCCCGGCAATGCGGATGACGCGTGAGGCACCGCCCGGATGGTAGAAGCGGAACGGTACTCCGGGCGCGCCAGGTGGGCTGGTGCGGCTAGCCAAAAACTGGGTTTTCTGGGTGCGGTTAACATTCTTGATGGTGCTTTCGCCGCTGATGAACAACCCTGGGCGTTCCTTGTTCTTGACGAACAATAGATCCAACTCCCAGTTAGCGTTGCGATAGACCCGACGGGCCTCAACCCCATTGGGCAGCTTGGCCTTGGGATCGACTCGTTGGGCAGTGATGTTCTGAAACTGGGCCACCTTGTTTAGAGCATCCAGAACGATGTAAAGCATTTCGCGGCGGACCCAGAAGTCCTCTTGGGCGAGCCAGATTTCCTCGCGCGTGGGAGCGGTGTTTTTGTTCCACACCTGCATAGGAAACACTGCCTCGAAGCTGGGCGAGAACGTCACCGGGTTGACCAACTGATCCAACCCGGCAAATTGCGTCTTATACTCGTCGTTGCGGAAGGAAGTGCGCCGTTCCAGGTCATCGCTATCGTTGTTGCCCAACTTATCCGAAGGATAGTTCGGCTTGTTTACCATGTTGATCGGCCAGGTGTACATCTCCTTTTGCTTCAGCCAGCCGGCCTCCCACACCTTGTCCTTGTGAGCCGAGGCCTCTTGCTTGTACTTGTTCCACGGGGCGTAGAACGACTCATTTTTGGGGTCCCTTACGCCTCCGATTTTAGCTTTGGCCGCTTCCCAATTCTTCTTGGGGTTCTCATCTGAAGCCAGTAGGACGAAGATCATGGTTAGGAGCCAGCCGACGAGAAACACGCCGAGCAGGATCCAGAAGAGATTTTTTTTTAGGGCGTCTTTATCTGCTTTAGCTGCCATGAGGACAAACACTCCACGAAGGATGAATCGGGTGAGAATCGCTCGTTGGAGCGTGCGATTATTTGGAGCCAGGGTTACCAGGACCAAAGCCCGGCATGCCAGGTCCCATCGCACCACCGGGATACCCGAACCCGCCCGCTGGACCGCCGGCCAGCCGTGGCGTGCCACCAACGGGAGCGCCTTCGCCTTCGGCACCACGCAAGGTGTCGGAGGGGGTCGGTTCTCGCCAGATCAGGAAAATCACAAACTCGGTACGGACATGGCTACCGGGGTTGTGGACCTTGGGTTGAGTGCCCCCGGGCATCCCAGGAAAGCCGGGAGTTCCTGGACCGGGTAAACCAGGCACGCCGGGAACGCCCGGCCCGGGCAAGCCAGGTGCCCCAGGCGTTCCGCTCATCATGCCGCCGGCCCCGGCAGCTGTACCCCGTGAAGCCAAGGAACGCCAACCTGCGCGACTGGGTTTGGCAGCATCTGCACCGCCCGCATCGGAGCCAGCATCCCCCGGACTTCCACCCGGCATAGGGCTGCCCCCGGCAGGACTCCCGCTAGGTGCCGGCATACCGCTGCCTCGATCGTCGTCCTGAATTCCGCCGCCTGTTCCGAATCCCCCACCCCCTGCACCACCGAGAATCGCAGCTACTTGGCTACCGCCGATGACTTCAAAACCACTTTGGGTATCGGGCGTTTCTCGTGAGGCATAACGATACAACAGGGC
>JBDNDE010000006.1:0-37858 GCA_046719305.1 Gemmataceae bacterium | reverse complement strand
CAAAAAGGTAGATAGCACCTACATCGACAACGCGGCTCGAGCGCATCTGTTGGCAGCTGATCAATTCATGAGAGCAACAGCAGAAAAACCAGCGGCCTGCGCGGGGAAAGCGTACTTTATCAGTAACGGCGAGCCGATGCCCACTTGGGAGTTAGTTAACCGCATCCTGGCGGCCGGCGGGGTGGCTCCCGTGACGCGGCGCGTCTCACCCTGGCTGGCCTACGCTGCCGGTGCGTTGCTTGAAACAGTCTACGGGGTGTGGTGGCCCGATGCCGAACCCCCCCTGACCCGCTTCGTGGCTGCGGAGTTAGCGACTTCGCACTGGTTCGACCTTACCGCCGCCCGGCGTGATCTGAACTATGAACCGGTGGTGACGATTGAAGAGGGTTTACGGCGGTTGCAGCAGGCACTGATGGGAAGTCGGTAATGAGTAAAATAAAACGCGAATTTTTTATCTTGATTTTGCTGCACGCCCGATTATACTAGTGGAAAATTACGTTCGCGATCCAGCATTGACGCACGGCTGCGAGCCGTGCATAAGGCTTTACTGTCTGGGAAAGGGTTTCATGACGATGACTGCTTGGACTGCTGTACGGGCGAAACACCCTTGGGAACCACTGGCTTGGCTGGGGCTGTTGGGCCTGCTGCTGCTCAGCCTGGCAGGCTTGGTCGTTCAGACACTCGATCCCACCCCGTTGACTGCCCTGGGTCTACGCCTCGATCGCCTCACGGCCGCTCTGGCGGTGCTGGTCGCCCTGGTCGGCTTGGTCACCTTCCGCTTTTCGCTTCGTTATCTTGCTGGTGAGAGCCGCCAACCGATCTTTCTGCGTCGCTTCGCTTTCACCGTGGTCGCGGCCTGGCTGTTCATGTTGGCTTCCAACCTGGTGTTGCTCTTTGTCGCTTGGTTGCTGACAAGTCTGTTCCTGCATGGTCTGCTGATCCACTTTTCCGACCGGGCGGAAGCCCACGGCCCCGCTTGGACCAAATTCGCTATTAGTCGCTTGGGCGATCTGCTGCTTCTGGGCGCAATTGCCGGAATTGCCATCACCGCTGGTACTCTCGATCTGTACGCCTATTTGGAATGGAGCCGTACAGAAGGAACCGCGACGTGGATTGCCTTGTTGCTCGTTCTGGCAGCGCTGACCAAATCGGCTCAGGTGCCGTTCCACATCTGGTTGCCCGAGACGCTCGAAGCCCCAACGCCGGTGTCGGCCCTGATGCACGCGGGCATCATCAACGCGGGGGGAGCGTTGCTCCTACGCTTTGCTCCGGTACTGGTGAACGCTCCGTATGCCTTGGCCTTGCTGGCCCTCGTAGGCACGCTGACGGCGGTGTTGGGTGCATTGGCCATGTGGTCGCAGGTCAAAGCCAAGCGTGTCCTGGCTTGGTCGACGGTTAGCCAGATGGGCTTTATGATGGTGCAACTGGGCCTGGCCGCCTTTCCGTCAGCGTTGTTGCACTTGATCGGTCACGGCCTGTACAAGGCCCATGCCTTTCTGCGGATCGGCGGGGTGCCTGTGCCCTCGCGATTACAGGCCAACGCGCCCGGGTGGAAGGTGACCTTGCTCACGCTGGGAGCGATTTTGTCGTTGCCGTTGATGCAACTGGCGCTATGGCTGACTGGTTTCGAGTTCCGCCATAGCGGTGAGTGGGCTTTGGCACTGATCGTGGGGTTGGCCTCGTCGCAGTTGTGGGTGGCCCTTCTCGGTCCGCGCTTCTGGCTGCGGGGGCTGCTCATCACTCTAGGGCTGCAAGCGGTGGTTCTGATATTTGCCTTTGCCATTTATCGCGGAGCTATGTGGTATTTGGCCCCGGTGCTGGGGACACTCCAACTGCCCCCGGGGGAGCTAATGGGGCTGTCCGCCACGTTTGTAGTGTTAGCGTTTGCCACACTCACTTATCTGCATGTGCTGTTTCCCTGGCTGATACACACTCGATTTGGCTTTGCCCTGCACTTGCACGCCCTTCATGGATTCTATCTCGGACCGTGGATCGAATCGTGCTGGCGGCGACCGATTCCCCGCCAGACGACTCCCGGTTCGCTCGAGGGGCGACAACCAAGTGAAGCGGTCGTCGTGAACTCTTGAAGCGACTCTGTACTCCATCGAAGGATCATTCCTTTATGCCTACAACCTTTACGCGTCCGGTGAATGCATCGGTGCTTCCTCTGATCAACCGCGTGTGTCGGCGTATTCCGCCCCTATGGGATCTGAACAACTTCGTTGCTGTCAACCCGTTCTTGGGCTACGCCGAGGTGGGGATCCTCCACGCGGCAAAGGCGATCCGTCAGGGCTTGGATGCCGAACTACTGCCGCCGTTGACGTACTATCAACAACGCTACCGCGAAGGAGCCTTCGGCGAAGAGGAACTCACCCTCGCCGCCGCTCGCACCTCTCAGAATGCCAAGCAATTACAAGCTATTCTGGAGGGCACGCAGCCGATGCCAATGCGTTCGATCCCCTTGGTTCGCTGCCTGGCGGAACGCTATGATTGCCTCCACGTTACGCAGTTGCATCGCGGCCTGTTGCGTTGGTTGACCCGTTGGTTGCCGACCTTTGTCACCCAGGGCGGGCCGCACTGGTCCACCGCTTCGACGCCTGGCGGCTTATTCGCCGCCTGGAAAGCAGCTGCTGCCGTAGACGCCACTCCCTCACTTCTGGGTTTAAAGGGCTGGTCAGATTACCTGGCAAGTTTGCCAGCTGAACCGCTACAGACCATCTCCGAGTTGCTGGAACGACTCGATCTGCCTATGGAACAACGCGAGGAGTATCTCTATCGCTTGCTGGGTACGCTCTATGGCTGGTCGTCGTATCTTCGCCGCGAATCCTGGCAGAGCGGCCACGAACCGGGCCCCTTGGCCGATCTGTTGGCCGTTCGCCTGAGTATGGATGCAGCGGTGGCCGAGTTGTTGGATTCGTCGGTGAACGAGTTGGAAGCGGAAGGGGAAGTCAAAGGACGACCCGTTGAGGACGATTCGATCCGGCTGGCTCTGCAAGAGGGGTTGGAACTGGGCTACCTACGCCGCCTGCGGGAGCAGGTGATCCCCCCTGCCTCGCCGCCCGCAACGCGACCCGAATTGCAGGCCGTGTTCTGTATTGACGTGCGTTCCGAAGTGCTGCGTCGTCATCTCGAACGTTGCTCGCCGGCCCTCGAAACCGCCGGGTTTGCCGGCTTTTTTGGGATCGCGTTGCAGTGGCACGACTCGCCACGTTGTCCGGTGCTGTTGAAACCGGTCGTTTCGGTTAGTTGCGCTCATGGCCCCAAGCCGCGGCCGCTCATGCATCTGGCCAAGCATGTGCAACAGGCCGGCTCGTCGGCTTTTACCTTTGTCGAGACGCTGGGCTTGGCCTATGCCTGGAACCTGTTGCGCGATGCGATGCAGCTGGGGCCGGCCGTCGAATCGGATGGTCGCGAAGCGTTCCACTGGCATAATCCGCACGAACAACTCCATACAGCCGCTGGCATCGTCACAAATCTGGGCCTGCGTACCTTCGCCCGCTTGGTGTTGTTGTGCGGCCACGAGAGCCACAGTGCAAACAATGCCCATGCGGCCGGTCTGGACTGCGGGGCGTGTGGCGGGCACGGCGGCGCGATCAACGCCCGAGCGGCGGCGGCGTTGCTCAACCATCCCGAGGTGCGGCGTGGTTTGGCCGAGCGTGGCCACCCGTTGCCCGAGGACACGGTGTTTGTCGCCGGCGTGCATGACACCAGCACCGACCGCGTGAGCTTGCTTGATGAACAAACCGTGCCCGCAACGCATCAAGCGGATCTCTCGCAGCTACGCCAGTGGCTGGCTCAGGCCAGCGAAGCTACCCGCCGTGAACGCAGTGCAGCCTTGGGCTTGCAACCTCCAGCCGCCTCTGGGTTGGAAGCCCTGCTTAACCGCCGTTCACGCGACAACGCCGAGGTCCGCCCGGAATGGGCGTTGGCCCGTAACGCTGCTTTTATTGCTGCCCGGCGTTGTCGGACGCGCGGCGTGAATTTGGCCGGCCGTGTTTTCTTACACGAGTATGATGCAGCCAAAGATGCGGATTTGTCGATCCTTACCCTCATCCTCCGCGCGCCAATGGTTGTCGCCTCCTGGATCAACCTCCAGTATTTCGCTTCTACCGTGGACAACCCCCATCTGGGGGCCGGCAACAAAACCCTCCACAACCGCATCGGCTCCATCGGCGTTGTTCAGGGCAACGCGGGCGATCTGTGTACCGGCTTGCCGTTGCAATCGGTACACGCCGCCGAGGGCGTCTGGTATCACGAGCCGCTACGCTTGCAAGTGATTGTCGAGGCGACCGAGGCGAACATCGACAGCGTATTGGGCAAGGCCCCCGAGGTGGAAGCGTTGGTAGTCAACGGCTGGGTACGGTTGCATGCCCTTTCCCCCCAGGCCGAGCGACTTAGCCTCCGCTTACCTGGAGGCTGGCAACCCGTTTGAATCCCCCCTTGGCAATCCCTTCCCCCCCCTTCCAGTCGACCAATCGAACGCGGGGGCCGCTCCAACCTTGTTCTCAAGCCGAGACGCGTTGTCGGCCAAACAAGCGCCGAAGCGTCTCGGCAGCGGTCCGAGCCTGAGACGTCGACACATCCAAATGAGTGCAGGCGCGTAGGGTGGTTGGACCCGCGAGTTGCACCAGCACACCGTACTCCTTCAGGGCGCGAGCTACTTCGGCAGCCTGCGGAACCTCGAACCAAATCAGGTTCGTCTCGACCGTCTCGGGCACCAGTCGGAAACCGGGACACTCGGCAATCGCAGCTGCGATGATCTGGGCGTTCGCGTGGTCCTCGGCCAACCGGTCGAGATGGTGGTCCAGGGCATACAAGCAGGCGGCCGCCAGGATACCTGCTTGCCGCATGCCGCCGCCGAACAGTTTCCGGATGCGTCGGGCCTGACGGATAAAATCCCGCGGGCCGACCAGAGCCGATCCTACTGGCGCACCGAGTCCTTTGCTGAAGCAGACACTCACGCTATCGAATTCTGTCGCCCAGGTCCTCAGAGGAATCCCCGTGGCTACCGAGGCATTCCAGAGTCGTGCCCCATCGAGATGAAGGATGAGGTTATTTTCACGCGTCCAGGTCCGGATGGCGCGAATTTTCTCCAAGGGATAGATACGACCGCCGCCTCGGTTGTGCGTGTTCTCCAGACAGACCAGCCGGGTGCGGACAAGGTGATCGTTCAGGGGGCGAACTTTACCGCGCAACTGCGAAACATCGAGGATGCCAAACTCCCCTTCGATACATCGACACGTCACCCCCGACAACGCTGCCGGACCGCCGGCTTCGTAGTTGTAAATGTGCGCCCCACCATCGAGAATCATCTCATCGCCCGGTTGGGTGTGGGCCTTGATGCCAATCTGATTGGACATGGTGCCACTGGGCACAAACAACGCCGCTTCGTGCCCCAGCAGAGCAGCCACACGTTCTTCCAGCTGGTTGATGCTGGGGTCTTCGCGCAGGGTGTCATCCCCCACCTCCGCAGCCGCCATGGCAGCACGCATGCCCGGTGTGGGACGGGTGGCTGTGTCACTACGCAGGTCGATCATTGGCTTGCTTCCCCTTTGAGACGGCCCGCTTGCTTTTGCTTACTTTTCCAACGGCGTAAAGGAATGCGACAGATACCATTTGCCGTCGCGCGGCACGAGGCGGATCATCCGGTCCGGGTAGTCTTCGCTGCGAATGATGGCAGCAATCTTGCCGACTTCCATTTTGCCTTCCTTGGCCAGGCGTGAAAACTGCTTGATGACTAATGCATCCATCCGTGTGCGGGTGTCCTCGACCTGCTCCTCGAAGCGACCGCCGTAAACCCGTTTGACCCGATCGTCAACAAAACTCGGCTCAGCCAGATGCGCCACCAGATAACGAAAATCCTTGGCTTCGATGGCCTTGAGGACCGAATTCAACGCCTCCTGGGGAGTCTTCTGCGGATACCCAGTTGCATCCTCGGCAACACCATATCGCTCGGCAGACGGCAGAAGAATCAGCAGCAACAGCGCAGCCGGCATGGTGGTAACTCCCGGAAGGTAAACACCGGCGGACGGAATCGTGGGCACCAGTGGGTATAGCGGCCACAGACCAGACGGCAAGAGGTTCAGCCCAGCGGTTCCGAATCCTCGCGAAACTCGGTGCGCGGCTGCGGACGCGTCTTGGTTCGATCGATCAACGGGATCGGATCGTCGGCCTGCTCCCATTCGTCTTCCCCCCCGCCGCGACTGCCCCCCGCTGGCTCGGAGACTATCGCCGGCACCTCTCCGGCCGCATCCACCTGGACTCGGAACAGAAACGTGCCCAGAGTCAATTCGTCGCCTGGAAGCAATTTGCCTTCGACCACCTTGGCTCCATTGATACGGATACCGTTGGTACTATCTAGATCACGCACAAGCAGATAATCGTTCACCTGCGCGATGACGCAGTGACGGCGAGAGATCTTCCGTGAATCGATTTGAATATCACACTCGGGGTGTCGGCCGATCAGCAAGATCGGTTTATCGATCAGGATGTTAGGCCCATCACGCAGAGCGACCAATTGAACAGGCATGGGGAGGCCTCGGACCTCAGAACACCATCACTGAAGTTAGTATAACCAGAAACCTCGAGGGAAACGAGAGCAGCACCACCAAGGAGACAAGTCTTTTAGCGACAGGACCGGAAAAGTCGCTGCCCGGAGCCACTCGACGCGACGTGCTATTGACACCCCCCACTAGGGCCATCTACGATTTCCACATAATCTTTATGCTGGGGCAATTCGTGCCAAAGTTTGGAAGGGATCCCCGGCGTGACCTGATTTTCGGAGCCTGTCGTGGCGTCGATTCTCTATACCGAAGTGCGTAAAGGGATGGTGATCCTGCACGAGGGCAAGTTGATGCTCTGCCTGGAACGCGACCTACGCACCCCTGGCAACTTACCTTCAAAACTCACGCTCAAGATGAAGGATCTCAAAACCGGTTTCGTCATCGAACAACGAGTCCACCCCGAAGCCAAAGTCGAGCAAGCCTACCTCGATCGTCGAGAGATGGAATATCTCTACAAGGACGGCGACGGCTACGTCTTCATGGACAAAGAAACCTTCGAGCAAGAAACGCTCAATGCCGAGCTGGTCGGCGACATGATGCTCTACCTGAAAGAGAACAACTCCTGCCAGGTGACCTTCTACGATGGCAAACCTCTGAGCATCGAGTTGCCCGCCTCCGTCGAACTGACCGTCATCGAAACCGACCCAGCCATCAAAGGCGCGACGGCCGCGGCCCAATACAAGCCCGCCACACTGGAAACCGGTCTGAAGATTCAGGTGCCACCCTTTATCGAGGTTGGCGAAAAGGTCGTCGTCAACACCACGGACGGCACCTACCTCAGCCGTGTGAAGTAAGCACAACGTTTCCTTCTCCACTTTCGAGTCGTTTCAGGCGAGCGGTTGCAGCGCGACCGTTCGCCTGAACCAAGGCAGCTAACTATGAACCGACCCCTGGTCGTCTTACTCGTGGACGATCAACCGATCGTTGCAGCCCAAATCCGCCAGATGCTAGACGGGGAAAGCGACCTGACGCTGCACTATTGCCAAGATCCCGCTCAGGCTCTGGAGATGGCCAATCAAGTGCGACCAACGGTTATTTTGCAAGACCTGGTGATGCCCGAGATCGACGGGCTGATGCTCGTCAAATTCTTTCGCGCCAACCAGTCCACACGCGACATTCCCATGATCGTTCTCTCCAGCAAGGAGGAGCCAGCCATCAAAGCCAAGGCGTTCGCCTTGGGAGCCAACGATTACCTAGTCAAACTGCCCGACAAGCTCGAAGTCGTCGCACGCCTGCGCTACCACTCACGCGGCTACATCGCCCAACTGGAACGCAACGAAGCCTACGAAAAACTCGCCGAAAGCCAACGCCTTCTGGCAGCCGAGGTAGCCGGGGCTGCCCGTTATGTGCGTTCGCTGTTGCCTCCGCCCCGAGCGGGCATCGAGCAACTTTTTGTTCCCAGCATTCAGTTGGGGGGCGACATGTTCGGCTATCACGATCTCGACCACGATCACTTTGCCCTGTATCTGCTTGATGTCTCCGGTCACGGGGTTAGTTCTTCGCTCCTAGCAGTGAGTGCGGCCAACGTGTTGTCAGCGCGGTCATTGGCGGATGTCGATTTTCGCGAGCCGGGTCAGGTGGTGTCGCGGCTCAACGATGTGTTTCAGATGGAGCGACAGGACAACAAGTATTTCACCATTTTTTATGCCGTTTTTCGACGTTCTGATCGAACCCTTGCATACTGTAACGCTGGACATCCCGATGCCTTGCTCTACACCGGCCCCAACGCCGCGACGGCCAGCTTAGTCAACCTCCCCTCCACCGATCCACTCATCGGCATGATGCCCGAGGGGGTGCCATTCGAAACAGTACGCGTGCCCTTGGGGCCGTACGCCCGCTTGCTGGTCTACTCCGACGGGGTCTTCGAGGTCGAGCAGACCAACGGGAAAATGTGGACCCACGGGGATTTCATTGCTTACGTCTCGGCTTTGGTGCCGGATGATCAGCCGTTGTTGCAACGTCTGCTCGATCACGCCAGGCAATTGCGCGGCCAAGAGATACTGGCCGACGACTACTCTTTCCTAGATGTGCGGCTGTAATTCCTAGATGTGCGGCTGTAATTGCTGCTAAGCCAGCAGTTTACCCACTTGCGCACACAGACTCCGGGCTGTCTCGGCCGTCGGCGCTTCGGCGATGACACGCACAATTGGTTCCGTGTTGCTCGCGCGAACCTGCAGCCAACGATCGGGCCAATCCAGCCGCAGGCCGTCGTCCCGGTTGACTTGGGCGTCGGGCCAACAAGCGATCAGCGCCTCGAACAGAGCGGGCAACCGATCGGCAGAGATAGCATATTTATCCTTCACAATCTCATAATGCGGAAGTTCATTTACCAGTTCACTTAGCTTACGCCCTGTTTCTGCTAGAAGCCCCAGGATTAATCCCATGCCGATAAACGGATCCCGCACATAGCCAATACGAGGGTCGATGACACCGCCGTTGCCCTCGCCACCGAAGATAGCCCCGACCTCGATCATCCGATCGGCGACATGGGCTTCGCCCACCGGGGCACGATGGCACGGGCAATCAAAACGAGCTGCAATATCTTGAATTACCCGAGAAGTGGATAAGTTGATGACCACCGGGCCACGCTCCCGTCTCAACCGGGCCAACGTCGCCAACGCCAGCGTCAACTCTTCGCCGATGTACCGGCCGTTTTCGTCGATGAGAGCCAGGCGGTCGCTATCGGGGTCCAGGGCAAAGCCCAGGTGCGCGGCGTGCTTCTTGACCAGCGGGGCCACCTCAGCCAGATTCTCTGCCGTCGGCTCCGGTTCGTGACGAAACAACCCGTCGGGTTCGCAGTGCAACGGCACTGTCTCGACATTCAGCGATTGCAACAGCCGTTGGCCCAAGGGGCCGCCTGCACCGCCGTTGGCATCAAGCACCGCCTTGAACCGCTGGCTGCGGATGCGCGCGCCGTCGATGAGTTGCAATACCCGGTCACCGTGTGTTTCCTCGGCCTGGCGATGGTGCCGCATCGTGCCCAATTCGTTCCAAGCCACCTGGCGACCCGAACCGGCTTCAAAGAGACGTTTGATCTCGGCCCCGACATCGGCCTTCAGAACCCGACCATCGGGGCCAAATAGCTTGATCCCGTTGTACGGCGCGGGGTTGTGGCTGGCGGTGATCTGAATGCCCCCTGCCGCTTGCAGGGTGCGAACAGCCAGCCCCACTGTTGGGGTGGCCACCACGCCCAGATCGAGCACATCGCAGCCCCCCGCCAACAGAGCGGCATTGATCGCGTAGCGCAACAGAGTCCCTGAGGGGCGGCCATCGCGGCTGAGCACCACTGTCCCGCCGCCCAAGTGAGCCGCAAAAGCCGAGGCATAGTTCAGAGCGACGGCCGGAGTGAGGTTGTCACCGACGATGCCGCGTAGGCCCGAAACGCTGACGATGAGTGGCCCAGACGATGGCATGAGAACCCTCCGTTAGCAGGAAGAACCCTCGGTTGTTGTACCAGTCGGCGGGTTAATTGGAGAAAGCATCGGTTGGAAGTGCAGTTAGGGAGAGGAGTTGCAAGAAAATTCCATTTAGGAGGATTTTTTTTCTCTTGCGGATTTGACGCGCCTCATTTCGCAACCTAGGTTTTTGTCGAACACGGCGGACGGATGCACGCGAGAGAGCGACCCACCTGGGAAGCCAACGCGGTCCAACGGTTCCGAAACAACCTCTTGTCCTCGACAACGGCAAACTCATCGCGAGGTGAGGGCGCAAAGTTGCAGATCTGTGCCGAGGGGCACAGATGGCTGAACTACCGAAAGGATGAGAAAGAAAAAGGTCTCCCTCCATCCCAGCAAGCGATTGCTGTGACCTGACTTTCCCATCACTTCAGCGGGGCGAAGAGGCGACTCCCCGAGTTGGTCGGGCGGAGTTCCTCCGGGACCAACGCAAGAAAGGGAAGGTCTAAGATGTCCAAGTGGTTAAAGAATCTGGTTAGCTTCCTCCATGATGAGGATGGCCCCACCGCAGTCGAGTATGCGGTTATGCTGGCTCTGATCATCGTGGTGTGCATCGCTGCCATCACGACCTTGGGTGGCAATGCCGAAGCCACCTTTAGCAATGTTGCCCTGAATGCTGCCATCAGTGGTTCAGGCGGTGGCAACTGAGTTGTTTGAATCGCCCGTACTCCATCGCCCAATTGGTTTGGGATGGACCGGCTCTGGGCAGTGGTTGCTTGAGTCGGATAACTGTTTCCTTGTTCCGTTTCTGTGGAAAGGTGGGTTTCCCATGAAGAAGTTCGTCAACAGCATCGTCGAATTCGTCCGCAACGAAGATGGCCCGACCGCCGTTGAATACGCGGTCATGCTGGCCCTGATCATCGTCGTCTGCATTGCTGCCATCACCGCTCTGGGCCAGAACGCCAATACTACCTTCACCCAAGTTGGCGAAGCTATCGGCAGCACCAACAACTAACTAGTCGAGATTTTAATGCTCCTGGCCTGAACCGGGTTCTGGCCGGCTACACACGAGCCGCGATGCCCGAGGGCATCGCGGCTCGTCTGCGTTTGCTCCCCCAAGTGATTTGACCTGAAACGTAATCCCCCGAGGCTTGGTCGCTTGTCATGACCTACATCCTTTCTCACTGGCCGTTGTGGTTTGTTTGCCTGGCCATGATCGTGGCTGCCATCATCGACGGCTGGAAGCTCAAAGTGCCCAACTGGCTCACCTTCCCCATCATTTTCTCAGGGTGGCTGTTGGGGCTGGCTCACGATTTCCATTGGTTGCCCGAATCCACCGGCGTGGGGGGCTTCGGTGCCTCGTTGGCCGGCACCTTCCTGGGCATGGCCCTGTTGTTGCCGTTGTACTCCATCGGTGGTGTGGGCGGCGGTGACGTGAAAATGCAAATGGGCTTTGGTTCGTGGATCGGAGCCTTTTACGGCCTGAGCCGTCAGCCCGAAACCCACCCTGGTGCTCTGTGGATCATCTTCTATGCCTTTTTGCTAGCAGCCGTCATCGGTGGTGTGCTGGCGTTTGGGATGATTCTGCTACGCGGTCAATATGCCAAGAATCTAGAAAACACGAAGTCGATCCTGGGGGATCTGGTCACCTCGACGGGGGTCCATGATGTTGCCGAGAAGGCAGCCCGTCGCAAGCCGACTCTGCATCTGCTGCCTTATGGCATCCCGCTCTGCCTGGGCTACATTGCTTTCCTGCTTTATCAGCACCAAGGATAAACCTGGCCTTGCAGACAAAATTGTCTTAGGCGGCAAGGGCGGTAAAACCCTGAAGTCAGCCTTCCCGCATGGTCGATGAGTATTCGTGAAGGGGTCGCAACTAGCTCCTCTTCACGGACCGACTGACCACAGGCTTCTTCCGCCGAGCCTGTTGCGGGATTGACCCGATCAACCCGATGTCTCTTCCGAGGTCCGTTATGAAACCGCGTACTTTAATTCTCATGGTGGTGGCGGTCGGCTGTGGTCTGGGGGCCAGTATCATGACAAGCCGGCTCCTGGCTGAACGCCGCGATAAGGAAAAAGAAGTGGTCAAGGTGCCTGTGTTGGTCGCCAAGACCCGTGTCAATGGGTGGGCTGAACTCAAGGAACCGCAAAAGCTCTTTGAGATCAAGCAGTTCCCCGTGGACATTGCTCCTAAGGGCGCGATCGGCGATTTTGCCCGACTGGAGAAACAAAAGCTCAACAAGAATATCGGCGAAGGCTATCCGCTCACCGAGGCGGACCTGCTGAGCAAAGAACAGCAAAACATCGCCGACAAACTCCTGCCTGGTCAACGGGCTACGGCCATCAAGGTCAATGCTCAGTCGTCGGTGGCCGGCTTCGTCCTGCCGGGTAGCCGGGTGGACGTGATCCTCACCACACGGGGCGGCGGTAGTGGCAACAAAGCTACTACACGCACCATCCTCCAACATATGTTGGTGATGGCCGTGGACAACCAGGACACCCGTAATCCCGAGATGAAGAGCATCTTGGGCCAGACTGTCACGCTGGCAGCCACACCGGAAGAAGCCGCTCGCCTGGCTCTGGCAAGCTCACTGGGCGAACTGACCTTGCAGGTCAAGAACCCCGGCGACAACAGCCGTACCCGACCGCTGATCGTCCGCGAGGAAGACCTCGATCGGCCGCTGCTCACGGGCACCACGGCTTCCACGGAGGAAGAGACGGCCAAACCGGATAAGACGCTAGTGGAACTGTTGGGCAAGCTCCCCGAGGTGCCTGCCGCACCGGTCGAGGAAAAAAAGGAAGAGAAGCCAACTCCCGAGGTGACAGCACCCAAAGAACCCACCGTGGTGAGGCACACGATTTACATCCAGAGCGGTAGCCGTTTGGAACCGCATCGGTTCGATCTCCGCCCCGATGGCCGGGTGCTGAACTACAAAGCTCCGCCGAAGGTGATTCGTGGCCGGATTCAGAACAACGACGGTCGTTCGCAGAATTTCGATGAGGATGAACCGAGGAGGACTTCGGCCAGCAAGTCCCAGCAAGCTGAAGAGATGCCCGAAGAGATCGACTGAGCGAACAACTTTGTTGAAGCGAGAGCGAAGGTACCGGTGGGCACAGGAGGTGTCCACCATTTTTCCAGGACCGCCAACTGGCGGGTTACTTGTAGAGGGTGAACGGATGCACCGCACGATTCATCGAACCTGGGCGACTCTGGGGGTCCTGACTGCCCTGTTTTTGGGCGGGTGGCCCCCTGGTGCTTTCGCTCAGTTGTGTTCTCCCGAGTCGAAACCTCTGGTCGTTACGATCGGCTCGACCATTCGCTTGCAGATGGGTTCGCGGAAAGCTATCCGCACCGTCTACAATCCCAAGCAACAAATTCTCGTTGTCACTCCCGATGCTCGGGATACTACCACGGTCATTCTCTCTGGTCGCCGAGCCGGTCTAACCCGCCTCGAACTGGTAGATGTCGATGGGAATCGCGAAGTACGCGACATCGCTGTTGAGATGGATGTCGAGTATCTCTATGCCCAACTTCGCAAAGCCTTGCCTACCGTCGGCATCAACATCATCCCCAACGGGGAAAACTCGCTGATCCTGACTGGCTATGTCAGCCGCGCCGAGGACATTCCCTTGGCCGAGGCGATCGTGCGCAACGCCTATGTGCGCCTAATGGACATCGACCCGGAACAACAACCGGGCGGTCAGCCCGGCGCTCAACCCGGCGGTCAGGCCGGCACCGGGGCGACCACGCGTACCACCGTGCAGATCATCAACGGCCTACGGCTCAATGGCGTGCAGCAGGTGCAACTCGATGTGGTGGTGGCGCGTGTCAACCGTACCAAGGCCCGTAACTTCGGCCTGAACTTTCTGCAAAATTCGCGGCGGCAGATTGCCGGTAGCACCGTCGGCGGCATCCTAGGCAACGCCCAACAATTGCAACTGGGAGCAGGTGGCGGGGCTGGCGGCGGTGGTGGCGGTGGCGGTGGTGCCGCTGGTGCCGGGATTCTTGGTCCCACCCAGGCCGGCCAGACCCTCTCGGGAATTGCCGGCAACGCCAACCTCTTCGGTGGCATCATCAGCAACAACGCCGGCTTCCTAGCTTTCTTGCAAGCTCTAGAAAACGAAGGCGTTGCCAAACTGATGTCGCAACCCAAGCTGGTGACGCTGAGCGGCAACCCGGCCAGCATCCTTGATGGCGGTGAACAGGCAGTGCCTCAGGTCGGCGGTATCGGCGGTGTGGCTGGAGTCGAATTCCAGCCGTTTGGTACCACCCTGCAGTTCCTGCCCATCGTGTTGGGCAACGGCCGAATCCATCTAGAAGTAGAACCGGAAGTCAGCACGCTGGACGCCACATCGGGCGTGTTGGTGCCAGGAGGCGGTTTCGTGCCGGGTCGTTCGACGCAACGGGTCCGCACCACTGTCGAGATGGAAGCTGGCCAAACCTTTGTGCT
The DNA here is from genome assembly GCA_046719305.1 of Gemmataceae bacterium. GTDB lineage: Bacteria > Planctomycetota > Planctomycetia > Gemmatales > Gemmataceae > RGDT01. The sequence continues at coordinate 23,449 of JBDNDE010000006.1, read as the reverse complement.
GGGCGGTCTGATCCAGAAGACTCGGGCGACTAACATCACCCGCGTGCCGGTTCTGGGCCAACTTCCGTTCATCGGAGCAGCGTTCAGCGTCAAGAACGACGCCGAGGAGGAAAGCGAACTGGTGGTGCTGGTCACCCCGCACTTGGTCGATGCCCAGTCGGCTTGTCAGGTTGTAAAGGTTTTACCAGGACAAGAATCGCGCAGCCCCGATGATTGTGAGCTATTCTTGGAAGGACTGATCGAAGCTCCGCGTGGTCCGCGGTCCCTGTTCGTCAACGGCCGCTATGTTCCGGCTCATCATGTCGGCCCGACGGCGAACCTGTTCCCATGTGCCGGCAAGCAGGATGGCTTGACTGCGGTGCAACCCGGTGGACTGTTCCAGGGAGGTCTGGGGCTGCGAGGCGGGATCGGTCAATCGTGTCCGACCACGGAGGCCTGTGTCCCCCAAGCGACGGCACCAACAGCTTCCACGACTCCGGCTCCCGCTGGAGTGCCCGAGGGGCTGAAGGCACCACAACCGATCGCGCCGGCCACGCCACCTGCCACTCTGCCGCCCGGACCGGGTGGTGCGGTGGTACCTCTGGGAGGTAGCCTGTCGGCCAAGACGCCCCAGGCGATCCACCCGCCCGAGCAGGGGGCCGAGGTTAGCGGACGCGTGATTCTACCGCCGATCGGTAAGGGCGACGGCGGGAACTGATGCCCGAGCGTACTTGCGGGAGGGGAGCGATCCTCTCCCGCCCCTCAGGAACACCCCTGCTTGATACGCTCCTTTGGGCGGGCCACTTGACACACTCGAATCGGTGGAGACCATGAGGGACGTACTACGAATCGCTATTGTTGATCCGTCCGATGTGACACGTGAAGAACTCCGCAACGTCTTGCTGGGCCTCGAGCAGGTCTGGCTTGAAGCAGAGTGTTCGCGGTATGAGTTTTTTTATGATGTAATTGCGCAATCGCAGCCTGATGTGGTCATGATCAGTCTCGATAGCGACCAAAACAAAGCCCTAGCTCTCATCGCCGCTCTGCATGCCGAAGCTCCGGATCTACCGGTGCTGGCCATCAGCGCTCGGGGCGACGGCCAAGCCATCCTGCAAGCCTTGCGAAGCGGAGCTAAAGAGTTTCTCACCGCTCCGGTGGTGATGGAAGAACTGCTCCGCGCCCTCAACCGTCTGCAACGGCCAGCGTCCGGGGTAGCCTCGCGTCCGGGTGAAGCAAACGGCACTCGCGTCGAATCCCAGGTTATCGCCTTGCTCGGCTCGCGCGGTGGGGTCGGATGTACGACACTCGGAGTCAATTTGGGGGCCTCTCTCGCCCAAGACTCCCAATTAAGCGTTGCTCTGGTCGACCTTGACTTGGCTCTGGGTGATGCCGATGTCGCCCTCGATCTGGTCGCTGACTACACCCTGGCCGATGTGGCCCTGAACGTTGATCGACTCGACATGCAGTTTCTCAAGCGTTCGCTCAGCCGGCACTCGTCGGGGCTGTCGTTGTTGCCGCACCCGGTACAGATGGAAGATGCCACACTCATCCGTGAGGACCAACTCCAACGCGTCATCGGCCTTTTGCGCGCTAGCTATTCTCATCTGCTGCTCGATTTGTCCAAGAGCTTCAGTCCCAACGACATCACCGCCCTACGCATGGCCGACACCATCTTGCTGGTAGCCCAACTGGAACTCTCCAGTCTACGGAACGTCGTGCGGATGATGATGACCCTGGGAGCCGACGATAACCTTGGCCCCAAGGTCAAAATCGTGCTCAACCGGGTCGGGGGCGAAACCGACATCAGCGTGGCCAAGGCCGAAGAAACCATCGGCAAGCCGATTTTCTGGCAGATTCCCAACGAGCCGCGCTCCATCAACGAGGCCCGCAACGAGGGCAAACCGTTGTTACAGCATGCCCCCAAGAGCAAAGCACAGATTGCCTTCAACGGCTTGGCCGATGCTCTGTTGGGTCGCACCGCGAAGTCCAGCACGAAGGAAACAGCTAAGGGGAGTTGGTCGATTTTTTCACGTCGATAAACCTTTACATCTTGATATTTAACTTCTTAGAGGAGCTTTCTGATGTCACGCTTACAACGCGGTCTCACCGGGTTGAATCCCTCGGCTCCGGGTGGTCCCGGTGCCAGTCGCCTGGGGCCTTCGCTCGCCGGAGCCGATCGGCAAGGCACCAAGAGTTTTGAAGAACTCAAGCGGATTATTCACGCCAAGCTCGTCGATAAGCTCGATCTGTCGCGGGTGAGCGATCTGGAAGGCGAAACCCTGCGTCGGGAAATTCGCTTGGTCGTCGAACGACTCTGCGATACGGAAAACCCGTTGCTCAACCGCATGGAACGCGAGCGCCTGATCGACGAAGTTCTCGACGAAACCTTTGGCTTTGGCCCGTTGGAAATTTTGCTCAAGGATCCAACGATTAGCGATATCATGATTAACGGGCCCTATAAAATCTTTGTCGAACGTCGCGGCAAGATGGAAAAAACAGATGTCAAATTCCGCGACAATGAACATCTGTTGCAAATCATTGACCGCATTGTCAGCAAAGTAGGCCGACGTGTCGATGAAACCTCGCCGATGGTCGACGCCCGCTTACCCGATGGCAGCCGCTTCAACGCTATCATCCCGCCGCTAGCTCTGGATGGCCCCAGTGTTTCGATTCGCCGCTTCGGCTCCAACCCCTTGAAACTGGAAGACCTGCTGAATTACAAAGCGTTCACGCCTGAGATGGCCATGCTTATGGAAGCGTGCATCAAGGCGCGACTGAACATCGTGATCAGCGGTGGTACGGGTTGCGGTAAGACGACGCTTTTGAACACTCTGTCAAGTTTCATCCCCCACGAAGAACGCGTGGTGACCATCGAGGACGCCGCCGAATTGCAACTGCAACAAGATCACGTCGTGCGGTTGGAGACCCGGCCGCCAAACATCGAAGGCAAAGGGGCGATCACAACCCGCGACCTGGTCAAAAACGCCCTGCGTATGCGTCCAGAACGAATCATCATCGGCGAATGCCGCGGTGCCGAGACGCTGGACATGCTACAGGCGATGAACACCGGTCACGCCGGTTCGATGACCACGCTGCACGCCAACACGCCGCGTGATGCCCAGGCCCGTATGGAAACCATGATCATGATGGCCGGCCTGGAACTTCCGATCAAGGCGATGCGGCAACAAATTAGCTCGGCGGTGGACTTGATCATTCAGGCCAACCGTCTCCAAGGCGGGCCGCGAAAGATCACCTCGATCACCGAGGTGATGGGGATGGAACAAGATATGATCATCATGCAGGAGATCTTCCGGTTCAAGCAATTGGGCATCGACCAAAACGGCCGAGCTTTTGGGCAGTTTGAAGCCACCGGCGTGCGGCCCTCGTTTGTGAACCGCTTAGAAGCAGCAGGGATCAAGCTGCCGGGCAACCTGTTTCAGGAGCGGGTTCTGGCTCGCGATTAACCCCCGTCATGGAATGCCACGAGCCGCAGGACTCCCCCCTCCGCAGGATGCACTCGGTCGATTCGGCTCGCGGGATTTTGCTTTCGCCAAAATGTGACCTACAGTTCAACAACGCAATCTCCTCCACGGGCGATAGACATGACACCGATTTTGATTTCCGCCTTGGTCTTTATTGGCGTGACCGCTCTGGTCGGTCTAGCTGCCTTCGTGTTCCGGGAACAGGGACCGCAAACCGCTACCCGGCTTGATTTGCTTATTGGCAAACGCAGCCGTCAAGAGCAACAGGCGGCCGACATTCTGCGGAAGTCGGCCTTCGAGAGCGACAAGAAATCGCTGCTGGAAGCGATCACCCCCAAGTTTTTGAGCCTGGAGAAATTGTTTATCCAGGCCGACTGCCACATTCCCCCCGCGACGCTCTTTGGCGTCGGTCTGTTCCTGGCCGCCCTGGGTGCGACGGTGACGCTGATTATGCGTTTGCCGTGGTGGCTGGCCCCGATCAATGCCCTGGTGCTGTTCACCTTGCCGGGCTTCTGGCTGTATTGGAAACGCTCCTCGCGGATCGCAGCCTTCACGAAACAACTACCCGATGCCATGGAACTGGTCGCTCGCGCCTTGCGTAGCGGTCAATCGTTGGCCGCTGCTATGCATGTGGTGGCAGAGGAGATGCCGGCCCCCATCAGTGTTGAGTTTGGTCGCGTCTTTGAAGAGCAAAACCTGGGTATCCCGATTGAAGACGCTCTGCGACAAATGACCGAACGCGTGCCGTTGAGCGACCTCAAGTTCTTTGTTACTTCCGTGGCCATTCAACGCCAAACGGGCGGTGACTTAGCGGAAATTCTCGACAAGATCGGCTACATCATCCGCGAACGCTTCCGCATCTTGGGCCAAGTCCAGGCACTCACCGGCGAAGGTCGGCTCTCGGGTATCGTGCTGATCGCGTTGCCGTTTGCTTTGTTTGGTTTCCTCCTGAACACCAAGCCGGACTACGTTAAGGTGCTCTGGGAGACCGAAATAGGTCAACAGATGAGCATAGCGGCTCTGGTGGCTCAGGTCATCGGGGCCTTGGTCATCCGCAAGATTGTGAACATCAAGGTATAAGTCATCCCTCACGACACCGGAGGATTTCACATGAGTTTGTTCGCGTTCGTGGGGCTGGCTGAGGCGATCCCCATTCTCGTCTTCGTCGCTCTGGTCGCTGGCGTCTTCGCCATCCTGACCGCTATCAGCAACCGTAACTCTAAAGCTGCCTCGCGGCTGGATCGCATTAGCAGGCCTGCCTCCCTCGTGGAACTTGAGGAGTCCAAAGCCACCAAGAAGAAAGAACGCTTCGGTGGCATGGTCGAGGCGGCTAAAGCCATGTCAGCCCCTCTGATGCCGCAAACGGAGTTGGAGCAAAGCGCCCTCAGGATCGAACTGGCCAACGCCGGATTTCGCAGCGAATCGGCCCCGAGTGTGTATCTGGGCATCCGCTTTGTGTTTTTGCTCACGGCGTTGATCGTCTCGAGTTCTATCTTCATCCCGCTCTATGGCCTGACCTGGAGTGCTTTACAGCCGATCGTCATCATCGTTGGGATCGGCTATTATTTGCCTCAATTGGCGCTGTGGTATCTGCGTACCAGTCGGCAACAGGAGATCTTTCTGTCCCTGCCGGATGCTCTGGACCTGTTGGTCGTCTGCGTGGAGTCTGGCCTGGGCTTGGATGCCGCCATGCGAAAGGTGTGCGAGGAGATGTCGCACTATAAAGCACTGGTCGAAGAGTTTACGCTGGCCAACTTCCAGTTGCAAATGGGTCGGCCTCGTCGCGAGGTGCTTCACGATCTAGGGGTGCGTACCGGCGTCGATGACGTCAAAGCGTTGGCGGCCATCCTCATCCAGGCGGACCGCTTCGGAGCGTCGATTGCTAACGCATTACGAGTTCAATCGGATTCTATGCGAACTCGACGCAAGCAAATTGCCGAAGAAAAAGCAGCGAAGACTGCCGTGCAATTGATCTTCCCCCTGGTGCTGTTCATCTTTCCCGGAATCTTCGTGGTCCTCGTCGGTCCTGCCGCGATTGGCATCATGAAAGTGATGCTCAAAAAGTGACCCACCGTACCCGGCGCGGAAGCCGGGACACTACTTCCCAAGGAGGGGGTTCCTATGCAATCTCTTATTCGGGCCAGCGCCATTCTCTTGGGCTGCGGCCTGGGACTTCTCACCGGCTGCCACACCTTGCCCAGCAAGAGCAGTGGGGCCGGTGCCTGTGCTTCCGGTGCCTGTGCTTCTGCCTGTGCTTCCGGTGCCTGTGCTTCCGGTGCCTGTGCTGGCAGGGCGTGTGGCCCTAACCACAACTGTGGCGATCTGTATGATCGTTGCTGGCCGGAACGCTACAACACTCTAGCCCAGCGTTCCGTCAATCAGGCCTTCGCTCCTCAGGTGATGAACGGCCACATTTTGGATCAAACCGTCTGGAACCAACACTTCGAGACGGCTACGGACAAGCTCAATGGTGCGGGCATCGCTCATTTGCAATATCTGGCCCGCCGTCGGCCCTGCCCGGACACCACCATCTACTTGGCGACCGCTCTGGATCTGCCGTACGATCCGGCCTGCCCAGATCGCTATTGTGCCGCTCGTCAGGAGTTGGACACTGCTCGGGTTGCCGCCATTCAAAAATATCTGACCGCCCTGAATTGTGGCCGGCCGCTGGACTACACCGTCAAGATTCATGACCCAGCCGATCCGGCCATCAGAGTACCAGGACCGGCCCGTTCGGTTACTCAGATGTACAATCAATTCCAAGGCGGTTTGCAAGGAGCCGGTGGCCAGACGGGTGGAGGGGCCACGGCAGGCGGCACCGGCGGCGGTCTGGCAACCGGTGGTGGGGGGGGTGGTGCCGGTGCGGGGGGGACCTCGCGCTAACTCAGGCCCGCTTTCCCCTGAAACGCCCAAGCCTAACGCCTCCTCCGCTCACGAGGGGGCGTTTGCTTGTTGACCCACTCTGCTCGTGCCGGCGTTCCACTTGCTAGAATGTCTAGGTCGGATGTCTGGAGATGTCTGGGAGGATCTAGTTTAGCTCCTATTCATCAAGGATCGAAGGATCGTCTGCATGGAACCTCTGCCCCGCGCTGCCGACCCTAGCCCGGTTCTACGCACCCTTTCGCCGGCTCTGCGGGGCCTTGAGAGGAACCTGCGCAGCTGGCTGGACGGCCCGCATCGCTACCCGCTACCTACTATGTCCCGTTATGCCCTCGAGGGGTTGGCCGACGATCTGCAGCGCCAAGCCAACGCCCTGGACAGCGAACGCCCGCTGTTGGTTGTCATGCTCCTGGGCGGTACCGGGGTTGGCAAATCCACCCTGCTCAACGCTCTGGCTGGCGGCAGCATCGCGGCAGCCTCGTTTCAGCGTCCCACCACGCGCGATCCAGTGGTTTATTATCACGAATCGGTTCGCCTGGATCGTCTGGCTCCCGAGTTGCGCCAGTGCCGCTTTGTCTCGCATAATCGCACGGCGTTGGCCCAAAAGATCCTCGTTGACACGCCCGATGTCGATAGCAACGATCTGGCCAATCGCGAGAAGCTCTTGGCTGTCCTACCCGTGGCCGATGTCGTGCTGTATGTCGGCTCGCAGGAGAAATATCACGATCGAATTGTCTGGGATCTATTCCTGCAACAACGCAAACGGCGGGCCTTTGCTTTTGTGCTGAACAAGTGGGATCGCATGCAAGACGGTGGCACCGGCTTGCGTCCTGACGAAGACTTGCTACGGGATTTGGAAAGCCAGGGCTTCCGTTCGCCGCTTTTGTTCCGTACCTGCGCTCAGTATCACGTCGATCAAGCCAATGGCCAAGCCAGCGGCGAATTGCCCCCCGACGAACAGTTCCTTGATCTGGTCCGCTGGCTCGAAGCCGGCCTGAGCCGTCTGGAAATCGAGGCCATCAAGGCACGCGGGGTCGTGGCACTGCTGGCGACCTTAGAACGCACCTTGAGCGAAGTGGCTCCGCCGGAATTGACCGAGATTTCAAACCACGTCCGCACCGCCTGGGAGAAACCGCTGGCCGACGAGGCCCGTCGCATTAGCGAAGCGCTGCTTGACACCCTGCAGCCATACCAACGCGAGATCGAGCATCATTTCACGGTCGAGGGCCAACGCCGCTTCCACGGTATCATGGCCGGCTATCTCTACCTGGTCACCAACGCCCAGTACCTCGTTTCGTCGCTGCGATCACGCCTGCCGTTTTTGGGCAACCTGAGCGACACGACCCCTGCACCGCCGGCCGTTTGGAACGTGAATACTTTTACCCAGGCTTGCAGCGAAGCCGCCGCCGCTCGCCAACTGGACGCTCGCAACCGAGCCCTCATCAATCGTTTGCTCGTCCAGGCCGAGGCCTTCGGCTTCCCGGTGGCCCTGCTGGCCGAAGCCCTCGACAACCTGAGCCGCATTGATTGGCGCAAAAGATGGGCCTCCACTTTGGCCGATGTGCTGGATGTGGTCGAGAAGCAATGGACTCAGCCGACCGGCTCACGCCAGGCCGTGCAAGCGGTCGTTGTCTTCTTGGCTAACTATTTGCCGCCCTTGGCATTCCTGGCCGCACTGTTCACCTTTCTATGGCGTTACTTTGATCCGATGGGGCGTGGCTACCAAATGCAACTCATCGACGCCCTGTTGCCGTTCGTTGCAGTGCTGCTGGTGCTGGTGCTTCTGCAGGTGGTCATCAACCTGCTGCTGCCTTTGCGCTGGGATACCATCCGCGATGAATTCTGCCAGCGACTCGAACAACGCCTACGCGACCAACTCTCTGCCGTTTACCTCGATGCTCCCACCGAAGTTGCCATCCAACTCGCCCAGGAACGCAAAAAAGTCCTCGACCTGCTCCACGAAACCCAAGAGGTGGCCGGCTGGCTCTCCAAGCATGAACAAGCGGCTGGCATTGAAACCCTTTATGGGAGTGTCGGCGATGGCTGAGTCTCACCCCCAAGCGGGCAAATGGTTGCATGGTCTGAAAGCCGATCTGTCGGTGCAGCAAGCCGGGCCACGCCTCCTCGAAGGACGTACCCAACAGGTCTTGCAGTGGCTGCAACGGTTGGAGCAACACCCCAGCGACGACGAAGCGGTTCATCAACTGCGAGTCAGTGTCCGCCGCACTGAGGCGGCAATGTGGCTATTGCGCCCCTGTCTGAAGCGAAAGCTCTACCGTCACGCTCGGGATACTTTGCGTGTCTTACGCCGAGCTGTTTCTTCTGCCCGAGATGCAGATGTCTTGATGGCTGATGTCCAAAAACGTCTCGAACTGGCCTCGGATACCACTCAGCCCGGGCTAGATTTGATTCTCGGTTTCTTACTGAGCAGACGTTTGCACTTGCAGCTACAGCCGCTGCCCTTGTCGGCCTCGCAATTCGCCGAACAGGCCGAGGCGTGGCAAGCCGCCCTGACTCGATCCAAATCACAGGCCTTCGGTCCGCTGGCTCAGAAAGCCCTTCGCGAGGCGTTGCGGCGTCTGGACAACAGCTTGACGACCAACCTGAGCGATGGAGCGGCTCTGCATGCAGTACGCATCGCCGCCAAACGACTCCGCTACGTTTTGGAGATCGTTGGGCCATCTTTGGACCCTCGCTTGATCGAGGACATCTACCCGCAGGTGGAAATGCTCCAAGAACTGCTCGGCCAGGTCAACGACGCTCACACGGCGATCGGGTGGCTCACCATGCTGCGATCCTCGTTGAAATGTTTGGGCCAAGCAAGACGTCGCTACCGCGCCGGGCTGGACAGCCTGATACGGAGCAAGCAGCGCCAGATCGCCCAGCACCGAGAGCCGTTCCAAAACTGGCTCACACACTGGCAGAACCAGTCCCCGCCCTCTTTAAACTGATCGCGATATAATGCCACAGCAACCCCAGCAGGGGCAGAGGCGGGAGGGGGAGGCTCGGGCATGCTCCGTGAGGAACAGATCGACATCCGACGCAAACGGGCTGCTGCCGAAAAGTTCAAGATTCAGAATCTCGGTCGCAATCGCGTCTTTAGCGATTATCGCGTCAGCAATCCCCGCACGGGCGGCGAGTATCGCGTCAGCATTCGGGGCTTCGAGATCGGCGACAACTCTTGTGAATGCCCCGATTTCAAATCCAACACCCTGGGCACCTGCAAACATATCGAAGCCGTCCTGGCCGCCCTGTGTGAGAATGCCCCCGCTGCCCCCCAACTCCGCCGCAAAAAGGCCGCCATCACCCATCCCGAGGTCTACCTACAATACGGCGAGCAATTGCGTATCGGCCTCCATCTCCCGCCGCGCACCAGCGACAGGCTCCGCGACTTGGCCAACCAATTTTTCGATCTACGCGGTCTGTGGAAAGGCGGCGAAGACTACGAACAACTCATTCAGGCCATCGAGAAGGTACCCGAGCAAGTCACCATCTTCAGCGATGCCATGGAGTTCATGGACCGCGAGATCGAACGGCGCGAAATGGCCCGCCGTGAAATCCAGTGGCTGCAAGCGATCGAACGCGACGAGTTGCCCCACGTCCTGTTCGACCTACTCAAGGTGCCGCTGTATCCCTATCAGTTGCGTGGCGCGATCTTTGCTGCTTGCCGCGGACGCTGCATTTTGGGCGATGACATGGGCCTGGGAAAGACCGTGCAAACCCTGGCTGCCGCGGAACTGTTGGCCCGTGAGCGGGGCATAGAACGGGTGCTGGTCATCGCCCCGGCCTCGGTCAAATATCAATGGCAAACCGAAATTCGCAAATATACCAACCGAGACGTTCAAGTAATCGAGGGCAATACTGCCCAACGCCGTGCCCAGTATGCCCAGCCGACGTTTTATCGGCTGATCAACTACGAACAGGTAGTCCGCGACCGCGATCAGCTGAATCTTTGGAACCCCGATCTCATCGTTCTCGACGAGGCCCAGCGCATCAAAAACTGGCAATCCCAAACCAGCCGCGCCGTCAAAAAACTCCGCAGTCGTTACGCACTGGTCCTCACTGGCACCCCTCTGGAAAACAAACTAGAGGAACTCTACTCCATCGTGCAGTTCGTCGATGACCGTCGTCTCGGACCGGCCTTTCAGTTCCTCAGCGAGCATCGCGTTCTGGACCCCGACGGCAAATTGCTGGGCTACCGCAATCTAGAGGCCATCCGCGAAAAACTTGCGCCCATCTTTTTGCGTCGCACCCGCGCTGAGGTGCTGTCGCAACTACCCGCTCGCACGGATACCACCGTCTGGGTCGAGATGGCCGATGCCCAGCGTGGCCCCTATCGCGAGCAACAACACCACTTGGCCGGACTGCTAAGCAAGAAATATCTCAGCGAAACCGATCGCCGGCGCATTCTGGCCTGTGTTACGAACATGCGCATGTTATGTAATAGCACCTACTTGTTCGATCACCAAACCAATGTCTCACCCAAACTCGAGGAATTCGAGGAACTGCTGGCTGAACTCCTTGGTCGCGACCTGACCAACAAAGTCGTGGTCTTCAGCCAGTGGGAACGCATGATCCAACTGGCCGCTGACGTGGCCTGCAAGTACAACGGCCAACCGGCCATCCTGCACGGCAACCTAACCGGACCGGAACGCCGCCGCGCCTTGGAACGCTTTAGCGAAGCTCCAGAGTGTCGGGTCTTCTTGAGTACCGACGCCGGTGGCACCGGCCTGAATCTGCAAGTGGCCGACACCGTCATCAATCTGGAGATGCCGTGGAATCCGGCGGTGTTAGAGCAGCGAATTGCGCGAGTGCATCGCATGGGTCAACATCGCCCGGTGCAGGTCTATCACTTTCTAACACGCGATAGCATCGAAGAACGCGTCCTGAGTGTGTTGAATCAAAAACGCCAACTCTTTGACGAACTCTTCCACGGCACCAGTGATGAAATCGCTCTGGACACGATGGGACAAGCTGCTTTCCTCGATGCCATGCGCGAACTGTTTGTACCGGTGGTCCAGGAAGTGGCCGCCGTGGATGCCCCCGCGGTGCCCAAGCCACAGCCGCCCTGCCCCACCGCGTCGCCTGATCCCCAGTCCGCTACGCCTGCATCGGGAGCAGCTTGTCCGGATGTAGTGGCTGCCGGCGTTGCGTTTTTGGAAGCCTTGGCGGTTCACCTGGAGCGATCCCCAGCGAATCCAGCCCTTGTAGCCCTCTCCGATGACTTGTTGAGGCGTGGGATTACCGCATTAGAAAAGATTGCCCAAACATTGAGGCGTCCATGAGTGCCATTGCATCCCTGCTGAAAGACAATCTCGCTCGCATCGAAGATCGCATCCTCGCCGCTTGTACCCGCGCCGGACGCTCCCGCGACAGCGTCACCCTGGTAGCCGTGACCAAAAGCGTGACCCCCGAGGTCGCCGCCTTGTTGCCCGACCTGGGCGTCCGCGATCTGGGCGAAAACCGGCCCCAGGAACTCTGGCGCAAGGCCGCTGCTCTCTCCGGTGTCCGCTGGCACTTCATCGGCCATTTGCAACGCAACAAGATCGAACGCACCGTGCCACTGCTGGCGTGCATTCACAGCATCGATAGCCAACGATTACTGGACGCCCTCGAGGCGCACGGCCAAGCCCTGGAGGGTTTCCTTGAGTTCAACTGCTCAGGGGAGCCAAGCAAAGGAGGGTTCGCACCGCACGAGGTGGAATCGCTTGCTGGACGCATCGCCACACTCAGGCATGTTCGCATCACTGGTGTAATGACGATGGCTGCTGCGGACAATCCTATCGCCGCGCGACGCAGCTTCGCCCTGTTGCACCAACTGGGTCAACAACTTGGTGTGCCACAACGCTCGATGGGAATGAGCGGTGATTTCGAAATCGCTATCGAAGAAGGGTCCACGCACCTACGCATCGGCAGCACCTTATTTGAGGGACTGGCATGATCTCCCTAGAGGACCACGTCCAAGGAGTGCTCCTCAAGGTCCGAGCACAACCCAATGCCCGCAAAAACACTCTGCTGGGCGACCATCACGGCGCGCTCAAGATCGCCGTCACCGCCCCACCAGAAGACGGCAAAGCCAACGCCGCCCTGATCGAACTGCTCGCTGAAACGCTCCAGTTACGCCGTAGTGACATCGAGTTACTACGCGGCTCGACGAACCGCGACAAGACATTCTTGCTACGAGGCCAAAATGCAACGACAATCCGGGCACGCCTGGCCGCCCTGGGAGTCGCTGTGTAAACTGGCAGCTGTTGGCTTGAGGTTTTTTTCTCGTCTCTCCACGGGGGTTCACCCATGTTTCCTGGCAATCTCTCGCGTCGCGGCTTCATTCAACGCTCCCTGGCTGCCATGACGGCCGCTGGCCTGCCAATGTGGTATGCTCGTTCAATTCTCGATGGCCAACTGCAAGCGGCCGAGGCCGCCCGCAAGCCGATCGCTGCTTCAGACAAGATCGTTGTCGGCCTGATCGGCTGCGGTGGTCAAGGCAAAGGCATACTGCGGCAGGCGCTCAACAACAAGGGCGTGCAGGTGGCCGCTGTCTGCGATGTGGACGCCAAGCGACGCGATCAGGCCGTCGCCGAGTTCAGCAAGAACGGCAACAAGGTCCAAGGGTATGAAGACTTCCGTGAACTGAACGATCGCAAGGATCTGCATGCTGTTCTCATCGCCACTCCGGATCACTGGCATACTCTCCCTTCTATTGATGCTATGAAGAAGGGCAAAGATGTTTATTGTGAAAAGCCGCTCACCCTTACCGTCGAGGAAGGCCGACTCCTGACTAAAGTCGCTGCCGAAACCAAGGCGATCTTCCAAGTTGGCAGCCAGCAGCGCTCCGATGCTCGCTTCCGCTTGGCCGCCGAGTTGGTCCGCAATGGCCGGCTTGGCAAGATCAAGCGAATCGAAACCCGGATCGGCTCGAATCCCAAGGGCGGCCCGTTCAAGACCGAACCAGTGCCCGAAGGGTTGAACTGGACGTTCTGGCAAGGCCCCGTCACTAAGCACGTGGACTACATCAAGCAACGTTGCCACTACGACTTCCGCTGGTGGTATGAGTATTCGGGCGGCAAGATGACCGACTGGGGCGCTCACCACAATGATCAAGCTCAGTGGGCGCTGGGCATGGACGACTCCGGCCCGATCGAAGTCTACGGCACGGGTGAAAAACCCTCCGACAATCCCAACAGCTATAATTGCCATCCCGAGTTCGAGGTCACCTACACCTATGCGAATGGGACTACGCTGGTTTGCATGAGCAAGGGTGAAAACGGCGTCAAGTACGAAGGCGAAGATGGTAAATGGATCTTCGTCAGCCGCAGCCTGATCACTGCCAGCGACGAGATGACCCGGCCCATGAAGGGCAAGCCGGGCAGTGGCTCTAAACTCATCTCCGAACCGCTGGGCACAGATGCGGTGCGTCTCTATGCTGTCACTAATGGTCACATGAATAACTTCCTCGATGGCATCCGTAGCCGCAAACCCTGCATCTGCACGGCGGAGATTGGCCATCGCTCGGTGACTGTGTGTCATATTGGTGTCATTTCCACACGTCTGGGCAAAAAGCTCAAGTGGGATCCCACCAAACAGCAATTCGATGACGCCGAGGCCAACAAGATGCTGTCGCGTCCCTACGGTGGTGGTTGGAAGCTGGAAGCCTGATGCGTTCGGCCCTGCCACAAGGCCCTGAAATTTTGGGAGTGGGGGAGATCCTCTGGGATCTCCTGCCCGATGGTCGCGTCCTGGGTGGGGCACCGTTTAACTTCGTTTTCCACTGCCACCAACTCGGTCAGCGGGCGACGATTGTCTCTCGGGTCGGGGATGACGCCCCCGGTCATGACCTGCGAGCCAGTTTGCGGGCTCTAGGATTGAGTGATGCGTTGATTCAGACCGATCCGGTCCATCCCACCGGCAGCGTCAGCGTTACGCTTCAGGACGGTCAACCTCACTACAGCATTCACGAAGAGGTCGCCTGGGATTATCTTCAATCGGCCGATTCGCTCGATGCGGCCCTGGCCGGCGTTCATTTCGTTTGCTTCGGTACGCTCGTACAACGCCATCCGGTCAGCCGCGCCACCGTGCAACGGCTGCTGCGGATGGCCTCTCAACAGGCCATCGTCTTATGCGATGTCAACCTGCGGGCACCGTTTTACACTCGGGAGATCCTAGAAAGCTCCCTGCAACTAGCGCGGTGGGTCAAACTCAACGACGATGAACTCGTCACGCTTCGACAACTGTTCCAACTACGTGGGCGTGGTGAATCGGGCTGGATAGCTGCCCTTCGCCAACGCTTTGATGTGGAACTAGTGGCCCTAACCCGCGGTGCGGCCGGCTGCCTGATCCAAACCGCCGACGACGAGATTAGCGCTAGCGGCGTGAAGGTCGAAGTCGTTGACACCATTGGTGCGGGCGATGCCTTCACGGCAGCGTTGGTTTGTGCCACGCTCGAGGGGCGTGATCTGGGCGAGGCGGCCACACTAGCCAATCGCTACGCTGCCACCGTAGCCACGCATCGCGGCGGCACGCCCCAAATAGATCCCCGCCAGATCGGTTGGTGACCCGGACAACAGGAGAGCGAGCGATGGCGGCGCTGGAGATTCTCTACGAAGACAACCATTGCCTCGCAATCAACAAACCGGCTGGCCGAGTGACTACTCACTATCAGGGCGGCGAGGAAACGCTCGACCGCGAGATCAAATTCTACTTGAAACAAAAATATTCCAAGCCGGGCAAGGTCTTTCTCGGTGTGGTGCATCGGCTTGATCGTCCGGTAAGCGGCGTGTTGCTGTTCGCACGCACCAGCAAGGCTGCCGCACGCCTTAGCGACCAATTCCGCCAGGGCAGCATCGAAAAAGTTTACTGGGCCGTCGTCGAAGGCACTCCGCCCCACCTCGCCGGCAGCCTCGCCGATTGGCTCCGCAAAGACGATCAACGCGGCCGTGTGGACATCGTGACGGCCGATACCCCGGATGCCAAGCAAGCTCTGCTGCACTATCAACGCAAATGCACGCGAGGAGGGCTGAGCCTGGTTGAAGTCCGGCCACAGACCGGCCGCACGCACCAACTTCGCGTCCAACTCTCGCATCATGGACACCCAATCTACGGCGATGCCAAATATGGTTCCATACATACGTTTGGAAACAGTATTGCTCTACATGCCCGAACTCTAGTATTTCTGCATCCAACGAAAAATGTACCTATCGAGATCACCGCAGAGGTGCCGCAACCGTGGCGCGGCCGATTTGCTTACCTGTTAGCCGGAAAAGGAGATGGCCTTGCTTGAACGGTATGAGGCCCTGTTGGCCAGCGTGCAACAGGATGTCGGCCGGCGTGGATTGGAACCGCACTTGTTCCGGGCCACGGCCGGCGATTTCGCCCCCGCGTGTCAGTCTCTGGCCTGTGCATCTAAGGTTGCTATATTGACAGGATTCTTCATTCCTGGACCAAATCGCCCCGAAACCGATGGCCCACCGGGGGCTGCCTTCTTGACCCATACCTTGCACACGCTCGGCATCGACGCCGTGGTTCTCGCCGAGCAAGCCTGCCACGCTGCTTTGGCTTGTGCTGCTGTGCCTGTGCTCTACCCGCACCAGATGCCCCCTGATTGCTCTCACCTCGTTGCCATCGAACGCGTTGGACCCGCCAGCGACGGCCGCTGCTACACCATGCGCGGCCACGACATCACCGACCAAATGGTCGAGGTGCGGCCGTTGCTTGCAGGGCGAACATCCATCGGCATCGGCGATGGTGGTAACGAAATCGGCATGGGGAAATTGCCACTAGAGTTACTCGCGGCCCACATCCCCAACGGAGCAAAGATCGCCTGTCGGGTGCCGACCGATTACCTGATCGTCGCGGGCCTCAGCAATTGGGGAGCCTATGCCTTGGCGTTGGGCACCGCCTTGGCCCGGGGAGTTTCTCCCACGCTCGACTTGCAACGCGAACGTCAGATCCTCGCCGACATGGTCGCCGCTGGGCTAATCGATGGCGTGACCGGCCAAGCGACCTTGAGCGTCGATGGGCTGGCCTGGGACGAGTATATGAAACCATTAGGACGCTTGAGGGAACAGCTCGCATGAACGCCCACGATGTCCGCTTGATGTGTCGAGCCGGCACGTATACCAACCCGACACCTGGCCTGGCTCCAGGCTTCGTCCAAGCCAATCTCGTATGTGTGCCGCGTGAAATAGCGTTTGATTTCCTACTCTTTTGCCGACGCAATCCCCGGCCGTGCCCACTGCTAGACGTAACCGATCCTGGCGACCCAGTACCGCGATTGGCCGCCCCTGAGGGGGATGTCCGTACCGATTGCCCACGCTACCGCGTCTACCGCTATGGCGAACTGATCGCCGAGCCGCTCGACTTGTTAGCCTATTGGCGCGACGATCTCGTGTCCTTTCTCTTAGGATGTTCTTTCACCTTTGAAGCTGCTTTACTCCAAGCACAATTGCCTGTCCGGCATCTGCAACAAAAATGTAATGTGCCTATGTATCGCACCGGTGTACCATGCTCACCCGCGGGAGTGTTTCACGGGCCACTCGTGGTCTCGATGCGGCCGATGACACCGACTCAAGCCCAGCAGGCCACGGCAATTTGTGCTGAATATCCCCTGGCACATGGGGCACCGATCCAGATCGGCGAAGCGGAAAAGTTGGGCATCGCGGATCTCTCGCGGCCGGATTTCGGCGACCCCGTAGCGATTCACCCCGGCGAAGTACCCGTGTTTTGGGCCTGCGGCGTCACTCCGCAAGCCGTTGCCATCGCGGCACGCGTGCCACTCCTCTTGACGCATGCACCAGGGCATATGTTTCTCACCGATCTAACAGATGCTCACATGCGCGGATAAAGTGTACTTCGGCGAATCTTTTGGAAATGTCCTGTTCGTCGGGTAGTTTTCGCTTTTCTTATTGGCGTCACCCGTCACCACGGCCGTTGGTTCGAGAGTTGACTCGGCTCTCGCCAACGGCCGCTTTGTTGTGGTGGGGGAAGGGATTACGGGATTTCGACGGTCTCGCCGCCGGCACGCGTGGCCAGGTCGGGCAGGATGTCGGCGGCAGAATAAGGCAGGAACCGCACGGACCCATCGGCAAAGAGGAAATTGGCCCCCTGCATGTGCAGCGACCAAAAGTGAAAACCATCGCAGGGGTCGTCAATTTTTCCCTTGGAGAAGCGATAGAGTTTATTCTGCGGGCAAGTGAAGAACATATCGGGATGATTGGCGTGACTGGTGGCCGAGAGGACGGAGTTGGGATCGCCCACCCAGATACGCTTGTCTCGACCCCAGCCAGCATACCACCAGCCGTGCTTATTCTCCGCCATCGGCGGTCGTTCACCAACCATCAGCGTGTTACTCGTGCCATCGGTAATGGAGTCGAAGTGAATTGCCGAATCGGTGAAGAGGCAACCAGAGCCAGGATCGTATTCGTATGTATAGTCTCCCCAAACGCCAAGGTACGATGTCATGCCCATTTTGCTGCCGTTGTAGTCGAGGGGCTGACCCGAGCGGGGATCGGCCGGGCACTCAAAGACCTTGACGGATTGGGAACGGATCGCCTCATGAGCGTCGGAGCCGAAGTCGTTGGATTGCTTATATGCTTCAATGGCCGACCGATGAAGGCTCTCCTGTTCGACCTGGGGCAGGATCTGTGTCAGCCAGGTCGCGTAGAGTTGCGGACTCTTCCCGTCTTTGTAGTTGCATCCGGACGGTAGGTGCCGATGGGTGTCGTGGTAGGTGTGCAACGCGGTGCCGATCTGCTTCATCTTGTTCTGGCACGACATTCGCGCGGCCGCGTTTCGCACCTGCTGCACGGCGGGGATGAGTAGGCCGATGAGCACCGCGATGATGGCGATGACCACGATCAATTCAACGAGGGTGAAGGCACGTCGGCTGGCGGACATGAGAAGACCTCCGGTTCGGCAAGAAAAGCACCCAGTAGACTGGCGACACCACAACCCAGGGCGATCGTCACGCTGACGGCTCCAATTTTCAGCGATTCGCCCGAGCCGTAGCAGCCGCACGAGATTTTCAACCCCTGCGCCAGCACGGCCAACTGCGCCCCGGCATAGACCGCGAACAGACTTGCCGTCCAGAGGAATGCCGGCCGTTTCCAGATGCCCAGGAACAGTACCAGCCCGAGCAACAACTCGGCATGGGGCAGCACGAATGCCGCCATCTGCCCCATGAACGAATTGGTAATATTGTACGCGTAGATGGACGAAAGAAAATAGTACGGGTTGCCCAGATGGGCGATCGCGCTGCGCCACAGCAGGAACGTCAAGCCAATCGCCAGCAGACGCTCGATCGACCAGCGAACGCTGGACCACTCAACGCGCATCGGCCACCTCCTGGGTAAACCAATCGTTGACGCCGCCCCTGTAGACAAAGACGTTGGGATGGCCGCGCAGAATCAGATCGGAGGCCACGGTGGCCGCCCAGGTGCAGCCGCTGCTTTGGCAGTAGACGATCACGGGACGATCGGCGGGAAGCCGCGCGAATAGGCGATTTCGCTCGCTGAGGCTGGCGGAGATGGGCCAATTGATCGCATCGGGCAAGTGATCATACTCGAACGCATCGGGCCTACGGGCATCGAGCAGAATCGCGCCCTCCTTCATCATCTGGCGTGTCTGCGTGTAGTCCAATTGCGTTAAACGCGGCTCGAAGTAGCGACCGGCGACCTGGGCGATGGCCCCGCGATTGCGAAAGAATCCCTCGGGCCACAACAGATGCGACAGCACGGCCGCCAGGAGCACGAGTGCCGGCAAAGCCAGATAGGGGAACACACGCGGCGAAAGCCGAGAGACGGGACCGAAGTGCCGAGCCAGCACAAGCCGGGCACCGCAAGCAAGCAGCGAAGCCACGAACCAACTCCAGGAAGCGATCCGCAAGGAAAGCAACGACGGTGGTCGCGGTGTGACCAGGATCGCCGTACCATCCCAGAGAGCCAACAACTCGGCCAGCGGAATCGTTTCCAGTTCCTCGGGGGGATCGAGCAAGCGAGCCTGTCCATTCTCGACGCCAAGGAAGAGCACCCAGTGCGAGTAGGTCGTCTGGTGGCCGGGCCGGCGCACGTGCAAAATCAAGGGATGCTCGGCCGCTCGCAGGGCATCGGCTGAGAGATTATCGACCGCGAGTGCGTGTCCTCCGTGCTCTTCGATGGCGCGTAAAAGATCTCGAACCCTACTACCTTGCTGGGAAGTAACGTAGCGGGCGTCGAGCAGGCTATCGAAGGATACTTGCCTGCCGTGCAATCGGAAGGCCGCATAAACGCAAGAGATACCGCAGAAAGGCCCGCCGGGGTGCTGCTTCGGCAACGGTGCGGTTGGAACTTGCTCGTTTTTCGGCGCCAGGGGAGGTGCCGCGCCCGCACACATCAGAAACACGACCGTTGACAGGCCGGTGAAGCATCCTCGCCTCATGACGTTTCCCTCGAACGATACCATCGCCAGAGAAAGAAGGCAGTGATGCCCGCGACTGAGACCAGTCCAAGGATCAACGCGGGCCACAACCAGCCACGGTCAGAGCGAAATTGAACCTGATCCAGGTTCGCGAGCGTCTCTGGATCGACCACCTTGACGACCTCGCCGTCACGCCATTCATATGGTATTTGCGGCTGGTTTTCGACCGATACTCGTTGGCCATTGGGGATTGGAGTGCGGGGGCGGAAGTACGAATCGGGATGATTCATGATCTCAAATTTGGTGATAAGCACATCATGCCGATCGCTATTTTCCAGCTTACGTTTGCCGTGGGACAGCTTGAATTCGGTTGAAAAGCGCTTCGGAATCGATCTGCCAGAGACCATCTCGATCGTCTGCGCCGTGACCGTCGTTTTGATCTCGTGGATAGGCCCGCCATCATCGGCGGGGATGCTTCCAAAGGGTACCCCGTCGACACTGAGATGCGTGGTGCCCTTCACATCCTCAATTTTCAGGGGCATGTAATTACGCAGCGGATCGCAATAGATCGAGCAGTTGCCGAGTCGAGATTTTACCCTCAGCACAACGGTGTCTGTCTTGCCTACCTTCTCTCGATCGATTGTGTATTCCGGTTTCGCGTCTCGCTCAAGCCAGTAGAAAAGTGACTGCCCCCCATACAGCAGGTTGGGCTGTATCAACGGTGCGAGGTCATCAATAAGGAGGTCTTGATTGGATTTTTTGTCGCGTCTGGCAACTCCACTGACCGCCCCCTTCTCACCATAAGAAAGCGAAAGCTCTTTTTGTCCAATCAGGATTCGCTCATTCACCTCACGGGGAACGCGCCCTACTTTCTTTGTTTTTGAATCCAGGTAGAAATTCTCAGCAGCACGTTTGATTTTATCGCCTGATCGCCCCACTTTGATTAACGATTGACGGTAAAGTGTTGATCCGCCTGGCGTGGGCTTGCTGTTCCTGCTAATAACATGCATCGAATAAACAATATCCATCAGCATGTTATTATAGTTGGCGTAGTAGGCTTTAATCTTCTCGATCAGATCCTCAGAGGCAATCTCGGGTTGCCCGCGAGATACCGAAAGACTTGCGAAAAACAAGAGAATAACGGAAGCAACAGTTCGATGAGGCATAGGAATGAGTGACTCTAATTTCAAGAGAATGCCTGGAAAGTGGCAGAGCACTCTCCAGGCTTAAGACTCATTTGACAACGGGGACGTGCTCGCACTTGCTCGTCTTTGTGGCTGGATCGTATTCGTACAGTTCTCCACAGTCAGAGGGAGGTAGTGCGCGACAGACAGGCTTGTTGAGGTCATACTCGAAGCGGTGCTTCTTACTTCCATCCTTGGCAACAGGTCCAAGACCGTTTGGGTAGGCAGGTCCGCAGCTTGATGTGACAAGCTTTCCATTGGGGCATTGAGTATCCATCGGGTTCAGCGTTGGGGCTGAGTTGCATTTGTCTTGAGCTCCAACCACGCTCGTTGTCCGGTTGGGCCGCATGGGCTTCGGCCCACCTTCCATCGCCGCCAGACCGATGGTCGACATCAGGGCGAACGCACCGCAGAACAGTCTCAGCATCTGCATCCCTCCTGTTAGGCGACATAAGACTATCCCATAAACTACACGGGGGGGGGACGCATCTGTCAAGGATTATTTCTAAATTTTTCCAGACCTTTTTGACCTCACCCCGCCAGCACGTCCACGATCCGCTTCGCCGCGCCGCCGTCCCACAATGCGGGCACTCGGCTTGCGGCACGCGGGCGTTCCAGCGTCGCCAGGGCGGCGGTTTCGATCGCGCTGGGGTCCAGGCCGACGAGTTGGTTGGTACCCTCGTCGCAAGTGATGGGGCGCTCGGTGTTCGCACGCAAGGTCAGGCACGGTACACCCAGGACGGTTGTTTCTTCCTGGATGCCGCCGCTGTCGGTTAGCACCAGCCGCGCGTGAGCCGTCAGCTTCATGAAATCCAGATAGCCCAGCGGCTCCGTCAGGATCACGCCCGGCGTCGTCTCGGCTCCGATGGCCGTCAACGATTTGCGCGTGCGCGGATGCACCGGGAACACCAACGGCAATCGCCGCGCGATGCGGGCCAGGGCGGCGAACAGGGGCGCGAACTGGGCCGGGTTGTCGACGTTGGCGGGGCGGTGCAGCGTCAGCACGCCGTAGCCGCCCGAGCGCACGCCCAGCTGCTCTAGGATGCCCGACTCCTCGGCACGATCGCGGCAACGCAGCAGCGTATCGATCATCACGTTGCCCACGAGATAAATGCGCTCGTCGGGGATGCCCTCGTGTCTCAGATTCGTCACGCCCGATGGCTCCGTCACGAACAGCCATCGGCTGATGGCATCGGTGAGGATGCGATTGATCTCCTCGGGCATGGTGCGGTCGAAACTGCGCAGTCCTGCTTCGACGTGCGCTACATCGATGCCGAGCTTCACTGCCGTCAGGGCGCAGGCGAGGGTCGAGTTCACATCGCCCACCACCAGCACCGCGTCGGGCCGATGCTCCAGCAGCACCGGCTCGAACCGCCGCATCACCTCGGCCGTCTGCACGGCGTGGGAGCCGGAGCCGACCTCCAGGTCGATGTCAGGTCGGGGGATGTGCAACTGCTCGAAGAAGAGCTTGCTCATTTTTTCATCGTAATGCTGCCCGGTGTGGACCAACAGCGAGGTCAGACCGGGACGCGACCGCATCTCATGCATCAACGGAGCAATCTTCATGAAATTGGGTCGGGCACCTGCAACAGCAAGAATCTTCATGGTTGGCTCGCGTGTGGGGTTGATTACTTGTGGGCCACCAGGGTGACGATGCGCGGCAGGCCGCGGTGCCGGGTCAGGGTGTCGCAATGCGTAACGGAGAAGCCGGCTTCGCGCACGAAGCGGCGGATCATGCCCGGCGTCATGGGCGTCAAGCCTGCTAGGCGACGCGTCCAGGGGTTGGCTTGCCAGTCCAGCCCGGCGTTGAGCAGCAGGCTGCCCAGTCGCCAGCGCATCAGTTGCAGGCGTTGCAGGGTCAGCGGCGGGGCCTGATCGTACAGCCAACGCCATAGCCCGGGACCTTCGATCGTCAGGATCAGGCTACCGCCCGGCCTGAGGATTCGATAAATCTCGGCTAAGCCTTGACGGATCGGCAACAAAGATAAGGTTCCTGCTGTGATCACATGGGAAAAGGAGTCATCGGTAAAAGGCATCTGGGTGATGCTGGCACAGAACCACGAGGGAGCCGCATGCCCGGCTTGCTCGAAGGCAACAGCGCCAATCTGCATCGCGAGCAGGTCAATATCCAGGCCCACCACTTCACAAGGAATGAGCAACTGAGCCTCACGCAAATGCTTCCCGGAGGAGCAGCCCAGGTCCAGAACAATAGCTTGCTCGGCTGGCTCCAGCACCCGACGTAAAAATCGCAGCGTGGGATAGTCTTCGATGAGCGAATGGGCTTGGATCGGGCGCAGGTCGTTGAGTACCTGCGAAAACTGCGCAACCCGCAACACCGCCAGCACCTCGGCCTCGCTCACGGGGCAGTCGGCCATTACCTGGGGCAACGCTTTGAGCCGCGTGGGTAGATCCGACTTGCCGCACAACGGCTTGAGGGTGTCGGCATGCCGGATGCACCAGCGGGCGAATGCCAACGGGTCCTGGTCGGCAGCTGGAGTTTGGTGGCCGAGAAAGGACCAGACCTTGCCTAGGCGA
>JBDNDE010000059.1:0-17747 GCA_046719305.1 Gemmataceae bacterium | reverse complement strand
TCAATCGACGACGCCTGCGCGCCTGGTGGATAGCGCAGCGATACCAGGAAGCCGATCAGGATATGCTATGCCGGCTCGCACGCCTTATACCAGGATATTTTCATTCCCGCGAATGCGACGACAGCTAATTTGTCGCTACGGTTGTACCTGCAGAGTGATGGTGCCTGGAGCGATCCGTTGAGCAATCCCACGCTCACCTACACGACGCTACAACCCAATCAACAGGTCCGGGTCGACATCGTTCGTGCCTCCGCGGCCCCTTTGAGCATTGCTGCGGGCGATGTCCTTCTCCATGTGTTCCGCACAGCTTTGGGCGATCCCACTACTCAAGTGCTTTCTCTGACCGGGATCAATCTGTCGGCTTTTGCTGGCCAGACCATCCGTCTGCGGATCGCCTCGGCCAACAACCAAGGCAAGCTCATCGTCGGGGTGGACGATGTGCGCCTCATAGCGACAATCAACGACACGGTGGCCCCGACAGTAAGCAACCTACGTTTGCGTACGCCGGCTACTAACGCCACCGGCTTCCCGCTCACGACCGATCCGACCTTGTTGGGTCGTGTGGCCGACAACGCGGGTCTGGCGAACATTGCCTACGTTGAGTTTGATCCACGCAATGCGGGCTTCCAGCCGGGTACGACCTTGCGGACTAGTGCGATCGACGCCACGGGCAACTTCCTCTTCTCGTTTGCCAATCTGCCCCTGGGACGCTATACCGTGGCCGTACGGGCCGTGGATAAAGCAGGTAATGTTTCGGCTAGCTCGACGTTCCGCTTTGAGTATCAAAACCTACTCAACAATCAATGGCAAGCAGTTGGTCCTACAGGGATTCGCCTCAGCGACCCGAATCTCGATTACTCGGCTGTCAGCGGACGAATCACGGCCATCGAAACCGACCCCAGCGACCCGAGCGGCAACACCTACTATGTCGGCTCGGTCAATGGCGGAGTGTGGAAGACCAGTGATGGTGGCAACTCCTGGCAGTCGCTGATGAACGATTTAATGGTGGGTGGTCAACGGATCGTCGCAGCGATCGGGGCCATTGCGGTAGCTCCCTCGCGTCCGCAGACCGTTTATGCAGGGCTAGGGGTAGCGGATCTATTGCCCGATTCGCGGGCCGGCTCGGGCATTCTGCGGAGTACCAACGGCGGCCAAACCTGGGCGGTGGTCGGCAACAGCGCCACGGTGTTTGCCAACGCCCGCATTAGCAAGATTGTGGTCGATCCCAACAATGCCAACATCGTCTATGTCGGGGTGGCCAGTGGCGGCCAGAGCGGCCCAGGGGTGTACAAGACCACCAACGGCGGCGCGACTTGGACCAATGTGATGACTCCCAGTGCCATGACCTTGGCAGGGGGCGGCACGGCCACGGGGCCGCTTGCCTCGGTGACGGATTTGGTCATCGACCGCTTTGCCGGCAACCGTTTGCTGGTGGGATTGGGCAACGTCGGCCTGACGGACGCGCCTTCGGATACGGCGGGGCTGTGGCTGTCGACCAACGGTGGCCTGTCGTGGAGTCAGCAAGTCGGTGGCGATAATCCCAACGTGCTGAACAACACGCTGCCCTCGGGCGTGGATGTCGGCGTGGTCAAGGTGGCTATTGGTCAGGGCCGCAGTGGCGATCAGAGGTATGTGTATGTGTTGGTGGGCACCCCGACAGGCGACAACACGCCCCCGCAGCGCAATTTGGGCGGCTTCGAGGGGTTGTACCGGTCCAGCGACAACTTGGCTAACTTTACTCGCGTGATGTTGCGTCAAGATGTCGATCCGTCGGGAGGAGTGGACTTCCAAGATATTAGCCTCGGCAACGAGACCAGCTATGCCGCGGCCCTGGCGATTGATCCGACGAACCCCAATGTGGTGTTTGTGGGTGGCTCGCGCAAGCTCGACTTAGACAATGAATTAGTTCATTCGTTGATCCGTGTCGATACCGGCAATATGGTCGATACGTCCACTCCGTTGAACAACGGCAACGACTCCCTCAAGCAGTTGTTTAGCTCCCAAGAAGGGGTGTACTGGTACGACATCGAACAGGCAGTATCGGGCAGCGTGAGCGCCCATCGCCTGCTACCGCCGACGATCACGAATTTACGCTTTGACTCTCAGGGTCGCTTGCTCATTGGTACGGACGGTGGCATTTGGAGCGGTACCAGCTTGGGCTTCGGCTACGACTACAGCAGTGGCGGCAACGGGGTGCTACGCAACAGTCCCGGGCCAATCGGCGGGATGAGCCTCACGCCGATCAACGGCAATTTGCAAATTGCCTCGGTCACTTCGGCGGCGGCGGATCCGTCCCAGGCTGGCCGAACCTATGCGACTACAATTGGTAGCGGCCAAGCAGCGACCGATCGGCCACTGGGGTTTGTGTCGCAGGATCTGTCGCGTTCGCCGTTGGGCACGTTTGATGCGGGGGTGATCCGAGCGGGGGCGGTGGATCCGTTGACTCCAGACACTCCGGCAACGCTCTACCGCGTCTGGAAGTACGATACCACGGGGGTGTTGCGTCCGGAGATTTCGCTCGATGGCGGCAACACCTGGACGACGATCAGCACCAACATCAGCATCACCGGTAGCGAAGCGGCTTACTTCCCGGTCCTGGAGGTCAACCCGCGTAAGGTCAACGGCTTCGACGAGGTTCTATTCGGCACCAATCGCGTCTATGGCACGCGAAGCACGGTGTGGGATCCGCTAAGCCCGGTGTTCTCATCCACCGGTCGCATCACCGCTCTAGGGATCGCTCCGGTGTCGGCGACGGGCTTTTACTACGCAGGCACCAACGAGGGGCAATTGTGGGTGGCTCCCACGGGCGGCGGATTGTCTCTAGGCACGGATTGGATTAATCGCTCGGCTGGCCTGCCCAGTGGTCTGCCGATCACTGGCATCACGGTGGCGGCCAACAATCCCAATGTGGCCTTTGTGACGGTGGGTGGTCGCACTACCGGAGCGCGAATCTTCCGCACCAACAATGCTGGCCGTACCTGGATCAATGTGACGGCTAACCTTCCGGCCGGCCAGGTCAACGACATCCTCTTGGACAACCGCGCCCAACTCAACGCACCGGCCGGCAAAGTCTATGCCGCTACGGATAGTGGGGTGTTTGTGCTGGTGATGGGAACTTCGACGTGGTATCGCGTGGGGTCCATCCCCGCCTCACCGGTGGTTGATTTGTCGATTGATCCGACCAACAACATCCTCTCCGCGACGGTGCAGGGACGCGGGGTGTTCAATCTGTCGGTGGCGGGCATCTCGCCGATTGCCAACCAGTTCATCGACGAAGATACCGTCTTGGGGCCGATCCGCTTCACGCTCAACGCCCTGGGTACTGTCAATCCGGTGCTGAATGTCTCCGCTGTATCGAGCAATCAAGCGGTGGTGCGTAACAGTGGCATCGTGATCGACGGAGCCGGCGCTGTCCGCACCCTGACGGTGCGGCCGGTGGCCAATGCCTCGGGCGAGACTACGATTACCCTGCGCGTCAACGATGGCGTGCGGATCTTCACGACTTCCTTCGTCCTGACAGTCGATGCAGTTAATGATCTGCCGACCATCTCGCCGATCGCCGACGTGGCGTTGAGCCTCAACCAACCCAGCAACAATATTCCGTTCACCATCGGCGATGTGGAAGACCCGGCCACGGCGTTGACCGTGACGGCGACTTCGGACAATCCCGCCTTGATCCCGAATGGGTCGATCGTCCTGGGAGGGGTCGGGGCCAACCGCACGATTCAGTTTACCCCAACAGTGAACACGGCCGGCACGGCACGCATCACCGTCCGGGTGACCGACACGCAAGGTGGTGTCGGCATCCGCACCTTCGATGTGGTCGTTCAGAACACCACGGCGTTGCCTTACAGCGACGATTTCAACCGACCCAACAACAACTTCCTGGGCGAAGTGTGGACCTCGCCGGTAGGGAATTTCTCGCTGGTGAACAACGCGGCCCAAAGCACGCAGCGGCTGTCGCTAGCGGTTCTGAGCGGTCCGGTGGAGCAAAACGTCACGGTCAGCGCGGACATTGCCCTACCTGTACGCTCCGGGCAGTTTGCCGCTCTGGTGGCGCGTTACTCCGGTACGGGTGATCGCAACATGTACATCGGCGGCATCCAGGCGGCTGGAGGCGGCACCTTCAACGCCTTGATCTTCCGCAACCTCAACGGCGTGTGGACACAACTGGTGTCGCGTCCCGTGGCCACGGGCACCGGCACCCTAACGTTCCAGGTGGTCGATAACTCGCTGAAACTGTTGCTCAACGGCTCTGTGGTCGCCTTTGCCTTTGATAATGCCATCACGGCGGGGGGTACGGTGGGAGTGCGGGGTAACGGAGCGGCCGGCATCCGCTATGACAATTTCGATGCCCAAGTGATTGTGGATGTGCCGCCGACTCCGCCATTCAGTGACGATTTCAGCGCTCCGGTGAATGGTCAACTCGATCCCAGCCTCTGGCGCGAGAAAGTGGGTAACTTCCGCCTGGATGGAAACACAGCGATCGGCAATACGGCAGGGGCTAGCCTGGCACTGCTCAATCCGACCTTCGTATCCACCTTCGATGCGACTCTGGAAGTCGATTACACCCTGGGCACGGGAGCGTTCGCCGGCCTGGTAGCTCGGTCCGATGCCGCGGGTCGTAACTTCTACCAAGCCGGAGTGGTGCGGACAGGCACTGGCTTGTTGGCCGCCATCTACCGGGTCGTCAACGGGGTAAGTACGGTACTGACCTCGACGGCAGTGACCAGTACCTCCGGCCGGCTGTCCTTCACCCTGTCGGGTACGACGCTAGCTCTGGAACTGGATGGCAATCCATTGCTCTCAGTCAACGATAGTACCTTCCTCAATCCAGGCACTGTGGGCATTCGAGGATCCGGTGCGGTGCAGTTTGATAACTTCTTCTTTGACGTGTGATCACACACCGTGAACCTCCTGGTTTCCGTTGGCGTCCTCTATAGATTGCCTAGGAGACGAGGAGGGGCTTTATGCCGTTTTCTGTACGACCGACTCGGGCCAGTTTAGCGCAACTGCTGACGCTAGCCTGGCCCCTGATCGTTAGCCAGAGCATCTGGACGCTGCAAATCGTGCTGGACCGTATCTTTCTAGCGCAGTCCGACACCCAGAGCGTCGCAGCGGGTATGTCCTCCGTCATGGTCTTCTGGATGCTGCTGGGGTTCTTTCAGTTCACGACCAATTACGCTACTACCTTCGTGGCCCAGTACACGGGAGCCGGCCAACCCGAGCGTGTTGGGCCGATCATCGGCCAAGCGCTTTGGTTCGCGGTCGTTAGCGGACTGTTGTTCCTGCTGTTGATCCCCTGCACCGACACTCTGATCGCCTGGGTCGGCCACGAGGAATCGCTGCAACGTCTTGAAGCGACCTATTTCCGCTGGATGTGCGGGGCCGCCATGCCGTTTTTAATCCTAGCGGCGACCACGAGTTTCTTCGCGGGGCGGGGCGAAACCCGGCAGGTGATGTACATCAACTTCGTGGGACTTGTGGTTAACGGGGCGCTGGATTATGTGTTGATCTTTGGTAAGTGGGGCTTCCCAGAGATGGGGATTGCCGGCGCGGGTCTGGCCACTGTGGTCGGCGGCTGGGTAGCGGCACTATTCAGCCTGGCGTTGCTGCTGCAACCCAGCCTCGTTCGCACCTATCACACAGGTGTCGGCTGGGGCTTTAATGCGGCCCTCTTTGGCCGACTGATGTACTTCGGCCTGCCGCAGGGGTTCGGAACGGCCGTCGAGACGGCCAGCTTCTCGTTGTTTCTCATCTTCATCGGTCGGCTAGGAAGCGATGATCTGGCCGCTACGAGCATTGCCTGCACGCTGAATCTGATCGCGTTTTTGCCTGTGATGGGGGTTGGTCAGGCCGTTGAGGTGCTGGTTGGGCAAAGCCTCGGCGAGGATCGCCCGCAGCAGGCCGAACGCTTCGCCTGGACCGGGATGAGCGTAGCGATAGGCTTCACGGCCCTCATCGCCCTGATGTATGCTTGGATGCCAATGACGCTGACCTATCCATTTCGCCCGGCGGACATCACCGAAAGCTGGTCGGCCGTCGAGGCACGCCTCCCGCTGCTGCTACTGTTCGTAGCGGCTTATTGCTTGTTTGACAGCGTGCAACTAATCTTCGCCTACGCTTTGCGTGGTGCGGGCGATACCCGCTTCGTCACCTTGGTCACCGCCGTGTTGGCCTTTCCGCTTATGGTGCTGCCGGCTTGGGCGGCACAGTTGCTGGGCTGGAGCCTGTACATCGCTTGGGCCTTCGTCAGCGTCTATTTGGTTATCCTGGCTACCGTGCTGTATCTCCGCTTCGCGGCTGGAGCCTGGAAGCAGATGCGCGTCATTGAAATCTCTGAGCCGAGCCAGTCAGCAGCGGCGAGTTTTGTTGGCCCCATGCCGCTCTTACGCGAAGAGAACCGGCAAACGGTGGGCGAACGCCTGCACAACTGAGGCCCGAAGCCGTCCATCTCCGCTAGGTGGATCGCCGCATCGCCGCATCGCCCTAGATCGAGGTCGGCTGATTCCATCACATCGGATCCAACGCAATCCCTCTCGGGGGGTGCCATTTGACCCCTCTGGGAAGTTCTTCCGCACTCAGAAGGCAAGGACTTGGTTCGTCGGTCTGTCCTCCTGTTTACACCCCGAACAAACCGCTGCCCCAAGAGCGGCCACACACAACACGGACAAGCCACGGGGGCTTGTTGATTGGCTAGCGTCGCTGGCGGACCACTGGGAAAACGAGGTCTTGTCCCTTGAAGGAATCTCGTCTCCATTGGCTCGCGGAACGTCCGTCGTTATCCTCGCCATCGTGGCCGATGCTCCACAGCAGGGCGTCGGCTTGCTCCAAACGGTAACGTAGCGGTGTTTCTGCTTGGGGATCGAACGGATCAAAGGGGATGGGCATCCCCAGTTGGTCGAGGCTGGCCGGCAGTCGTCCGTGCTTGAGTTCATACAGCCGCAGTTGCACCCGCAGTTGCGTGACCGCCAGAGCTAAGCGGCGCTCGCGGCCTCTGCGGAAAAAACCTGACCCTATCAGATCCACCAGCGGTCCGACGCTCGATTCCCTCAGATCGCCCTTGGGTTCCCTGGGTCTGAGGAAAAGGGACTGGCGTAATTGGCGGTCGAGCCGTTCGCGCTCCCAGGGCAACTGCAACGCCGCCGCGAAGTAGGCACGTTCTTCGGGAGTCAGTTGGACGAAATAGTGCGGTGAAACGGCCAGCCGGGGGGCCTTGAGTAGCTCACGGCCTTGCACATAACAGGAGAGCCGGTAGTCGATGTCATCCGCGGGCAGCGAGTGCTGTTGCAGTGTGCCTGCCAATCGCTCCAGCAGGTCGGCCCGGCCTTTCAAGCAGGTTAGCCATATCTGCACCGCATCAAGCACGTCCAGTTCCATCACCAAGGCAGCCTCGGTGCCGTGGAGTGTTCGCCCGGCAGCAAAGGTCCGCGCCATCACCAGCACCGTCTCAATTTGCTGCAACAGTCGGGCCGGGTCGTTGTCGTGTCGCTGGGCGCGCAATCCTTCGGCCAAGAACAACTGCGCTGCCAGGCAAGCCCCCCTACTCAGAGGTATGGCAGCGTCGCTGTGCTCGCCCCTCGGGTCCATCACTAGCCCCACGGGTTTGTCCCGCGCTTGGGCTAATTGCTGCGGCCAGTCTCCCGCTAGGGCGGTCTGGGTCAACCAGCGGTCCAGTTCGCGATCGTCGGGCCAGCCTTCGGTCAACGCCTGTGCCGTCTGCGACAAATAAGGTCTGCCCTCTTCGTCTATGTCCTCCATGAGGAGCGGTTGCCTTCTTGCTACTTCTCCGCAGGCCCGCCGGATCTGCTCCGATCCTTCGGTCACTGGGGGGAGTTCAGCCAGGAACGGTTGCAGACGCTCAGGCAACCGCACCAATGGCACCGAGTAGACGCGATATGCCAGGCCCGCCGCCGTCAGCAGCAGCGCCAGCGAACCGCATGCCAGTAGCGGTAGCACCATACTTCGCCCAGTGGCCCAACGTGGCATCAGCAGCCGGGTGGTTACTAGCAACAGCAGCGGCACCATGAGCGGTTGCCACCACAACAGCCCACCAACAAGCAACGAGGGCAACCACCCACTCACCAGCAACGCCGTCAGCCCAGCGGCCACCACCATAGCAACGAGAACTTTGCGAAACAGCAGACCAACCAGGGCGGCGACGGCAAAGCCAGTCACCGGCCAGAGCAGCAACCACGAGGCAACAGGGATTGTGATGCACAAGAGCGGCAGACCGATCGCGACGAAGGGGGGCTTCAGGTCCACACTTGCCCGCTGGGTCAGCCAAACGTAGAGCAAAGTTGTCGCCTGAGATACGATCAAAAAGGTCAACCCCCCGCCTGCTAGGCCAACTCGCGTGCTCCAGAGTGTGCCCAACGGCAGACGCTGATCGGCCAAGAAGCGATGCGGGCCGGCCTGCTCCTCGGCAAACAGCGTGATGCCGAGCAACACACCCAGCAAGGCCGAGCCGATCGGCCACAGCAGCAGCGGGAGCGGCAATGGAAGCAGCAGCGTGCCCAGTGCCAGAGCGATGGCCAGCACCAAAACGACCAGATAGTGCCGAGCTTGAAGGTGCCAAGCAAGTTGCAAACAGGTCCACCAGACCGAGGGAGTGTCCCGGTCAGCCTTGTCAGCCCTAGCATGGTCCAGCCAACGCAGCCGATCCGGCAGGGTGTAGCGCCAGTAGGCCCAGACGGACGGCAAGACCAAGTAGAAAAAGCTGAGCATCGCAGGTAGCAGTACCCCATCGAGCAGGTTGCGATCCAGTTCCGCCAGACGAAACGGGATCAACACCACAAACACCACTACCGGGGCCACTAATAACCCCGTAAACACCCCCGAGAGGATGCCGCCCAGAACCGTGCGGCTACGCGTTCCACCCCACAGCCCCCAAGCTAAGCCATAACAGGCCGCTAGCGGAACGGTCGCCACCTGCCAAGGCGGCAGATCGCTGAAGAGCAGCAGTGCCAGCATGAATAGGCCACACCAGCCCAACGCCAGCAGGAAGCCGGCAAGCAGCTTGCCCCACCACAGCCCGCCACGTCGGACCGCCAACAGATCCAGAAACGCCTCCGTCTTCTCTTCCCGCTCGCCAGCGAGCAGCATCGCGCCACATACCACCGCTTGCGTGGCGGCCGCTACCAACACGATGGTCAAGCAAGCATAGTTGCGGACTTCGGCATCGAAGATCGGAGTACACGCCAAGGCTGCAGCTGTCAGCACGACGAAGACGAGCCAGATCAGACGTTGCTCGCGGTATTCTTTCCACAACAAAGCAGCGATCATCGCTTCACCCCCTCGGCAGTCGTCGTAGTTGTCGCCGCGTCCGCGACCGCTTGGCCGCGTCGGTGGTATCGCGCTAGCACGGCGGTATACATCTCCTCAAGTGTTGGGTAACTCGTCTCCACCGCGTGGATGCCGGGCTGGTACCGCAACGTCTCCAGGGCCGACTCAGAGCCATCCAGGATAATGCCTTGCCAATCGCGGCCCGAGGTTTCTGCCTGGAGCACCTCGCCGAGCATTTCGGGAACAAAGTCAGTGCCCTGGTGCTGTACCCGCACTCGACGCAAGCGGCCGCGCAACTCCTCCAGACTGCCTGCCAGCAATGTCTTACCCTGGGCTAGAAATACGATGTGGCTGACCACACGTTCGACCTCGGCTACGGAGTGGCTGCTAATCAGGATGGTTTTGCCCTCACCGGCCTGGGCGGCCATGCTGCGGAGAAATTCGCGGCGAGTGAACAGATCCAAGCCACTGGTAGGCTCGTCGAGCAACAACACCTCGGGGTCGCTCGCCAGCGCCAGGGCCAGACTTACCTTGGCATAGCCGCCCTTGGACAGGCTCGCAAGCTTGGCGGTCGGCGACAGGTCAAAGCGTTCCAACAGGGCGTTGTAACGCGCTTTGTATCCCACAGCGTGAAAGGCAGCCGAGAACGCGCCTATCTCCGCGACACTCATCCAGTCGTAGAAACGCGGCCGCTCCGGGCAGTAGCCCACACGCCGACGCAACGAGGCCGCCGCCTTCCAGCAATCTTCCCCCAGCAGGGTCGCTTGGCCGGCATCGGCCGGAATTTGTCCAGTGAGGATGCGAAAAGTCGTAGACTTGCCGGTACCGTTATCTCCCAGCAGAGCGGTGATCGCGCCGCGCGGCACGATGAAATCCAGCCCCCGCAATACTTCCCGGCCAGCAAACGATTTCTTCAATTGCTGACAGACTATGACTGCATCCATCATTGCGTTACCCCTTAGAGTTGCGGCTCTGTGCGAGCCGTTGAAGTTCGTGATCGACCAATAGGCGAATCTCCTGGGCATCTAGGCCGCTGCTAAGCACCTCGCGCAAGGTTTGGGTCAGCCGCTCGCGCAAAATCGCCTGGCGACGACGGCGACACACCGCCACAGCCTCAGCGGATACCTCCATCCCCCGGCCACGGCGCGAGACGAGGATGCCGTCTTTTTCGAGTTGGTGGTAGGCCTTGGCGACAGTGTTGGGATGCACGCGTAGACGCTCGCCCAAGTCACGGATGCTGGGGATCAACTCGCCGACCGCTAGAGTCCCCGAGGCGATACCAAAGATCACCTGGGCTTCGATTTGTTCATAGATAGAAACATTCGAGTGGGGATCGACTTGGAAAAGCATGGCTGCCCTTTGGTGTTCTAATCTACTGTTACACTAGGACAACAATCCTCAGCCTGTCAAGACTCCGCCCCGATTTTCTTCCGAACTGCCCCTTGCCGCTGCCGCCTCATCCTTTGGATAATCTCCCTTGCTAAGCCTTCCCGGATCGGAGCCGCCATGAGCCTTACCACCCAACCCGCCGCCGCCCCCCCCGCGGAGCCTCTTTCCGAAACTCCCCCCATCGGGGCTTTGGGCCTCTGGGATGCCGTCAGTATCATCGTCGGCATCGTTGTCGGTGCGGGCATCTACCAAACCGCCCCTTTCATCTTTAAGCACACCGACAGCCCCACCACCGCTATGTCCCTTTGGCTCGTGGCCGGCTTCGCCTCCTACCTTGGTGCCTTGTGCTACGCCGAGTTGGCCACCACCTACCCGCGGGACGGCGGCGACATCAACTACTTAGGCCGTGCTTTCGGCTCGTGGGCCGGCTTCCTGTTTGGTTGGGTGCAATTGACCGTCATCATGACCGGCTCGATTGGTATGATGGCCTTCGTGTTTGCTAACTATTCGATTCGGTTTTTCAAGGAAGCTGTCGGCCTGGAACTGGGGGTCTACTCGGCGTTTGGGTTCGCAGGCGGCTCGATCTTAGCGTTGACAATTCTCAACTTGATTGGCATCGCTTTGGGCAAGACAGTGCAAAACATCCTCAGCGTTGCCAAGGTGCTTGGTCTGGGACTGATTATCCTGGCCGGTTTTCTGGCTCCGGCTTCGGGGGCCTGGCAGGAAACCTCACTGAGTGCCGAGGAACTCAAGAAGCTCACCTTTCCCGGCTTCGAGGCCAGCCTTGGCGTGGCTTTTGTGCTGATCTTTTACACCTTTGGCGGCTGGAACGATGCTGCCTTTGTCGCTGCCGAGGTGCGTGAGGGGAAACGGAATATTCCACGAGCGTTGATGCTAGGTTTGCTGCTGATTACGGCGCTTTACTTACTCGTCAATTATGCATACATCAATGCTCTCGGATTTCAAAAGGCACAGGCTTCCTCCCAGATCGCTGCTGATGTCCTCAATCGCGGCTTCGGACGTGGTGGCGTAGCCCTGATGTGCTTGCTCGTGATGATCTCGGCCTTGGGTGCAGTCAACGGGCTGATCTTCACCGGCGCACGCATCTACTCGACCACTGGCCAGCATTTCAATCTGATGCGTTGGATGGGTGGCTGGTCGCGGACCAACGGTGCCCCGGTGTCGGCCCTCGTCACCCAAGGGGTCATCTCGTTGCTGCTGGTCTTTCTGGTCGGTACCGAGACGGGCCGCCAGAGCATCAACGCCTTGTTGGACAAGACAGCCACCACCAGCGAAGTCAAACGGCTGAAAGATGCTCAGGGCAAGGAGGTGATCCAAAGCGTCGGGGCGGGCCATGTGCTCAAACCGATGGAATGGGAGGACTCGTGGAAAGCCAGCCTAGACATCGGCGCGGGCGAGAAGGCCACCGACTTAGCTAAAGGCGGCTTTGACACCCTGCTAACCTGCACCGCACCGATTTTTTGGTCCTTCTTTCTGCTCACGGGGGTTTCACTATTTGTACTGCGTGAACGCGACGCCCACATCGAGCGCCCGTACAAGGTCTGGCCCTACCCCTGGGTGCCTCTGTGCTTCTGCGCGGTGTGCGGCTATATGCTCTACGCCAGCATCAGCTATGCTCTGTTGCGAGGCTGGAGCGGCGGCCTGATGCTGCTGGGTGTCATTCCCCTGGTGCTGGGATTGCCTTTGTATCACCTATCGCAGGTCATGGGAGATAAAGAGTCACAAACATTCTGAAGGCAGAATAGCTGGAAGAACGGGTCATCGGTCGCTTCCGTTTACTAGCTTTCTCATAACAGGAGAGGACTTCAACGATGCGTCACCTGAGTAAATTGGTACTAGCTCTCGGCCTGGTAGGGCTTGTCGCTCTGACGGCGTGGGCCCGCGATGAGAAGAAAGAACCTGATGTTATCTTCGTTCCCACTCCTCAGGAAGTGGTTGACAAGATGCTCGAACTGGCCAAGGTCAAAAAGGACGATGTTGTCTATGATCTAGGCTGCGGCGATGGTCGAATCGTGCTGACGGCGGCCCGCAAATTTGGGGTCAAGGCTCGCGGCTTTGACATTGACCCGGAACGGATCAAGGATTGCGAAGCCAACTTTAAGAAAGAGAAGGAAGAAGTTCAGAAGCTTGTCACGTTTGAGCGTAAAGATATCTTCACGCTTGATCTCAGCGAAGCCACCGTCGTCACCCTCTACCTCTTGCCCGAACTCAACGTCAAGCTTGTGCCGCAACTAAAGAAGCTCAAGCCTGGCTCACGCATCGTCTCGCATGCTTTTGATATGCGCGGTTACAAACCCGATATGAAGGTCACCGTCAAATGCAAAGATGACGTCGAACGCGATGTCTATCTCTGGACTATCCCGCTCAAACCCGAGAAGGAATAACCTCTCGCTTGCCTCCCGACGGCTGGGGGTTAACCCCGGCCGTCGGTCGTTTCTTAGCTCCATTTTCACCCGGACGGAGAACGGTTCAATGGATCGCCGTGAATTCGCTGCCCTGGCTGCTTTGGGGTTGCTTGGACCCCGTCTGGTTCCACAAGCCGATGCCGAACCAGCACCCCCAGCCGACGACGAGAAACTTCCCGCGTTGCCCGAAGCCCTCTTGGCTCAGCTATTGGCCCGATGCGGCGATCATCTCAGCCCGGCCGATCGCAAAGCCCTTCGCGCTCGTCTCGCCGGCAGTCGTCTGGGCACCTTGGCCGGTTCTCTTAAGCTCGACTGGCGCGATGAGCCGGCTTTTGTCTATTCGCCGGATGTGCAGGAGTAAAACGATGGCGATTTCTCTGGACACTTTGTACGCTCCCTTGGCCACGCTTGCCGAGAAACTCCGGGCCAAGGAATTTACCTCCGAACAACTCACCCGCGCCTACCTCGATCGCCTAGAAAAGATTGGACCCAAGCTCAACGCCGTCGCTACTTTGATGGCTGATTCCGCCCTGACCGAGGCCAAAAAAGCCGACGCGGAACGTGCCGCGGGCAAACTACGCGGGCCACTGCACGGCATCCCTTATGGCGCTAAAGATCTGCTGGCGACCAAGGGCGTCCCCACCACCTGGGGAGCCCAACCGTACAAAGAACAACTCTTTGATTTGGACGCTACGGTGATTCGCAAACTCCGCGCTGCTGGTGCCATCCTCGTTGCCAAACTCGCCATGATCGAATTAGCCGGCAGCTTCGGCTACGAAGGGGCCGATTCCTGTTGGACCGGGCCGTGCCGCACGCCGTGGGATCGCAACCGCTGGGCCGGCGGCTCGTCGTCGGGCAGTGGGGCGGCAGTCGCGGCTGGCTTAGTCCCCTTTGCCCTGGGTTCCGAAACCAGTGGCAGCATCCTCACCCCCGCCAGCTACTGCGGTGTCACCGGCTTGCGGCCCACCTATGGCCGGGTTAGCCGAGCCGGCGCGATGCCGTTATGCTGGACCCTCGACAAGCTCGGTCCGCTGGCCCGGACGGCCGATTGTTGTGCCCGCGTGTTGGAAGTGATTGCCGGACGCGATGCCGCTGATCCGAGTACGGCACGCAAGACATTTCGCAGGCTGCCCCCTGCTGCTGGGCGCAAGTGGAAGATCGGCATCCTGGCCGGGGCGACTACGGGGGTCGATGCCAGCGTGCGGACCAACTTTGACAAAGCGGTCGAAGCTCTCAGCGGCTTTGCAACCATCGTCAAAGAAGTGAAGCTGCCGGCCTTGCCGTTTAGTGCGGTGCTGGGAACAATTCTACGCGGCGAAGCGGCGACGGTCTTTCGCACGCTTTTTGAATCGGGGCAAGCCAATCAGTTGCGTTCAACAAGCATGCGTCTGGGGGGATACGCAGCGCTTGCTATGCCAGCAACGGAATATCTCGATGCCATGCGTGCCCGCACGCGAATACGCCAGGCTCTACAAGCAACTTATGCTGGCTTTGATGCGATCATCGCTCCGGGCCGTGCCGAGTTGCCACCCAACGCCGACGGCCCCTTTCGCTGGAGTAGAGCGGCAGGAATTGCTGTGGGAGCCCTGATCAGCTCGACCAATCTCGTTGGACTACCGGCGGTCTGTGTTCCTACCGGTTTCAGCGCCAGCGGTTTACCCACGAGTATGCAACTAACGGGCAGTGCCTGGAAGGAGGCCGAACTCCTGGCGATCGCGGCACAATATCAAAAGGTGACCGACCATCACAACAAGCGTCCCCCAGAAAAAAAATTGGAGTAAGATCAATTCGATCTGCACGTGCCTGGATTAGGAGAAAGGTGAATGCACCTCGAATCAGGTCATCCTTATCCCTTAGGAGCCACCTGGGATGGAGCCGGTGTCAACTTTGCTCTTTTCTCGCAGCACGCCCACAAGGTCGAGTTGTGTCTGGTCGACGCACACGGCCACGAACGACGCTATGAGCTGCCCGAATGCACCGATCATGTCTGGCACGGCTATTTTCCTCAACTGCTGCCCGGCCAGCGCTACGGCTACCGCGTCCACGGGCCGTACCTGCCGGACAAAGGGCACCGCTTCAACCCGCATAAGCTCTTACTCGATCCCTACACGCGTGCTATTGGTCGTGATCTCAACTGGCATGATGCGTTGTTCGGCTACACTATCGGCCGGGATGACTTGAGTTACGATACCCGGGATAGCGGGCCGTTTGCGCCGCTAGGGGTGGTAGTGGAAGGCACTTTTTCTTGGGGAGATGACCGCCCCCCAGGAATTCCCTGGCAGCAGAGCCTGATTTACGAATTGCACGTCAAAGGGTTCACCCGCCGGATGCCCGGGGTGCCGGAGCCGCTGCGGGGTACTTATCTCGGTTTGGCCAGCGATGCGGCCCTTCGCCACCTGCAGTCGCTAGGGGTGACGGCTGTGGAATTGTTACCGATCCATTATCGGGTCAATGATCGACATCTGGTTGAGAAAGGTTTGAGCAACTACTGGGGCTACAACACCCTGGGTTACTTTGCCCCCGATCCACGTTTTGCTACGGCTCCACACGATCCCGAAGCCGTGCTGCGTGAGTTCAAAATCATGGTACGCCGCCTGCATCAAGCCGGGATCGAAGTCATCCTCGATGTGGTGTACAACCACACGGCCGAGGGCAACCATTTTGGCCCGACGCTGTGTTTCAAGGGGATCGACAACGCGGCGTATTATGCACTCTCGCCGGAGCATCCGCGTTACTACATGGATTTTACCGGGTGTGGCAATTCACCCAATATGAGGCATCCGCGGGTGTTACAGTTAATTATGGATAGCCTGCGCTATTGGGTGCAGGAGATGCACATCGACGGTTTTCGTTTTGATTTGGCGGTTACGCTCGGCCGTGTCGGATTACATGCCGACATGAATGCATCTTTGTTTCAGATGATTCAGCAAGATCCTATCTTGGCAAGGGTAAAACTGCTCGCTGAGCCCTGGGATCTGGGACCGGACGGCTACCGGGTGGGTGGGTTTCCGCCCGGTTGGGCAGAGTGGAACGACCGCTTTCGCAATAGCATTCGTAGCTTCTGGGCGGGACATGGTATTGCACCGCATGAACTGGGCCAACGGTTGAGCGGTTCACCGGACTTGTATGCGGCGGCGCGGCGCCGGCCCTGGGCCAGCATCAACTACATCACTTGTCACGACGGTTTCACCCTGGCTGATCTGGTGTCGTACAACCACAAGCACAATCAGGCTAACGGTGAAGACAATCGCGATGGCAGCGACCACAACAACTCGTGGAATTGCGGCATAGAAGGCCCCACTACGGATGCTACTTTGTTGAGTTTGCGGTACCGGCAAGTGCGCAATCTGGTCGGCACCTTGCTCCTATCTAATGGGGTGCCGATGCTTTTGGCTGGGGATGAGTATTTACACACCCAGGCGGGCAACAACAACACCTATTGTCAGGATAACGAGCTAACGTGGTTGGATTGGTCGCACACAGCGGAGCGATCAGCCTTCCTAGCTTATGTGCAACGTCTGCTCGCCTTTCGACGCGATCATCCGCGTCAAAGGCAAACTACCTTTCCCCAAAAGGGGGAACTACGCTGGTATTCCCCCGAGGGAGAAGAATTACCTCAAGAGACCCAGATGCAACCCACCCTGGTGGTCGGGCTGCGTTGGGCGGGGCAACTCGACCCGGAACCCTCGCCTACGCTGTTTCTGGCCTTCAATGCCAGCACCCAAAGCGTGATCTTCCATCTTCCTCGAGCAGGCAGAGGCTATTGCTGGGAATGGTGTTTCGACACCAGCGAAGACGCGCGACAGGGCCGCCTAAGCGGCAACAGTTGCCGGCTAGCAGCCCATTCGTTGGGGGTGTTGCGATTGGTGCCCCATTAGAGGCACCTTGGCGAGGAGCGTCTACTGCGTTTACTTGGGCAGGTCAAAGTCGAAGGAGTGCGGCCCAGGGGCGGAAACATCCTTAGCCAACTCGGTTTCGGCGTTGTATTTGGCCGGTACAAAGTTCTCCTGGACATTCACGCCTTCCCCGCCGGGGGTATCTTTAGGGTATGGTTTGCCCGCTTTGAAGCCGTAGATGCGAACCTTCTTCTTACCGGCAGCAACCTCGCCCTCGTAGAGTCCAGCCGTGATGGTCAAGGGGTCAGGAATCTCGCCTGGAGTCATGGATTCGAAGACGATTTTTCCTGATTGAATGGCTTTACCATCATATTTGACATTTCCGGAAACTTTGACTCGGGGCGGAGTCTTCTTGCCCTCGCCACACCCCAGAAGAGTAACGCCCAGCAAAAACGAGAGGAAAACTAGCCAACGCACGTTGATAAACCTCGTTGAATTAGGGAGAGAAAAAAGCGGCCGGAGGCAAGGCTCCGGCCTGAGACAAAGGTTGGTTGGTAGGGCTTCAGAAGTTATTGGGCAGCGGTTGACCGTCATCACGGACTGCCAAAGCCCCAAGTGTCGCCAAGGCGAGGTTTTGGTTGAGGAAGCGTACCGAGCCATCCCCCATCAGACCATTCACTCCACCAGTGTGAGCGGAATTCAAGGGAATGTTACTGCCGGTATTTTGACAGACGCCCGTATTCCCGCAGTCGCCCGGAGCGTTGGGCCAACCGGTGCGCTGATTGATGGGATAACGAATCGTTGCCATCTG
>JBDNDE010000058.1:0-17817 GCA_046719305.1 Gemmataceae bacterium | reverse complement strand
ATCGCGGATCGGCCGGTCAAGGCCGTCAGTACATAAGATCAACGTATCGCCTGGCAATAAATCCCAGCGAGCCAGATCGGGACGGCATCGGTCCCGATCCAACACCAACTGCGAGCGCTCAACTTCCCGGGTCACTCCCAGGCAGCGGTACAAGCTAGCGGCTGTCGGTCCCATGGCCAGCACCTCTTCCGGCGAGCATCCGTAGCTCAGATAGAGCGTGCGTAGATCGCCGTCGATGGTGAGTTGCTCGACCGAGCCATGACGCACCAGGTAGGCCCGCGAATCGCCGACGTTGCCCAGCACCAAATGCCGTCCATGCAGTAGACCTACTAGCGCAGTGCTGCTCATCAGATCGCTGGGATCGGTGGCCAATCGGCCAAGAGGCTCGGCCATTGAACGATCGAAAATTGCTTGGCTAGCGTGTTCAAACGCATACAACAGACGGTTTTCCTCCTGCGACATGTCGTCGGTTAGCGGCTCGCTCAAGGTTTGGGTGAACGACTCCATCGCGATGGTGCTTGCTAGATGCCCGCTGCCGATTATCGCCTGAGTCACGCCGTCGGCCACGGCCACTACAAGCCGTTGTGGCTGTGAAATGATTAAGTAACGATCCTGGTTCGGCGTGTTGGTCAGTTCATGATACCGGCCGATCCGGCTATCGCCGGCTACATCGAGAGAGACGCGGATATTAGCATGCTGGCGAGTGGGAATCTGAGCCAAAGCATCTTGGAGGGAGCGAAGAAAGTGGGTGGGGGTGGCATAACGCATCAGTGGATCGAGATGCATCGCTCGCCGTAGTACCGGTTCGATACCCAAAGGTAGCCAGGGACGATAGATCCTCAGCGGGGGAAAATCATAATCAAACGCCGCCGGACCGTGGCCGGGAAACCCCTGGGGCATGCCGACGAGAAAATAGTACATCAGTGAGGCTAACGAAAAAACATCTGTCGCGGGACTAATTCGGTCGTGAGCAAACGCCACCCGCTCAGGAGCAGCATAGGCAGCGACGGCATCTAAATGATGGAAAGCCCGACCGACCCGCGGCAGCAGCAAGTCGAGATTGCGGATGCGCAAGCCCTGAGCCGTGGTCTCGATGGCAGCGGGATCGAAGCAAGTCCACAGATAGCCGGCCCGGTGCAAAGTCGATAGCAGATCGGCCAGACGGGTACAAAGCGGGATAAGGCGAGGTAGCAAGTTTCTTTCGTCGCCCTCGGCCGAGGGC
The DNA here is from genome assembly GCA_046719305.1 of Gemmataceae bacterium. Classification (GTDB taxonomy): domain Bacteria; phylum Planctomycetota; class Planctomycetia; order Gemmatales; family Gemmataceae; genus RGDT01. Next base: position 16,595 of record JBDNDE010000058.1, on the reverse strand, counting down.
AACTCTAGGCGTTCTTCGGGTGAGGCGGATTCGGCCAAAACGAAGGCACCACCGTGATATTCCACCAAGTGGATGGCAGGCAAGACGGGTAGCCGGGTTTCTTGCCGTTCGAGTAGATCCTCCCGAAGCGATTCGTACAGTTCCGGCCCGATAGCATACCAGCGGACCCAACCCCGCGATCGCTGCCACCAGCGCGGTCGTAGTTCTTCGGGCCATTGGCCCCTCAGGTCGCGTAAATCCAACGGTCCTTCGGGCAATTCCAAAACGTCAGGAAGCAACTGCAAGCGGTGTTTCTCCCCATGCGACGACGCCCTTTTCTTTATGGTAGCATGCCCCAAACGACCCTTCTTTGCTTGGCTCTTGCCTGATTCGACGGCCAATTGCTCTCCTTGAGGGATGGTGTTTGGGAGAGATCACTTGCCGGCATGCGAAATTTTTTTCCATAGGCCTTAAATCTTAGAGCGGCAATCGCGTAACACTACTTAGGGTAGCTTGTTGCTGTAGTTTGCCCTTCGAGGAGTCTGGCTATGGGCATCCCGAGTAAGAACGTCGTCTCTCACGCTCTTCGCATGTATGATGGCTACCAAAGACTCTACCTGGTTCATAAGAACCCTCGCTGGGAAATGCTAGGCTTTCCAGCTACCAAACGGCGTAACAACGAAACCGTTGAACAGGCGCTGGGACGGCTGCAAGAGGAGTACGCGCTAAAGGAGCGGCCTCGGAGTACTTTTACCCGGCAGCTGCCGATCTTGGAACAGCATCTCGTTTCGCCCGGTACCCGGCAGGCGACCGATTATCGGCATGAGCTTTGGTTGGAGACGCTACGATCGGTCCAACGCAAGAAGCGCTGGACGCCCGTTGGCTGGCAATGGCTGCCAGAGAAAGAGCTGCTGCAGCGAGATGATGTGTCTCCGACCGTGAAGGTGCTACTGGCCCCCGCACACCGTTTGCCGCCATTGCCCCCAGCGGGGGATGATTCCCTTGAAGCACAATTTATTCGTTTCTTGCATCAAAAGCAGCCGTTTGAAGCGGCCATATCGTTTGAGAAGAGGTGTCAATCCAGCTTGGTTCCGATTTTAGCCAACCAAACGAAGATGCAAGAGTCCGATTTGCAAGATCTGCTTCAAGACACCTGGGTGAGGGTACTGTTGCGGGCTGACGAATACCGACCGGACACCTCTCCGTTGGGGTGGATGCGCTACATCGCTACCAATCTGGCTCGCGACACTGCCCGCTCGGCTCGGTCCCGTCGGAATCGCGGCGATGCCGCCTTGAAGCAAGTTGGCAGTAGCGAGAAGACACCCTTGGAACAGGCGTTGGACCACGAGGCCTTGCTACGCTTCGAGCAATTGATCCGCCCCTTAACGCCACGGGAGCAAGAGCTAGCCCGGCTCCACTATGTCGAAGGGCTGCATCCTGCTGAGATTGCCGCACGACGGAGCCTTCGGGAGGGGAGCATCCATACGGCCCTTTCAGTGCTGCGTGGCAGACTGTTCGACCACTGGCAAACACGGCAACGCTAGACCATCCGACCAGTAGCTCGCAGCAGACGGGCGGTCGTCTCACTGACTCGTTTGCCATCGCCGCATTGCTGCCTAGCAATTTCCTGCTCGCTTAGCCATCGGTTGGCTGGGTTCGCCTCGATGAGCCTCTCGGCCGAATCACGCAACTGCACATCGAACAGGGTCATCTCGTACTGAGTCAATTCTTGGGCGGATTGCGAAAACGCTTCGTAGCGTAAGACCGCCAGCGGCTCGACGGCCACAACAAAATCGACCTCGGGTCGTAATTGCAGTTCTTCGCTAATCTCGCGCAGGCAACAGTCCCGAGCGTCCTCCGACCCTTTGGGGCGGCCGCCTACTAGGTTGAACGCCTGCCATTTCTCATTCCACTGTGTCAGCCATAGTCGTTTATTATCGGATCCAATCCGAGAAATCAGAGCCATCGACGCTTGGGAGGTTCGCATGGGTTTGCCTGTTCGTGTTGGTTTTGGTACGGTGGCTGTCTTACGAAGACGTGGCCTTTTTCTTAGGGGAGGTTGCTGGACAACTCCTTCTACACCAGGCCCTGGGCCAGTAATCGCTGCAACACCTTTTGGGCCGTATCGGAGAGAAGTGGGTTTTGGTGGTCGTGTACCGCAAACCAACCGGCCTGACCGCAACCGCCCAAAGCCTCGAACAGTTGCTCGGGTGAAGGCCGAGTAAAGATGACGCGATGAACAAAAAAGCGATAGTTTCGAAGACCAAGGAGAGGATGATGCTGTTGCAACTCGAAAGATGTCAGCGGCTCCGCTTCCACTCTCACGCCCAAAAGGTTAGCCCCCACGGTGAATTCCTCGGCCAGGATGCGTTGGGATTCGTCAGTGTGGCGCATGCGACGAGCAGGGAAGAAATAACGCAAGTGCTGGTTGAGAGTCATCAGCACTTCGCGTTGGCCTTGATGCGTCCGCTCGATCCAGGCAAGCGCTGCGTGCTGTATCTCGATTAGGCTGCGCAAAACGAAATGTGTGGTCCAAGTCACCACTCGGGCCAACGGTCCTGGCTCATGGCTGGCCGAATCGAGAATCTCCTGGCGGCTGAGGGTGCCGAACTGCTCGGCAAAGCTGCCTGTAGGCAAGGGCTGCCTTGGCGTGACCAACACTACTTCGTAGAGATAACGCACTCGTCGGCCATCGCGGCCAGAAGTCTTGATGACTTCGAGTTGATCCATCCAGTGGCCCGACTGCGTGGCTCCAAAGCGTGGGCCAAAGTCCTTCAAGAAGCAGTTACGGGCGACCTGCACCGCCTCGGCCCGCTCTTCGCGGAGGCTTTGCGAGGGATGGGGGCGAAACCGTTCAGTGCAGAAGGAGTAGCCACGCCAGCGTGGATTCCAGACGACTGCGAAACGCTGTGTACTGTCCAGACCAACAGCCACGGCCACACGCCGGGTTGTCGGAAGGAATCCCAAAAGTTCGCCGAGATTCTGAAACATGAGTGTGCTCCGAAGGAAGGGGCGGGCAGGGCACCGCAAGAGGAGCCGGCCAAATAGATCACGCGAACGAAGGGAAAAATTGGGGGATTTTCTTGTATTTTCGTTGCCGGCTGGTTCAGGTGGTGAGCCAACGGCGACAAAGCACCATGGATGCGATCGCTTGCCTGATCCGAGAAGCTTACCAGGCGGAACGGAGAATCGCTTGCAGATCGGCCAAGCTGACCGGGCGAGGGTTGACGCGAAGGATGCGTTTGAGGGCAAACGCCTTCTCTGCAAACAAGGACAGTTGTTCTTGTGTCACGCCCAGGTCACGCAAACGAATCGGAATGCCGATATCGGCTTGGAGACGTTCAACCGCTTCGACAGCTCGCAAAGCGGCTTGGCTCTCACTAAGGCCGGATATGTCCTCGCCCAGCAGGGCGGCAATGCGGGCAAAGGCGGCCGGACGTGTTTCCAGGTTGAAACGCATGACATGCGGCAGAAGTAGGCCATTGCCCGCCCCGTGGGAGCAGTGAACCGCTCCGCCGACAGGGTACTCCAAAGCATGCACCACCGCCACGCCGCAATTGCTGAAGGCCAGCCCCCCTAGCGTGGCTGCCAAGGCCATCCCTTCGCGAGCTTCGGCATCGTTGCCATCTTTCACGGCGCGGCGAAGATATTGCCCTACCAGCGCGATCGCTTTCTCGGCGATGAGGTCGGCCATCGGGTTCTTGCCCTGGTAAACGCTTTTCTCGCCTGCAGGCAGAGGGAACTGAGCGTTGTCCACGGCGGTGTAAGCCTCAATCGCATGCGTCAGAGCGTCGATACCGCTATCGGCCGTCACTTTGGGCGGGCAAGTATGCGTAAGCAACGGATCAACCAGCGCGACACGCGGGCGGATGTAATTGGAAAGCGTACTGACCTTGATGGCATTGGTCGTATCCGTCAGAACCGCAGCGGCGCTAACCTCGCTGCCAGTGCCGGCCGTAGTGGGCAAACAGAGCAGCGGCAGCACAGGACCGGGTACCTTGGAATCGCCAAAGTACATGCTGGGCGTGCCTCCGTGGGCCAGGACGACTGAGACGATCTTGGCCAGGTCCATGTTGCTCCCGCCGCCCAGCCCCAAAATACCATCGGGGCGAAACTCGCGGCCCACGGCAATCGCCTTGTAGGCGACTTCCAGCGATGGCTCCGGTTCTCCGCCGGTGAACAGTTCAACACGAACTCCCGCCTCGCTCAGCGGACCGAACACGGGATCGACCAAACCAGCCTGAACCAACACGGGATCGGTCACGATTAGGATACGTTCCAGTCCCAGCCGCAGGGCCACCTCGCCTAGTTGACGGGTGGCATTGGCTCCAAAGATCCACTCGCCTGCCGAGTAAAACGTCCAAGTGGTTCGCATGGGAAAGATCCCAGAGAAAAGCTCGGGCTTCGGCTATTCTGGAGAGGTGACCACCAAAGGTCAATAGCCGACAAATCTAACTCAGCTCGGGGTCCAAACGTGGTTGCAGATCCACCACTTCCAGATCAACGCTCACGCGCCCTTGCCATTCATTACGCTTCAACCCTACTACCAGGCTACACTCCCCGCCGCCACTCATCAGTTCTTCTAGGCGACCAGCCATGCCCCAGCCGATTGCCTTCATCACGATATCATCCTGTCGAACGCGAAACTGCAGATGTGTGGCCGCTTTGCCAACGATGCGCGGCTCGCCCTCGATTTTCAGACCGCTGAGCAAAAAGAGCGGCCGGCGGTTCTCCGCTCCATAAGGCTCCAGGCGGTCGATGTCATCAAGCACGCGCAGGGTCAGCGCCCCCAGTGGGGCCTCGGCATCCAACACCAGTTCGGGCGCAGGGGGACCACCAGGAAAGTGCCGGCTGACTACCTCGCAAAACCGCTCTCGAAAAGCGTCCACTTTGTCGGCTTCTAGACGAAACCCTGCGGCAGCGGCGTGCCCGCCATGCCCGACCAGCAAATCACCGCAAGCGCTAAGTGCTTCGTGCAAAGCCAGCCCACCAAAAGAACGCCCGGAGCCGACGGCCAGTTTGGCATGCAGGCCGGCTTCACCACTGGGAAGCGTGATCAGTAGCGTCGGCCGACCATAGCTCTCGGCAAGGCGTCCGGCTACAATGCCGATCACTCCGCCATGCCACTGAGAATCGGCCAAGACCAGGGCCGGCGCGTCGGCGAGGTTCTGGCGGACGATGAGTTCCCTGGCCCGAGCAACCATCTCTCGTTCCAGCTTTTGCCGCATTTCGTTGAGGCTGTCCAGATGTCGGGCCAGATCAACCGCGCGTTCGCGGCCCGTAGCCATCAGCAAATCGACAGCCAGACGAGCCATGCCCAGACGGCCAGCGGCGTTGATACGTGGGGCGAGTTTGAAACCGATGTCGCTGGCGCGCAGGTCGTCGAGCGGAACTCCAGCGACTTCGCGAAGCATATCCACGCCTAGAGGAGGCTTGGTTCGCAAGCGAGATAATCCGTAACGCACTAGGATACGATTCTCCTCCGTAAGCGGCACGACATCGGCCACCACCCCCAACGCAGCGAAAGCGACCGCATCAAGCAGAAACTCGCGAAACAGTGGCGTTACTTTTTCGCCCCCACACTTGCGTTGCGCTAACGCCCAGGCGAGTTTGAGTGCCACGCCCGCGCCACACAGTTGCCCGAACGGATAGGCACTGCCAGGTAGTCGGGGATGCACCAACACGGCCGCTTCGGGCAATTGCGTTTTCATTTCGTGATGATCGGTGATGATCAGCTCGATGCCCAGCCGGCGGGCTTCGTGGGCTTCGGCTAGGCTAGCAATGCCGCAATCGACCGTCACCACGACGCGGATGCCCTGGCTGGCCAGTTGTCGTAACGCTTCGGCATTTAGGCCGTATCCTTCTTCCAAACGATGCGGGATATGAAGATATGGCTTGGCCCCAAGCAGCTGCAGGATTCCCATGAGAATCGTCGAGCCGGTCACACCGTCGACATCGTAATCACCATAAACACAGATAGGCCGTTGCTCGGCGATGGCGGCCAGCAGGCGTTCGACGGCCTGATCGACGCCAGGCAACAATTGGGGCGGGTGCAGCCCTGAGAGAGGACACTCCAGAAACCGCCGGGCCTCGTCGGCGCGATGCAGGCCGCGATTAAGCAGCAGTTGAGCTACCAGAGGCGGTACCTGAAGCGAACGAGCCAGAGAATCGACGGCGTGGCGATCGTGGGGCAGCAATCGCCAGCGTTTCAGCGGAGGGGCGCTGGTATCCATAGGATGCGATTCCATCGTGTCAGAAGCCCAGCAGTGCCTCGGGCGGGGGCGAATGAAAAATATTAGTATACCCGAGCCCGATTCCCCACGCGACGCAACTTTTCGACCTCGCAGGCTCCACCTTGGGACGTTCCCCACCCCTCCTTGACTTGGTCGAGCTTCTTGCACCTACCGACCTCGCTTGAATACACCTGACGGGATACACTGCCAACGTATGAACGATACCCTCACTGGCACCATTGAACGCGTCACCTACCACGATCCCAACAGTGGGTATGCCGTGTTGCGCGTGCAAGTGCGCGGGCGACGGGGCTTCGTCACTGTCGTGGGGAAACTTCTGGGCGTCACGGCCGGCGAAGTCGTCGAAGCCCAAGGGCAGTGGATTGCCGATCCGCAACACGGCGAGCAATTCCAAGCCGAGTCGTTACACGTGCGTGAGCCGTCGACCGTGGAGGGGATCGAGAAATATCTCGCTTCGGGGCTAGTGAAGGGGATTGGCCCCGTGTACGCCAAGAAAATTGTTGCGTTGTTCAAAGAAAGCACGCTCCAAGTGATTGATGAAAGTCCCGCCTACCTCAGCCAAATCAAAGGGATTGGTCCACAACGCATCTCCCGCATCCGCGATTCCTGGCGTCAGCAAAAAGCGGTCCGTGGCATCATGCTTTTCCTGCAACAACATGGACTCAGCCCCCAAAAAGCTGTCCGCATCTACAAAACCTACGGCGACCAATCGGTGGCCTTGATCCGCGAAGACCCCTACCGTCTGGCTGGCGAGGTCCACGGTATCGGTTTTGCCATGGCCGACGAACTAGGCCGTCGTCTGGGCATCGAGCCGGGTTCTCTGCGTCGAGCCCGTGCGGCGCTGCGTTATACCCTGGAGGTGTTGGCCAAACACCACGGTCATCTGGGGGTGCCCGAAGACGAAGCCCTACAGCTAACGCGAGAAAAAGTGGCCGGCCTGCCTGAGAAGACTCTTGTCGAGGCCATCGACGATCTACGCCAGAGCGGCGAGTTGGTCCGCGAGCCGCACACGCCCAGCGGCACGGCCTGGTTGTATCTTAAGCCGTTGTTTCTGGCCGAGATCGGCCTAGCGCGAGCCATCGGCAAACTCCGCCAGGGGGCCAATCCATTGGGCGACCTTGATACCCCGCACGCCCTGCGACGCATAGAGACAGCCATGAACCTGACACTCGCTCCGCAGCAGCGCGAGGCGCTATCCGCCGCAACTCGACAAAAGGTGTTGGTAATCACAGGCGGGCCAGGGGTCGGCAAAACCACGATTGTTCGCGGTCTGGTGGAGTTGTTTCGCCGGCACCGAGTAGCCTTGTGTGCCCCCACCGGGCGAGCCGCGCGTCGGCTCAGTGAGACGACCGGACGGGAAGCCCGGACCATTCATCGCTTGTTGGAATATGATGCCGCCCTGGGCGGGTTCAAACGCACGGCAGCCCATCCCCTCGATCTGGACTTGCTCGTGATCGACGAAGCCAGCATGGTCGATTGTGTGTTAATGCATGCACTGTTGCGAGCGATACCGCGTCAGGCAGTGGTGGTGTTCGTGGGTGATGTGGACCAACTGCCCAGCGTCGGTCCGGGCATGGTGCTAGCCGACCTAATCGCCTCGCAGGCGGTGCCTGTGGTGCGCTTGACTGAAGTGTTCCGCCAGGCCGAGCAAAGTCAGATCGTGCGGGCCGCCCATGCGCTGCGCCGCGGTCAGATGCCCCCGAGTGCCCCAACCAGCCTGGGCGACTTCTTCTTTGTCGAAGCGGATTGCCCTGAGGCGATCCTGCAACGGCTGGTGACAGCGGTTCGTGAACGCATTCCACGTCGATTTGGTTTGGATCCGATCCAGGACATTCAGATCCTCACTCCGATGAATCGTCTGAATCTAGGAGCCGAGCATCTCAACCGTGTCTTACAAGCCGCCTTGAATCCCGGGCGACCCGAGCAGAGCGTTGAACGCTTCGGCACTACCTTTCGCGTCGGCGACAAAGTCATGCAGACCCGCAACGACTACGGCCGCGAGGTGTTCAACGGCGACCTAGGGCGAATTGCCCGTATCGACACTGCCCAGCGCGAAGTGATCGTGAACTTCGATGGCCGGGAGATCGTCTACGATTTTGGTGAACTGGACGAGTTGGTGCTCGCGTATGCCTCGACGATCCACAAAAGCCAGGGCAGCGAATATCCCGCGGTCGTGATTCCGCTGCATAATCAACATGCCCACATGCTCCGACGCAATTTGCTATACACAGGGTTGACGCGTGGCAAAAGAGTGGTGTTGTTGATTGGTTCACGGACCGCCCTAGAACAAGCTGTTCGCAACCAAGACACCGGCCGCCGCCACTCCTTGCTACGATACCGCCTAAGCCACCTGGCGGCAGCTGATTCCGAACCGTTGGATATGCCGCAAGATCCGCTTCAGGACATCGAGTGACCGGCCAGACTCAGGCTAGGATACCTTCGAGAACCCGACCATGTACGTCGGTCAGGCGGCGTTGGGTGCCATCGTGATAGACGCTGAGGCGTTCGTGATCCAGCCCTAACAGATGCAGAATCGTAGCGTGCAGGTCGTAGATGGTCGCCCGCTTTTCGACGGCTTGATAGCCAAACTCGTCAGTCGCGCCGTAGCTGGTGCCAGCCTTGATGCCCGCGCCAGCCAGCCAGACGGTGAAGCCCTTGTGGTTGTGGTCGCGGCCTGAGGCTCCGTTTTTTTGAAAAGTCGGCATCCGACCGAACTCCGTTACCCATACCACCAAGGTATCGGCCAATAAGCCACGTTGCTCCAGGTCGCGCAGTAGCGCTGCGGCCGGGCGATCGAAGATGGCCGCGTGTCGAGTATAAAAGTTTTTGAGATTTTTGTGTGCGTCCCAGTTGCCTACCCCTTCGCCCATAGCATAGGCCCCGTTGAAGACCTCCACGAAGCGGACACCGCTCTCCAACAGCCGCCGGGCCAACAGGCAATTGCGGGCGAAACCGGCCTGGATGCGGTCCGCTTGGTCGATGCCGTAACTTTGGCGGATGGCTCGGCTCTCGCCGCTGAGATCCATCATCCGCAGCGCTCGAACCTGCATACGGCCGGCCAGTTCCCAACTGGCGATACGGGCTAGGCGTTCGGTATCGTTTGGATGCCGCTCGTGGTCGCGTTGATTCAGCCGGCGCAGCAACTGACGCGTCGCCGCATCACTGACCGGCGGCACAGCTTTCGGAGGCCTCAGGTGCGGAATCGGCTCGTCAGCGTTGAACGCCGTGCCCTGGAAGACGGCCGGCAGAAAGGCGTTGTTCCAGTTGTTGGGGCCAACCTGTGGCACGCCACGCGGATCGGGAATCGCCACAAACGCCGGAAGGTCGCGGTTTTCGCTCCCCAGCGCGTAACTGACCCATGACCCGATGCTTGGGAACCCATCCAGCGTGAAACCGGTACTCATCTGATTCTCTGCCTGGCCGTGTGTGTTGGTCTTGGCCGTCATCGAATGCACGAACGCCAGTCGGTCAGCCCACAGCGCTAGGTGCGGTAGCAGGTCACTGATCATCTTGCCCGTCTGGCCACGCGGGCGAAAGGCCCAGAGTGGCCGATGCAAATGGCCATGTCCGCCCTGGAAGGCAAGCTCGGATTCCGCGCCAGGCAGGGGTTGATCGTGACGTTTAAACAATTCGGGCTTGTAATCAAAGGTGTCGACATGGCTCACCCCGCCCGAGCAAAAAAACATCAGCACACGTTTGGCCCGAGCAGGAAAATGAGGCTTGCGTGGGGTCAACGGAGCCTTCGGGTCGATCTGGGGTACAATCGGGCCGTGTTCCTCGGCCAACAGGCTGGCAAGGGCAATCTTGCTCAGCCCACCCCCCAGAAAGTGACGACGATTCACCATCTCCAATTACCCCCATTTTAATCGACATATAAAAATTCATTGGCAGCCAACAATGCCCGGGTGAAAGCGACCAGCCCGTGCGCCTGCACGACCTCGACCGATTCACGCAGTTCCTCGGCCTCTGCAGCGCGGCCAAAGGCTAACCAGAAGCCGCGTTGCACCTGGGCGCTGGGGCTATCCGCCTCGCGTTGCAGCCGCTGAGCAAACGCCTGGGCCATCTGCAGAGCGAAGGGGCTGTTGATCAAGTTGAGTACCTGCAAGGGGGTCGTGGAGGAAGGCCGTGTCGGCGTCGGTTGACCGGCATCGGGGCAATCAAACGCTCCAAAGGTGTCATCCAATCGCATGCGTGGTTTGAATTGGTAGATCATGCGTCGTTCGTGTTCGGGGCCGAACGTGCGACGCGGCACATAGATTTTCACCCCCTGGCTGGTGGTGCCGCGCGGCTCAAACAAATCAAACCCCGGCCCGCCCAGCCGTGTGTCCAGACGCCCCGCTACCCTTAGCATCGCATCACGCAACGGCTCAGCCTCCAGTCGCCGCGGCGTGTATCGCCACAGCAGCCGGTTGGAGGAGTCTTGCTTGATGGCATCTGCTTGATAGGTCGAAGCTCGGCGATACGCCTCGGACAGGACCATCCGGCGGTGCAACGCCTTGAGGCTCCAACCGCAGGCGATCAGTTCGCCCGCCAGATAGTCCAATAATTCCGGATGTGAAGGGGCGGCTCCATTACGGCCCAGATCGCTGGGAGTGGCCACTAGCCCGACGCCGAAATGCTGCTGCCAGAGCCGGTTGACGATCACCCGCGCCGTGAGGGGATTTTTTGCATCGGCGATCCAGTCGGCCAGGGCTAGCCTACGCTTGGCCTCGGGCGTGTCGGCCGGCAGGTGAACTGGTGCAAAAGCTGTCAGCGTCCCAGGAGCAACCACCTCACGCGGATTGTTGTTCTCGCCGCGATGCAGCCGCCGCACTTCTGGTGGAGTGGTAAACACGCCAGCATAGACAGGGGCTGCCGGTCGCGAACGGACCTCTTTGACCGTTTGCCAGACCCTTGCAGCGGTCGCGACCTCTAGGCGGTAGTGAGTGGCTAGACGGTCACTGAAGCGGCCCTCGCGATCCCGACCCCAGACCACCCGCTCCACGGTTGCCGGCTCCGCCAGGGTCAATTGCACCCAACCGCTGCCGCGACTGTTGCTGATCCAACTGGCCGAATTGCCGTAACGGCCATCGTTGAGATGCTTGAGTTGATGGATGGGGTTGCCGGGGTAGGTGCCTGAAGCCGAAGGGATGGCAGAGCGGGCTAGATTGACTTCACCAGAAAAGAGTTCCAATTCGTCGATGCAAGGCTCGGTGCCGTCATTGGTGGCCAGGATGGTTAGGCGTAGGGCCAGAGCGCGGATGGGGGGAATGCGGTCCTCGTTACGCACCGGGCTGACGCTGCCCGAGCCGTGGAGGCTCCGCTCGCCGTGCTGCACTCCGGCAAAGATCGCCTTAAGGGCGTAGTAATCCCGTTGCGGCAGGGGATCAAACTTATGTTCATGGCAGCGAGCGCAGCCAGTCGTCAGCCCCAGAAAGGCGGAGCCAGTCACGGCGATCATGTCGTGCAGTTCATCGGCTCGCTGTTGGGCGTTGAGCGCTGGGTCGCCCTTCACCTGATCGTAGGCCCCAGCCACGAGGAAACCGGTCGCGGCTTCTTCGCCGAGTTGATCGCCGGCTAGTTGCTCGCGGATAAAGCGGTTGTAGGGGCGATCCTCGTTGAAGGCACGTATGACATAATCGCGATAGGGCCAAGCATTGGGTCGGGCGGCATTGGTCTCGAAACCAGTCGTCTCGGCAAAGCGGACCACATCAAGCCAGTGCCGGGCCACTCGTTCTCCGAAGTGAGGCGAGGCTAAGTAGCGCTCGACCAGACGTTCATACGCATCGGGTCGCGTGTCGCTCACAAAAGCCTGAATCTCCTCGGGAGTCGGTGGCAAGCCCAGCAGATCAAACGAGAGCCGGCGAATCAGTGTAGCGCGGTCGGCCGGTGGATTGGGACGTATCCCCGCCAGACGCAACCGCTGGTACACGAATCCGTCCAAGTTGCCTGGTTGGGGTCGCAGCGGTTGAAAGGCGTAGTGCTGGGTATCGGCTTGAGCATCGGCAGCCAGCAGAAACAGAAGCAGTAGCTTCATGGCAAAGGTCTCCACGCAGGGAGGCAAGATGGTTTCAGTCTATCACGAGCCGAGGGCAATTCCTATCACGAACTGCTCGCTCTTTTCTCCGAGCCGACTCCCCGTACAATCACCAATGGAAACAAGTCCTTTACCCGCGGCTTGTTTACAACCCTTCCCTTCGGAGGTATCCTGCCGTGAAACTGTCTCTGACTGCGTTGTTGCTGGCTGCTTTTGCCTCGCTTGGCTTGGTCACGCCGGTAGTGTTGGCCCAGGACAAAGAAAAGGAAGACCCCACGCCGTCGTTCAAGAAGCGGCTCGATTCGGAGAAGGAGTTCATCACCAAGGTTGGTGAGGCGACGGTCAAAGCAGTCCGCACAGCCCCGGCCAAGCTGGAACTGGACACTTACAAAATCACCGATCCCAAGCCGAACCGCAAGGTGATCGAGATCATCATGAACTGGGCCGGCTCGCTGACTGGTAAGAAGTTCAAGTCGACTATCAAGATCACTGTGGATCCCACGGACAAGGACAAGTGGGAAGTCATCGACATCGAGTACACCGACGACAACCCTTCGCTGAAGGTCGGTATGGAAAAGAACCTGAAGAACCTCAAGGCTAAATTCAATCGCTAAGCAGTTAACGCTCTTTGATGGTACGGACAGGACACACGGCGGCGGGTTTGCCGTCGTGTGTGCTTCTTTACCCGTTCACTCCGCGTAGCAAGCTACGAGTTCGCCGATCTGGTGGGCGGCCTTGGACGGATTCAAGCCATAATGCTCGGAGATGTCGGCAGCGGCGGCTTTGATCGCGCGGAACTCAATCACTTCAAGGGGTACAGCCTGTTCCTCGGCCTCGGCCTTCAGTCCGGCTTGAGAGAGTACGAGCACCGCTCCATGCACCGCGACAGCCGATTCCACATCGGAGTAGCCTTTGTTGGCCAACCAAGCGTGCTGTTGTTCGAGCAACGCCTCGAAGCGTGCGGAAAACTGCTGGTCGTCGAGTTGCCCCTCCCGGTAGCGTCGAAGCTGACGATTCAGCCGTTTAGCCAATCGCGGTAAAATGAGTTCGAGTAATTCGCGACTCATGAGTTGGCACTCCCTGAATTGGGGCCGGACTTTGTTTAGAGATTATTCTACGTCAGAAAGCCTTAAGGAAACAAAATGAGTTCTGCTCGTTAGGAGAGAGTCAGACGCTGGCGGGTTCACTCCGCACGGGTCGAACGTATTTTGACGGTCCTTTAAGTTCGGGCTGATCGGCCTTTTCTCGCGGCTAGGTCACCGATTATGCTGCTGCTCATGGGAGTGCTACGCGATCTATACCGTCGTTACTTGCTTTATCGTCATCGACCGAGGCATTGGCGGTTTCGGCCGAATACTTTGGATGCCCGCTTATTTCGACATGTGGTGATCCAAGATGAATACCGGCTACCTCGCTTGAACCGCGAGGATGTTTGCCTCGATATTGGTGCCCACATCGGTTCGTTTGCTCTGGCTGCTGTGCGTCGAGGGGCCGGCAAGGTTGTTTGTGTCGAACCCGAGCCGGGCAATCTCGCCTTGCTGCGGCACAATCTGGCTCCCTACCCCCAAGTGCAGATCCACGCGGCTGCGGTGTGGCCGCGTGCCGGTCAATTGCATCTGTACAACCCGCTTGATCCACGCAACACCGGAGCAGGTCAAGTGCTGCTTCAGTCTGTGGAGCATTCCATCGCCGTGCCGGCCATCGCTTTGGATGACCTGCTGCGAGAACTCGGCCCCGTCCGATTACTCAAACTCGATTGCGAAGGTGCCGAATGGCCGCTACTGGAAGAGGCAACGCAGTGGGAGCAGGTCCAGGCCATCTGTGGTGAATATCATTTGCCGCCGCTGGTTCCCAGGCATCGACTGGCCGATCCCGAGCGATTGCGTCAGCGATTGAGTGAACTGGGCTTCCGGGTACAACTGACCACAGCACCTGGCTCGAAATGGTCGGTGGGATTGTTTTTTGCGGATCGAAGGGCCCTGACCTGAAGTGGGTCGAAGCGGAATCGCACACGCTTTTGTTGCAGAATCGAACAGTCCTGTAGAGAACCCTTCTTTTGGCCTATTTGTAACATCATGTGAGAGAACAGGTTACAATAATCACGTCAGGTAATACAGGCCTTTTGGCGCGGTGATTGCTGCGTAGTTACTGTGTTGTTGATAGGTTGCGAGTCCCTATCCAACAACAAGGTTGATTGACCTGCTTGTATCACACCTCAACGGGCATGAGAAGAGTGGTTGGTTGCGAGTCCCAGCCCGTTTTCTTCTCATGCCCGCATCTCTTCCGCAGTTGCTTACTAATCCGTTGGTTGTCTTGTAGCTTTTCCACACCTCTAGGGAGTTCCTTCAAAATCGTTACAATTACTTGCTTTGCTCTTTCCTGCTGTCCGCTTCTCCGCTAAACGGTGTTCCTCCGCGAACGGAATCGCGGCCGAACAATCTTGAAATACCCTGGCAGGAGGTCGAGACGCATGGAAGCGTGGCGGCTGCTGGTCGTGGCGTGTGTCGGGCTGCTCTGGGTGATTCATCCCCCCCGGCTAACGGCTGGCTGAACCCCGCAAGGATGCACGGACGGCGGTCTGCCGTTCCTCATGGCTCCTCGGCCCCAAAGCCTACCGGCGATTCACGCGCCGCGTGGTGTGGGTTGCGCACCAAGCTCGGTTCCGGCAGCCTCGGCTCCTCGGGTGACCCGCGGGGTAGCGGGAAACGAACCGCCACTGAGGCCGGCTCGTGCGGCGGTGCCCTTGCAGATTCCAAGCCCCGAGTCGTTAGGCGTGTCCAGCAACGTCTCCCAAAATGCGAGAACAGCTTTAACGATTCCCTCGCCTGAATCGCTGGGAGTCTCCTTGCCGCGTCCATAGATGTGATAGAGTAATGCAAGGGTCGCTTGACCCTTTTTGTTCCTCTTGTGGGTGAATTACGTATGGGACCGACCGCCGACCTTTCCATCGCCGATGCGGTCAGCCAACTAATCGGGATCTACCAGGAAGCACGCCGCAAAATCGAACGCCGTGAAGCGAGCCGGGTCGAATTCATCCAACCTGTGGTGGTGACGACCCAAGAAGGCCAAAACCTGACCGTGTTGTCACGCGACCT
The DNA here is from genome assembly GCA_046719305.1 of Gemmataceae bacterium. Classification (GTDB taxonomy): domain Bacteria; phylum Planctomycetota; class Planctomycetia; order Gemmatales; family Gemmataceae; genus RGDT01. The sequence continues at coordinate 1,251 of JBDNDE010000058.1, read as the reverse complement.
GTCGGTCACGGGGATACGGCTCATCGGGACACGTCGACTCTTGGGGCAGAAGATTCGCCTCCGCCTGGGCGAGTATGAGTTTGTGGCTCGGGTGTTGTGGTCCTGCCCTGTCGGGGATGATCTCGTCGAGAACGGTGGCAACTTTCTCAGTGTACGTCAACTAGACCCGGCTTGATCCGCCCAACGCGTCCAGACCAACTCCGGTTGCGGATCGCCCCACACCAGAGCCAATTGCCCAAACCTCTCGGCTAGTTCGATGGCCTGTGTTCGCTCGATACCCCGAATCCACAGACTTGGTTCCCGCCACTGGCCATCCGGCGATCGTCCCTCAGCGGGTAGATAATCCCAGCGGCCGGCAACTTGTTGTTCTAATTCATGCATACGCTGGCGGTTTTCTTCGACAGTTAACCATTGCGAGCCCGGGTTGCAGGCTGTGATAAAGGCCCAAGGCGCTTGTTCGGTCAGAGCCGCACATGACTGGCCCAAGAAGAACACAAACGGCTGTGAAGCAGCGAAGACATGATATTCCGTTTGCCGGTAAAGGAGTTCCAGTTCGGCTCGGCGTTGGGGTGTTAGCAAGAAGTCTGGCTCCCTCACGAATTCGGCGACAGCGGTTGCAACCCCATCATGAGAACGGCCACGAGCACATGCTTAGCCACACTCAAGGCGAGGATGGCGGGGATAGGACCCAGGGTGCAGCAGTAGACCGTTGCCAACAGGGTCAGTAGGGTGGTGCTGATTTGCAAAAGACGAAGGCGAAGCCGCGTCCAAGGAGCAGATGGGGGTAACGGGTTCATGGATGGCACAGCCGACGATCGGGCCTAGGTTAACCGTCTCAAGAATTCTTCATAGCCTCTTATTCATAGCCTCGTTTTCAACCGCTGAACAGTCCAATTGCGAATTTAGGGCCATTTTGGAGAGCTTCGTCGTGGGGTTTAGGTTTCTTTGGTTTCCTGCCGATCTTACCTTAAACCCCCCTCGGTATGGAGATCCGCTATGCGCCAGTTTCCCTCGTGTTTATTGTTTGCTCTGCTGGGGATCGGTCCTCTGTTGGCTGGCCCGCCCTCGAACATGGATCAGGCGTTGGCCCTGATTCAGCGAGCCAAAGAAGCCTACGCCAAAGTTACCGATTATGAGTGCATGCTTATCAAGCGGGAGAAACTGGCCGAGGGACTGAGTCCCAATCACCTGATTCACTTGAAAGTTCGCACAACCCCGTTTTGTGTCTCAATGTGCTGGATCGAACCAAAG
>JBDNDE010000057.1:0-17833 GCA_046719305.1 Gemmataceae bacterium | reverse complement strand
TCCGCAAAAGCCATATCGACGAATTACCCCAACTGCTCAATGTCGTTCGCGGGGAGATGGCGTTGATTGGCCCCCGTCCCGAGCGACCGGAGTTCATCCCCCATCTCGAAGCTGTCTTGCCTGCTTATCGACAACGGCTCGAAGTTAAGCCCGGTGTCAGTGGGTTGGCACAAGTCCAATTGCCCCCTGACACCGATCTGGATAGCGTTCGTCGTAAACTGGCGCACGATCTGTTTTACGTCCGCCATCTTAGCTTGTGGATGGATGTTCGGCTATTCATCGCTACGGGATTTTACGCCCTGACGCTGCCGTTTTGTCTCTGGGGCTGGATTCTGGGGCTGCCGGATAGCGCTACCATCGAACAAACAATGAGCGATGTCGTATCTACGGAGCCGATTAACAAACCGCTGAAATTAAGCGCGTGACTGTAGCTCCGCTCCCGAGGAAGGAACTTATGAATAGGTTGCAAGCACCGCTAGGTCTCGGGTCGCCCACGATCCCGAGCCATGCTGATTCGACTCTGCCGTTTCTCTCGATTATGATGCCCGTCCGCAATGAGGCCAAGCAGATCGCCGCGACGCTGGGCATGTTGCTCGCCCAAGATTATCCAAGCGATCGCTTCGAGATCCTTGTAGCTGACGGTCGCTCTAGCGACGAAACACGCGAGATCGTCCGTGCCATGGCTACGTCCAATGTGCGTTTGCTGGACAACCCCGGTTTGCTCTCCAGCGCCGGGCGTAATGTCGCTGTACGCGAGGCACGCGGCGACATTCTCGTGCTGGTGGATGGACACTGCGACCTGGGCGGTCCCAACTACCTTCGCGAGATCGCCTCGGCTTTCCAACGCAGTGGGGCCGATTGCATCGGGCGGCCGCAACCACTCGATGTGCGGGGAGCCAGCGACCTGCAACGAGCGATTGCTGCCGCGCGTTCCTGCCGACTGGGACACCACCCCTCGTCGCATATTTGGGCCACCCAAGAAGGATTCGTGCCTCCGCAGAGTGTGGCCGTTGCCTACCGCCGAGAAGTCTTTGAGCGTGTGGGGTTATTCGATGAATCGTTTGATGCCTGCGAAGACTATGAGTTCAATACTCGCTGTGCCGAGGCTGGCTTGACCTGCTTCCTCACGCCGAAGCTCACCGCTCGCTACACCCCGCGCGATAGCCTCGTGCGGCTGTATCGTCAGATGATCCGTTACGGCCGCGGCCGTATTCGTCTGCTACGCAAACACCCCTCGACGTTTTCTTGGCCGGTCTTTGTGCCGGCGTTGTTCTTCCTGGGCGTAGTGCTTGGGCCGTTGGCAATCTTAGCAGTGGCCCAGTTGGCCTGGATTTATTTTGGTGTGATCGGCCTTTACCTGGCTTCGCTGATCGGGTACAGTTTGGCCCTTGGAAGACGCGATCACCGCACCCTACTCTGGCTGCCGCCGGTTTTTCTGGCGATTCATGGAGGAGCCGCCGCCGGTGTGCTGTGGGAGTTAGCGTTTGGACCTCCACGGAAGGAGCCAACCGATGAGCCGCAACCCGAAGCCCGTCCCGTCGAAGTCCGTTGTGACGCCTGAAAGCCCTGGCAAAGGGGTGTTAAATGCACTAACCATCGATGTCGAAGAGTATTTTCAGGTTAATGGATTTGAAACGATTATCTCTCGTCATCATTGGTCTTCGATCCCCTCTCGTGTCGGACCGCCAACCGAACGCCTGCTCGAACTGCTGGCTCAGGCCGGGGTGCGTGCCACCTTTTTCGTCTTAGGTTGGCTCGCCGAACGCCACCCCTCTTTGGTCCGCGCGTTGCACGCGGCCGGCCATGATATTGCCAGCCATGGTTACGCTCATCGGTTGGTGTACAAGCAAACGCCCAGCGAGTTTCGGGTCGATCTGCGTCGCAGTCTGAAGGTGATTGAGCAGGTGATCGGCGAGCGAGTCGATACCTATCGAGCGCCATCGTTTTCGATCACGGCACAATCGCAGTGGGCACTTGATATTCTCATCGACGAAGGAATAACTTTAGATTCGAGTATCTATCCCATCCACCATGATCGCTATGGCATGCCCAATTCCCCCCTGGTGCCGCACCGGATTGGCCGCTCCGGCGGTTGCTTGTGGGAGTTCCCGCCGCCGGTTACTCGGTTTGGCGGCTTGAACCTGCCGGTCGGTGGGGGCGGTTACTTTCGCTTGCTGCCCTATCCGCTGACTCGCTGGGCTTTGCATCGCATTAATGCCCAGGGCCGACCTTTCGCTGTCTACTTGCACCCTTGGGAACTCGACCCTGAGCAACCTCGCCTCCTATGTGGTTGGAAGCAACGCTTCCGCCACTACGTCGGCTTGGCCAAAACCGAAGGGCGACTAGCTCAAATGCTTCGCGAGTTTCGCTTCGGAACCCTGCGTGAGGCACTGGTTGCTTGGCAACCCGCGCTGCAATCGAGCCTGGATCAACGCCCGGTCGAGACGATCGTTGCCACTCACGCTGCTTGAGCCCTCGTGCAGCTTACACGCATCGGCATACGCAACTACAGCACACGCACCCAAGGTGGATCTCTATCATGAACCATACCCAGACTTGCTTTGCCATCTCCCGACGGGCGACCTCATCAGCCTCAACCCCATCAGCCTTAGATGTGGTCATTATCGACGAGGAACTGCCCTACCCTCTGCTTTCGGGCAAACGGCTCCGGACTCTGGGCCTGCTGTCGCGCTTGGCCCGTCGTCACCGACTGACCTATGTCTGTCACCGCAACGCCGATCCTGAGGAAGCCCGTCAGGCGTTGGCCCACTTTGCCGATCTCGGCATCCGTACGCTGGTGGTTGATCGACCCACCCCGCCGAAAAAGGGGCTGGGCTTTTACGCTCGACTGGTTAGCAATCTCTTTTCTCCACTGCCCTACTCGGTGGCCACGCATACCAGTGCAGCCTTGCGAGCCGCATTGCAAAGAATCGCTGCGCAACGATCTGTGGATCTGTGGCATGTCGAGTGGACCCCTTACGCTCAATCGCTCGTGGGACTGCCCGGCCGTCGCCTCGTGATGGCTCATAACGTCGAATCGGTAATCTGGCAACGCTACCACGAAACGGAGCCGAGTTTGTTAAAGCGTTGGTATATCAGCCGCCAATGGCACAAGATGCGTCGCTTTGAGCGAGAGATTTTGCGTCAAGCGAATCTGACGGTGGCGGTAAGTGATCTCGATGCTCGACGGTTTCGCAACGATTTGGGTGTTCCGCGTGTGGAGGTCGTGGACAACGGCGTCGATACCGCTTTCTTCTGCCCGGATGCTACGCAGCGTCGACCCGAGGTGTTACTGTTTGTCGGTAGTCTTGATTGGCGACCCAACCAAGATGCTGTGCGACAACTGCTCGACACCATCTTTCCTGCCGTGCAAGCCCGTGTGCCACAGGCCGAACTTTGGCTGGTAGGCCGTAATCCCCCGGACGGGCTGCGGCAGGCAGCACAGCGACCCGCTGTCCAGTTGCACGCGACAGTACCCGATGTGCGACCATTTCTGCGACAAGCTGGGCAACTGGTTGTACCGCTGCGAGTGGGCGGAGGCTCGCGGCTGAAAATCCTCGAAGCCTTGGCATGCAACACCCCAGTGGTATCGACTCGTGTCGGAGCCGAGGGCCTGCACCTGGAGAATGGCCGACACCTCGTGCAAGTCGAGAGCATTGAAGAGATGGCCGCGGCGGTGGTGGCCTCCATAAACGAACGCGAGCGTATGGAAAAAATTACATCCCAAGGTCGTGAACAAGTGCTCCGTCTTTATGATTGGGATTCGCTAGCCGATCGCTTGGAATCGTTGTGGCAACGTTGCGTTCGGGAGTCTTAACCATGATGCCTGAATACAACCTCGTCCACCTCACCGCCTCGACACTCTATGGGGGCCCAGAACGACAAATGCTCGGGCTGGCCGAGGCGATGGCCGATCGAGCTCGTTTCAGTGTGATGTCTTTTCGTGAGGGGGGAAAGTGTCGCCCGTTTCTCAACGAGGCCAGCAAACGCGGACTGGAGGCCATCGAGTTGGCTAATGACAGCCCCCGTCTACTGTCCGCAACTCGTGAGATTGCCACGCATCTGGTACGTCTCAAAGCAGATGCACTTTTATGTCATGGATATAAAGCTAATTTCATCGGCCGAATGGCCGCTCGCTGGGTGAGGATACCGGCGATAGGTGTCTCACGCGGTTGGACCGGTGAAAACTGGAAGGTTCGACTGTACGAAACACTCGACCGCTTGCATCTACGTTTTATGGATCACGTCGTCGGGGTTTCGCAGGCCCAAGCAAACAAAATCTCCGGCTGTGGCCAACGCTTGAGCGTGATTTACAACGCGATTGATCCAGAGCGTTTCGCTGATCCCGATCCACGCTACCGTACGCGCTTGGAACGCTATTTCACCAATGGGGTCTGTTTGCTTATTGGTGCCGCAGGCCGATTAAGTCCTGAAAAAGGGTTTGATGTGTTGATAGATGCGGCAGCGGAGATTTGCGAGCAATGCCCCGAGGTGGGTTTTGTGTTGTTTGGGGATGGTCCTTGCAAGGAGGCCCTTCAAACCCAGATTGCTTATCGCGGTCTGACTGGCTGCTTCGTGTTGGCAGGTCACCGCACCGACCTCGACAAATACTTACCTGTGTTGGATCTATTTGTACAGTCCTCCTACACCGAAGGACTCCCTAATGTGTTGCTCGAAGCCTGTGCTGCTGGGGTACCCGTGGTCGCTACCTCAGCCGGCGGGACGCCTGAAATCATCCAAGACGAGGTGAGCGGCTGGCTTGTCCCTCCAGGCAATCCCAACCTCTTGGCCGAACGCATCCTGGAGGCCATCGAGTCCCCCCAACGTCTGGCCGAGGTCGCCTTCAACGGTCGGCAAACCGTCCTAGAGCGGTTCAGTTTTCATGAACAAGCGTTGGCCTATCTCAACCTCATCGCACGCCTCACGGGCAAAAAGCTCTCGACCTCCTCGGAGACCTTATGAACACTTCCCCTCGTCCTGTTCGAGTGGCCTTCGTTATCGATGAATTGGCCACAGCCGGTACCGAGACGCAATTGCTAGCCTTGATTCGCGAGCTGGACCGCCGACGCGTCCAACCAGCGTTGGTTTTATTGCGTGGCCAAAGCGAGCGTTCCCAATCGCTAGAGCCGAGCGATTGCCCGGTCTTACGCTTGGGGGTTGGCCGCTTACGCGATCCCCGAACCGCCTTGCAGGGGTGGCAATTTCTGCGATTTCTGTGGGATTTTCAGCCCGATGTGGTGCAGACCTATTTTCCTGATAGCAGCTATTTCGCGGTACCATTGGCTCGTGTTGCTGGTGTGCCTTATGTCGTTCGCACCCGAAATAATATCGGCCATTGGATGCGTGCAAGGGATCGCTGGCTAGGACGGTTGCTCAACCCGCTGGTATCAGTAACCATTGCGAACTGCCAGGCGGCTCGACAGGCTCTGTTGCGGGATGAACGGCCCCTTCCACAACGTGTTCATGTGTTAGAAAATGGCGTAGATTTGGACCGCTTCCTCTGTCTGGCCCCACCGAGGGGACCAGCCCGCACAGTCGGAGCCGTTGCCAACCTGCGGCCGGTCAAAGGGCTGGATCTGCTAGTGGAGTCGGCCCGACAACTGCCAGGGCTTTGTTTTCGAGTTGCTGGGGAAGGGGAGCAACGCGACGCGTTGCAAGCGAAGATCGATCAGCACCGTTTAGATTTCACTTTGACAGGAGCATGTCACAACATTCCCGCATTTCTCGGGTCGCTTGATATCGCAGTTTTGTGTTCACGGGCTGAGGGGCTTTCTAACGCCCTGTTGGAATATATGGCCGCCGCTCGCCCAATCGTAGCCACGGCAGTGGGGGCAACGCCGGACCTCATTCGCGATGGCCAAGAAGGATTGCTGGTGCCGCCAGGCGATGCGGATAGCTTAGCTCGTGCCCTGGCTTACCTGCGGGATCATTTCGCCCTGGCTCGACAACTGGGATTGGCAGCCCGTCGTCGTGCAATTGCTCGGTTCAGCCGCTCTGCCATGATTCGACGTTTTGAGACGTTTTACATTCGCCTAGTCTTCGGGGAGAAATCTTATCGTGAACTCGCTGCCTAAAGTGATCACCGATATACCCGGCAAACCGGGTCGTTTCTGGAACACCCATACTCAATGCATCACCCCCACGCACCCGCCCCGCTGGCTTGTCCGCTTAGTTGGTTCGGCTCGGGCTCACGACCTGTGCGGCACAATCGCCGCTGTGCGGCTTTTTCTCCGCCGCAAGCATTGTGAGGGGGTGGTAACCGATGGAGGCGCAAGTGGTCAATTGTTCGCTTTGTTGCAAACGATCGTTCCGTGGGGGCGAAAGCGCCATGTGATGGTCGATTGTAATTGGTATCGCTCGGCCTCGCCGCTGGCTCACTGGTTCAAACGCCTGCGGTTGCGAATGATCGCTGGGAGTGTGGAACGATTCGTGGTCTGGGCCAGTCACGAGGTGGAAGATTACGCTCGGGCTTTCGGTCTGCCGGTGGAAAAGTTGGAGTATGTGCCCTTCCATACCACCCTTGACGATTTCGAGTATCAGATCCGTGACGAGGGCTATCTGTTTGCCGGCGGCAACTACGACCGGGATTATCCTCTGTTGATCGAGGCAGTTCGTGAACTGAACATTTCCACGTGGATCGCTACTACACGTTCTGAGTGGATGTCAAATCTCCACATTCCCTCGCACGTTCGGGTCCAAGGAACCAGTGTGGCCGGTTTCCGGCAGGCAATGGCTGCTGCCCGGCTGGTAGTGGTGCCCATGGCAGCGGGACGGCTCCATTCCGGCGGACAACAGACGGCACTCAACGCTATGTACATGGGCAAGCCGACCATTTGCGTGGGGCCTAAATGGGGGCGTGATTTAATCACCGACGGCGAAGATGGCATGCTTGTGGAATATGGCGATGTGTTGGGTCTGCGACGAGCGATCCGCTGGGTAATCGATCATCCCCTAGCGGCGGCTCGGATGGGCCAACGCGCTGCGGCACGGGCGGCGTGGTTTACTACCGAGCGAACCATGCGACAGGTGTACGCTTTGGCGACAAATCGCCCCGAGATGCGCTTACCTGACGGTCCTTCCACCTCTCGGTTTGGTGTTGAGGATATTCAACAGTTGGAGGAGTTGCACATATGATCTATCTGCTAGGAGGCTATTTCTGGATGTATGTGCATCGTCCCTTTGAAGTCTGGCCCTGGTTGGGTACCTTGCAGATCGAACGCGGCTATGCCCTGCTCATGATTCTTGTCTGGTTGGTGAGTCCCAACAAGACCTTTCACCTCTCGCGGCTTCATGTGGCGATCGGTGCTTTCATGCTGGCGATTCTCGCAAGTTATTTGATGACACCTTATAGCAATATCAACGGTGTATGGGAAACGGTTGAAAACTCGCTTAAAGTGTTTGTTATCTACATTCTCATGACAACATCCGTTCGCGATGAAGAAGGCCTGCGAAAACTAATCGGCTTCTTCTTGTTTGCTAATCTGCTTTATATGGGGCATTCTTTCTATGAACTAATGTGTGGCCGGTATGAATGGCGTATGGGTGTTAGTCGTATGGTAGGAGTGGATCACACTTATGGTGATCCGAATGCTTTTGCCTCGACTTTGCTCTATACCCTGCCCTTTGCGGCAATTTTTTGGCGGGAGCGACCGCGACGCTATCCCTCGGGGTTGTTGTTGGGTTATGGGGCCTTGGCGATTTTTTGCATTCTGCGGACTGGGTCGCGGGGGGGATTTCTGGCTTTGTGTGTTTGGACAGTGTTGTACCTCGTTTGCAATGCTCAACACAAAATGCGTGCCCTCGCCTTTGTTGCTATTGTCGGCATAAGTGGGCTGCTTGGTATAGCAATCGTTATGCCCGAAGATGTGCAGAATCGTTATTTGACGATTATCGACCCGGAACGTGGGCCCGAAAACGCTCGCACCTCAGCCGATGGCCGCTATCACGGCTTTTTTGGTGGAATCGAGATGTTGGGCCGTTCGCCGTTGGTGGGCAACGGACCGGCAACATTTGCGCATCTATCGGGCCAAGGATTGCAAGCCCATAATTTATATGGGCAAGTATCATGTGAGCTAGGATTGGCTGGAATCGGAGCGTTGACGCTGATGGTTTATTGTTTCTTGGGGAACTGGTGGTGGGCCAGACAGCACCGCTTGAACGAACAGGATTTCCCCTATGAAGTAGCCCGAGCCGTGGGCTTCTGCGTTCTGCTGCTCTTGCTCTTGGGCTGGGGCGGGCACAACCTGTTTCGTTATCAATGGTTATGGTTTGCGGGCTTTCAGGGGATCGCCTTGCACCTCATGGTCCAACGCGAGCTTGCTTATTCGTCTCTGGGGCTTTCGCACCCACTGCCTTCGCCTGCTTGGACCGGGGGGTATGCATGAGCCGCTCCTTCCTGGGCCATGCAGCCATCTACGGCTTGGGTACGTTTCTGATGCAGGCGGCCGGTTTTGTCCTGTTGCCGCTCTATCTGCGTTGCCTGAGCCGTGAGGAATTGGGCATCCTCGAAGTAGCTACGCGTCTGGCTGAGACAGCCGGCACGTTGCTGCTGTTTGGCGGTTTTCGGCAAGCGTTATTTGCCTTGTATGCACAGGCGGAAACTTCACAGGATAAGCTTCATGTGGTCACGGCTGTTTATGTGTTGCTGACTAGTGGTTTGGTTGTCGGACTCCTGATTACACTGGTTCTACCTCCATTGGACATGATTCCGACGGTGGTGCTTCGTTTGGCTGTGATAACTGTACTTCTTGAGCCATTTCTACTGATGCCCCTCAGTTTAATGCAAGCACGCATGCAATCAGGGTGGTATGTAGGGTTGGTATCTATGCAGTTTTTGGTGCGTGTTCTGCTGTCTTGGACGCTGGTCGCCTGGTGCGGCTGGGGGGTGATCGGCGTGTTGAGCGGCAACGTCCTAGCCGTAGGTTTGCTAGGGCTAGGGTTCACTGCCTGGGAGTTGACTCGCGGTGTCGTTTGGCCACGCTTGGCGGACGTACAAGCGATTTTGAGCTTTGCCCTGCCCCTGGTACCTGGTGGCCTCTGTTTCTTCCTGCTTCATCACGGCGATCGTTTTTTTCTTCTGGCTTATGCAACTGCCGCAGAAGTTGGAGAGTACGGGATCGCGTACAAACTCGGGATGCTAGTGACCACTTTTGGCCTGGGACCGCTTTACATGGTTTGGAGCGCGCGCATGTACGCCATCGCGCGCGAAGCTGATGCCGCAATCGTCTTTGGTCAAATGTTCACACGCATGCTGGCCTGGCTATTGGTTGTCGGTCTGGGTTTATGCTTGTTTGTTGAAGATGTTCTGCACTGGATGGGCGGCAAAGAATACCCCCTGGCTGCCCAACTAGTGCCTGCTGTGGTGTTGGCCTGCGCTTTTCAAGCTTTCGCTACCTTGGCCGATGGCGGCTTGTACATTCGTCGACGCACGGATCGTAAACTGGGAATCTCGATCTTGGCAGCATTGGTGATGTTGTTGCTTTATGCCCTTTTGATCCCTCTGGGGGGCGTTCGAGGAGCCGCTCTGGCCACAATCATAGGCTTTGCCGCTCTGGCCACACTTACGTATGTCTTCAGTCAACCGTTGTTCCCGGTTCGATACGAATGGGGTCGGCTAGCGGCGTTACTCGCCATCACGGTCGGGTTGTGGTTGGTTTCGGTCCATATCCCTTGGAGTCAATCGACGGCGTTGCGATTAATGGCACGGTTTGGGCTGTTTCTGTTGGCACCGATTTTGTACGCTACGCTAATTTCTCCAGGCGAATGGGAAATTTTTGCTGGCTGGGTGGGAAGTAAATCAACAGGGATGAAACTCACGGAGGAGGGAGCTTCATGAGGAACAAGCATCTTTTAGGGGGTATTTGTTGTCGGGGCCACGCTCCCCGGATCGACGGTGAGGAATGGGGATGGATCGGGGCAAATTACGAGCTTTTTCTCCGCGGGGCTGAATCGTGCGCTCAAGTATTCAAGTGGGACGGAATCGCACTTCTGCTGCGAGGGTATGCTCGTTTCACCGACGGCCCACTCGATCTGGCCCGTGTTGCGCGGCATTTGCATGATGAATATCGTGTCACCGGCGAGTTAGCTGTCGATGGCTTGGATGGTGCCTTTAGTGTGGCGTTATTAGATAGCCGGGCTGAGCGAGTAGTGCTCTATCGTAATCTGATTGGCACGGGCTTCACCTACTACCGCGTGACCCCACAGGAGTTGCTCTTCGCGGGCAATCTCACCGAATTGTTGCCCCTGCTGCCCGACGTGCGTCCTAACCGTGAGGTCTTGCCCTCGTTTTTTCTCTATCGCTGTGTGCCTGGGCGTGAGACGCTCTTTGAGGGGATCGAACGGCTGCTTCCGGGTGAACAACTCGAATGGGAATACGGTCAGTGGCGGCGGTTTCAACGCCACAGTTTCGCGACGCTTCGGGGCACGCCGATCTCTGCTCGGGATGCCTTGGAACAGACCGACGCCACCATGACAGCGATTCTGCGTGATATCGAAGCCCACCGGCCTAACGTGGCCAATCTGCTTTCAGGGGGGGTGGATAGCTCCTACATCCAGGCGATTTACAATCAGGAGATTGCGCGTGGCCCGGAGCTTCCCATCAGCTATTGCATTTCGGTTGATCATCCCATGACGTGGATCGACACCGACTACGCCATCACTGCAAGCATGGCAATCGGCACGCGTCACCTGCTCTCGCCGGCGGATGGTCCATACATGGGTTACTTGAGCCAGACCGTTGCGGCCACGGCGGAGCCGCCGAATCATGTGCAAACTGCGTATTTCGGCACCCTAGCGCGAAGTATGGCGGAGGATGGTATTCGAGCGGGCTTATGCGGGGAAGGGGCTGATAGCCTTTTTGGGGTAGGCTTGGCCAACCAATTGCACAACGCGGCAGTAGTGGAGAGGGTACTGCCGATCCCGCCGCTGCGTTGGCTAGTGTCTCGAGCAACGCGACTGCTGGGGTGGCATAGCTTGCAGCAGACGATCGACCGAGCGGGTCGGCGTTTGGACGAAGCGGACCCCGAGCATCCCATAAATCAAGTAGCTTGTTTCACGGATCGGCAGGCGGTGATTCGTTGTTTCGGTGAAGCAGCGGTTTTGCAAGCCGAGGCCAAACGTCGCACTTTGGTGGACCAGTACGAAGCCGGCAGTGACCCGCTGGACCGGTTACATGCACAAGGCTTTCTCGGCGAGGCGATCGATTCAGCCGGGCTGTGGGCGACACTCTTTCAGCGAGAGGGGCTGGATCTGATGTGCCCCTTCTTGGATTCGCGGATGATTCGCTTAGCGCTCAATCTGCCTCGCTGCGTTCGTTATACCTTCCGCAAGCCTAAGGCACTGCTCAAAGCTGCCCTGGCTCAGCGGGTCACGCCGGAGATCGCTTATCGGGTCAAGCTCGGTTTCGGCCAACCCATCTTCGAGTGGCTCCGGCCAGGCGGACAACTCAGCGGTCCGGTATCGCGAATTGCTCGGCATGGCTTTTTAGCCCCCGGCACAGTAGGCGGCCCCACCTGGATCAGCTACAGCGCGTTGTGTTATGATGTGTGGTATCGACATTTTATCGAACGCCGGACGCAGCCCATCGAAACGGTGGTAGAGAGCGAATGTTCGGCTGCATGAAGGCAACGAGGAGTACGAGCAGAAGGACAACGGGCCGCGACTCGCAATCGAGAAAGCGGCCCGCGCTGGGCTGATCCCCGGGAAAAGGGCGGTTCAGTTCTTCCACTTCCAGGCGCTAATCCCTTGAAGTTCACGAATAAACAATTCATTGCCCGATATAGCCAGGTGACCCCAACACTCTTGATCACTCACCTTTTTTTCGTCGAGCAGTTCAAATCTTTCTGGGTTTGCTTTCAACAAGTACAGGATACCGCGTTCGTCCAAGGCAAGAATCTTATCGCGATTGGCAATCATGCTCCAATATTTGCCATAAGTTTTAGAGGTGGTCCAAGTTGTCTTACCAGTTTCAAGATGAACGCAGGCAACCCGCTGATTGCGCAGATGTAAATAAGCATGCTTGCCAATCACAACAGGACTGGACATGTATCCTTCCATGGAGATGTTCCAACTCTCGGTCACCTTCATTTTTGGTGAGTCAGTCGAATCTCGATGGATGTTAAACAAGTATGTTTTAGCACCATACGCGGAAGTGAACACACTCTCGCCATACACCGTAGGGGTCAGGATGTTCATCCCACGCATAGCAGGAATCTTCTGCCCCCAGAGAACCGAGCCATCTTCGGGTTCAATGCCCGCAAGTGTCGAGCGAGTTTGCACCAGCAGTTGCCTCTTCCCTGCAAGAGTGGCAAAAGTGGGTGAGGAGAAGGCGCTGCCGAACATGCCTCCCTCATCTTTCAGCGTGCGCCAAATAGTTTCGCCGGTCTTCTTGTTCAGCTTCAGGGCCGACGAACCGGCCTGCACATAGACGGCATCACCATCAACCAAAGGGGAAGAGACGAAGCCGAAGGCAGGCAAGGGAGAATTGTAGCGCTCCATGAAATCCACACGCCAGCGTACCTTACCAGTGGCAGCATCGAGACAGACAAGCACATCCCGCATGCCGGCGACGTAGAGCGATTCGCCATCAAACGCAGGGGTGGAACGAATCCAGGATCCGTTGGCCCGAGCAAAAAACGGTACGGTCATGCTGCCGGGCCAGGCCGTTTCCCAGAGCTGCTTGCCCGTGGCGCGGTCCAAGCAGCGAACGACCTCGTCCTTAGCCTGCCTAGTTTCAGCGACCCAGACGCGATCTTTGGATACGATGGGGCCTGGATATCCTTTGTCGAGGGCCACCCGCCAGCTCTTCTCCAAATGCGTCAGTCTCTCCGGCCAAGGATCGGCCTGAATGATGGAGTCCCGATTGGGGCCACGCCATTGAGGCCAATCGGCAGCCAGGAGAGCAGGGACAAGAGCCAGTAGGCAAACGGTACGCATGTGGGGACTCCGTGAGAGAAAACAATACATCCCCCATTCATAGGTGAGCAGCCACCCGTTAGACCATCTCACCCAAACAAATCCAACCACCCCAGGCTGCTGGTGTGGGCCAGCGCCGGCGTATCTTTTGCCGAGCCTGGTAGAAAGACTGGCTTGCGGAGTAGCCATCGGCGAGGTGCTGATAGTAGGCCCGATGAAAGGCTGCCTGGGCGGCAGCGGGTGGTTGCCACAAACGATAGGTCACAGCAGCCGAACCGGCTGTGACAAAGGAGGCGAGCAATCCGGCAAAACGAGGCCAGACCCCCGGTTTACAAGGGGAAACGTCGAGTCCAGCCAGACAGACGGAACGAGTGGCCCAGAGATCCATAGAGGTGATGTGCCGAGCGGTCCATTCTTCGCGTGGCAGCAGAATCACAGCCTGAGTGAGCGGGTTGATCCAAGGGCCAGGCTTAAACTCACCACCGCGAAACTCCGCTGGGGCATCGACATGGATCAGTTCGGGAGAAGGATCATTCAATTCTTCACGCGATTGAACCACACGGCTTGGGAAGGGAGCCAGCTGTTGCAACGGGTGGGGCTGACCCAACAAGAAACGTCTGAGTCCGACCAGGAATCCTCTGGGTTGCGGGCCAGGAACGACGCATGCCGTGCTAGCCGAGCGGGACGGACGACCTTGTCGTAGCAGATCGCGTCCACACAACAGCGAGCGGATCTCGAAGCGGTCTAGTAGCAGTCCCTCCTCGCAGGGCAACAGATCCAGCGGCACGCTGAGAAATTCTCCATCGGCGGCCAGGATCAACCCTTTACAATCGGCTAACAACGGCATAAGCCGATCGACGAGCAGAGAGCGAAGACCGGCCCCATCAGGAGTTAGTTGGCCGGCACGCAACTGAGCACTCCAGGCAGCGAGGCGTGGGTCGAGATCGGTAGCCAGGCCCAAATCGAGGAGCCAGGGGCCTCCCTGAGCTTTGAGGACGAAAGCGAGGTAGCGACCTTGGGAGCGTTCGTAGCTTTCGCGGGTAAAGCTAAGGGAGAAGTCGCTGTCACGGAAGTGCAAGAATTCCACCAGGGCGAATCCCTCGGGCAAGCGTTCACGAACTGCCTCGGGGGTTACCAATTGTAAGCGACGGCGCAAAGCGACTTCGGGGAGAATCTCGACCAGCTGATTTTCCAGGCGGTCGCGTTCTTGCGTCCAGCGATCTATTAGCGACTCATGATACTCACGTCCCTCGGGACCGGGACCGTTCCACAAACCATTAGCCAGTTGTCTCTCCAGAAAGGTCAGGCGACGCAGTTCCTCGCGGTAAGTTGGATGACGCTCAGCCCAGTGGGGCCACCACGGTGCAGCAAGTACCTCGGTGCCCATGCGTTTGCGTCGAAGTGTCAGGCTAAAAAGTCGGTTTACCGGTTCACCGCTGCGCAAATCGCTGACGAGCGTTTCGCCGACGCGTTGTTGAGTGCAGAGCGAAAGGTAGGCTTCGTAGTGTTCGTGCAAGGTTTGGCAAGCCATGGCCCGCTGCTGATCGGGTACCAGATTCAGTAGACGCGGCCAAAGCTGAGTGTCGCGACGCATCAACTGCTCCAACTGAGTGAGTGCTTCGGCCTCGCGTCCTGATTGGATCAATAGCAGGGCGTGATTATATTGCACATTTGCGCTGGCAGGGTGATACTCACCGACTATCTGTATGGCCTCGCTGAGCGCTTGACGAAACAGCGGCTCGGCGGCTTGGTGTTGCTCCTGGGCAGCCAACAGAGCAGCCAACCCAGCAGCAGCCAGGGGCGCGGCCAAGGGAGGAGGGATGATGGGGGTCGGGCCAGCAATTGCTTCTTGGTTATTGTCCGTGGAAGAAGATTGCGAAGCGCGACGCAGCGTTTCATAGGCTTGCCGGGCCAGGGTAGTTGCTTCCTCGTAGCGTTGCCGTTGCCGCAGGAAATCGGCTAAGGCTTGTTGAGCAGGGGCAACGACACTGCTGGAGGGGCCAAACAGTCGGCGGAGAATCGCAACCCGCTGTTTGAGCAGGGTCTCGGCATGATCGGACTCACCGAGCAGGTGAAGCACAGTAGCCTGCATGCGTAACAAATTGACATAATCCCCGTTGTCTTCACCCTCGCTGGCGCGGACCACCTCAGCCGCCTCGCGATACAACGCTAGAGACTGGCTGAGTTGCCCACGATTGAGGGATATATTAGCTCGCTCGAGCAGGAGTTGTCCCACAGCGGGATGAAATTGCCCCATCACCGCCCGGGTTCGCTCGACCAGATGGGCCATCAGAGCATCGGCTTCGTCCAACCTTTCCTGTTGGGCCAGAGTGGTGGCCAACATCCCCGCAACGGTGAGCAGGTCAGGATGGTCCGTAGGCCGATGCTGTTGTAGCAGGCGTAGGGCTTGCAGGAGGCACTCCTCAGCAGCGGAGTAGTCTGCCAAAGAACGGGCAGCGATGGCCTGATTGACCAGATCCTGGGTTTGCAATGTGATGTCTTGAGGAAACGCCTCGCGGTGGATCACCCTGATACGTGCAAAAAGTTGCTCTGCAACTTGATGATCGCCAATGGCGCTGAGAATGCGGGCGCGATCGGCCAGCAGTTGTGTGAGCATCGGGGAGCGAGGCCCGACGACTTCTTCGAGGCGTTCGCTGGTTTGCTCTAGTTCTCGCAGAGCGGCGGCGATCTGCCCGCGTGCCTGAAGGAACAAGCCGAAGGAATGTCGGGCGCGCAGGGTAGGCATAGCGTTTTCGCCCAGGGCAGCACGGTAAATCTGCACCGCCTGACGGAAAAGCGGCTCGGCATCGTCCAGCCGCCCCATGTTTTGAAACACCTGAGCCAATCCTAATTGGCTCTCGGCATAATCGGGATGGTCTGAGCCAGGATTGTTTTGACGAATTTCGCTGGCCATCTGATAGAACTGGGCAGCGGTGGCGAAGTCATTGACTTGATGATGCAGTTGGGCCAGATCCTGGACGGCTCGGGCATATTCGGCGTGTTCTTCGCCGTGGACGCGACGCAGGATTTGCAACACTTCGCGATAGCGAACCTCCGCAGCGGGAAAATTGTTCATCATTTGATACAAACGGCCCAGTTGCCCCACGATGCGGGCGTAGTCGGGGTGTTGATCCCCAACTCGTTCGCGTTCGGAATCGGCAACCTGGACTAAAAGTTCTTCTGCGGCGGACAACTCACCGGCCTGAGCGTGGGCATCGGCCAAAGTGGCCAGAGTAGCCAGGGTATCGGGGTGCTTGTCACCTAAAACCCGGCGAAGCAACTCACAGGCAGCACGCAACGACGACATCGCTGCGCTGTGGTCGCCCTGCATTTGTTGTACCATCGCCAGATTGCGTAGAGCATCGGCACACAAGGGATGATCTGGGCCACTGACGGCCGTTCGAGTCTGAAGTGCCTCTTGCCAGAGTTGAGCAGCCTGGGCCAGCGCGCCAGTGGATTGGGCAACGCGGGCTTGGCTTTCCAGTGCGCCAGCCAGCAAAGCGGGGTGTTCGTGGATTTGCCGAGCTAGGGCGACCGCCTGGGTGGTGGCCTCCTGAGCATCCTCGAAACGTCCTTGAGCGGTCAAGCAGCGCGACAGGCCATCGAGCACCTCAAGATATTCCAGGGGAGATTGTTGAACCTGAGGCTCAAGAATGCGTAACGCTTTGCGAAAATGTTCCTCGGCCTGCTGATTGCTTTCGCGCATCGCGAAGATTTCAGCTAGGTCCCGATGACAACTCCCAACAAAGACATGCTTGTCCCCATGAACCGCCCGATAAACTTCCAAGGCCTGACGATAGCATTTTTCGGCCTCGGAATAGTTGTGCTGGGCCTGTAGAGCGTAACCGATGGCGGTCAGTCCCTCGGCATAGAACGGATGGCGCTCACCCAGAGCAGCGCGGGTGATCTCGATGCCCTGGCGTGCCAAGCGTTCGGCCTCTTCGCCACGCCCTTGCATGGCCCGCACGAAAGCCAGATTTTCCAAGCCGCCGGCGTATCGGTGATGTCGCTCACCAAAGGTCTGCAACCGCACTTCATTGACGCGCAGGGCGAATTGCTCGGCCTCGGCGATGCGGGCCTGTTGCATGGCGATGCGGGAGAGCAATTGGGCACCGCTGGCCAGTTGCGGATGGATGGGGCTACGGGTCTGCTGGAAGATGCCAAACGCCTGACGGGCCAGCGTTTCCCCTTGACGCAGATTCCCCCGGCGGCATTCCTGCCAGGCTTGAGCTGCTAGGCTGGCAGCGTAGTCGGGGTGCTGATCGCCCAACTGTTGACGACGGATCTCCCGGGCCTGGCGATACAACTCTGCCGCTTCGTGGAAACGCCCCACCTGATCGAGAAAACTGGCCAAATCATGAAGGCTTTCGGCTACCTCAGGATGCTCAGGACCGAGTGCCTGTTGACGGATGCTCAAGGCCGAGCGATACAGCGGTTCGGCCTGGGAGTACTGGGCCAGTTCCTCGTAGAGCAAGGCAAGTTGATGCAAGCAGCGTGCATAATCGGGCGAATCTTTTCCGCTGAGGCTACCAAATAACGATAGAGCCTGGAGCAGGGGTGGCTCGGCCTGGGTGTAGTAACCCAGTTCGCGTCGCAATCGTCCGAGGTACTCCAGACTTGTGGCCTTAGAGAGATCTGGGGGGCTATCGTCGCCGTTGAGGGTGGCCTCGGCTTCCTGCAACGCCTCTCGAAACCGACCCATGAGCAAGGCCTGAGAAAGGCGCTGATTGAGTTGGTTACGGGTCCCTGGATCGAGAGTTGGCATGATCTTCCTCTGCGGCTAATGGTTATCTCAAGTATAAGGACAACAGCAGTCGTTCGCATCGGAACAGACGTTCCCACCCGTTGCAGAGTTCGGCCAACGATCCTTCTTGTGCCATACAAAGCAACTGAACTAGACGAACCGGCAAGTAAAGCTTAG
>JBDNDE010000056.1:0-17856 GCA_046719305.1 Gemmataceae bacterium | reverse complement strand
GATCTTTGAAATCCAAACCCCAGGGATTGGTCGTTCCCCAGGCGACCGGCTCAAACTGATGTTGCTGCGGATGATACCGCCAGACCCCGTAGTTCATCGGCACGCGATCTTGCCTCGGGGTGCCCGGTTTACCCACATAGGACGTGGCCGTGATGCCGTTGCAGCCGTACAACCAGCCGTCCGGTCCCCAGGTAAGGGAGTTGAAGACGTTGTGCTTGGCGTCCAGACTCCAGCCATCCAGCAACACACGCGGCGGGCCCGCTGGTTTGTCATCCTTCATTGGTACGAACAGTAGGTAGGGTGAGGCACACAGCCAGACACCGCCGTAGCCGACGGCGATCCCGCTGAGGTTGGTGCCGTTGTCTAGGAAGACACGGCAAGTGTAGGAGCGATCGTTTTGGGGGGTGAGGATCAAAATGCGGTCTTTGCCCGGCTTGCCATCGCGAATCCACTTCGGATAGCTATGCGATTCCACCACCCACAACCGGCCGCGTTCATCGGTGGTCAGGGCGATCGGTTTGATGAGAGTCGGCTCGGCGGCGACCAGTTGAACGCGAAAGCCCTCGGGCAGGCTCATGGCCTTGAGTGCTTGTTGGGGTGAGAGGAACGAGTCGGCCCCTGGGACCAGCAAGGGGGAGAGAACCAATACAAATGTGAACATAGCGCAGTTGCCTCACGAGAGCAGGAGAGGTGGGCTTGTTCCCAGTATAGCAACCGCTACTTCTGGCTTGCAGCCTGCTAGAGGAACAACACCAAGTCAATCGTTAATCGCGCACCGGGGGCTACCTCGAAGCTCGATTGATTACGAGGGTGGGCGGCTTTGCGTCCCGTGCGGGATTTCGTCGCCGAGAGGCGATATTTGCCCGGTGCGACCTCCGGGAATAGATATTGGCCTGCGTCATCTGTTTTCACGCGTGCTATTTCTTGGCCCTTTTCATCGCTGAGGATCACTTCGATGCCCGGCTGGGGGCGCTCGCCTTCGCTCAGGGTGCCGCGGATACTGGCCGGCTTGGTCTTGTCGGGGTCGTCGTCCCGCAGATCGACACGATGCGTCGCAAATGCCGTTAGCCCCACCCGGTTGGTCATGCCGACGCTGATCTCCGTCGGTCCCTTGCGATCTGCGGGCAACGGCAGCTTAGCGGTGTAGCTGCCATCGGCTCGGGGAGAGGCAACGGCTTTGAACGCGCCCTCGGGGAGCTTGTCCATCACGGGTTTGCCGACAAAGAAAAATACCTCTTGTATGCCGATCACCGGATCGGAGCCGACCGCAACCAAAGTTAAAGGAGCCTTATTCCAGGCGGCTTCGGGGGGATTGAGAAAGCGGACCCCAGTAGGTGCCTCGTCACCCAGGGTAATGGGGCGTTCGTCGCGCGCTAGTTCTCGGCCGCCAGCAGCGAGCAAGCGGGCTTGCAGAGTGCGCGAGCCACGGATGCGCGAGGTATCCAAAGGGACAACCCAATCCCGCTGGCTAGCCTCGAATTGGAGGGTCGACCCCAACAGTGCCGCGCCTATGCGTTCGTCGCGGCCGCCCTCCCGCCGAGCGGTGACCTCGATACGAAAAGCCCCACCGACCAGCCGGCCTAGCGACACTTCCACGGCGGCACCCAGTGGGGCCTGATCGACCTCCAGAGGCACACGAAACGCCGGACCTGCAATACCGTAGGGGCCGCTAGCCAAGCGGATGGCCGGCGCGGTTAGAGGTTCGGGCAAGGCGCGACCGCCCCGCGGGGTGAGCGTGGCGCGGAAAGAGAAGGCCCGTGCCCAGCCGTCGATGCCCACAGCAAAACGGGCCTCGCCTGCACCAGCCACACCGTTGGCAAAGAGGGTCAATTCCTCGCCCTTGGGGGAGAGGGTGCCTCGTAGGGTGCCGTCACGAAAGGTCGCGCCGCCCTGCTCGGGTGCGGGGATCTGTAACTCGGCCTTGACAGCCGGGCCAGCAACCGAGCCACGTTGCCTCAGCCGAACTGCGAGTCGAGCGGTAAGCGGGTCGTAATCCAGAGCAGTGATACGGGCATAACTTTCGGGAGGGGCCAGCGTCAGAGCGAGGGTGCCACTGGACACCACCTCGTTTTTAGCGTCGAGATTCACCACGCGCCAGCCCAACTCCCGCACCTCGGGCAGGACCGGCGGTAGCGGGGCTGTGCTGGGGGCGAAGGCGACCGGTTTGGTTTCCAGGCCTCCTAGCGCGAGCGGCAGCGATTCTCGGGTCTCGCCTCCCAGGCTCAGTTGCACTGCCAGCTTGCTCCACGGCTGGTCGATCGGATTACGCACATACAGCACAAACGATTGTCGCCCGGCGATGGGTCGCAAAGCCAGTGGCCCGTTCATTTCACCTGGTTGGATGCCTAGGGGAGCCAGCACCACCTGGGGAACACGTGGGGAAAGCGACAAGGAAATGCGGCGGTGATAGCTGCGTCCGGCTAGGGTTGCTCGCGCTAGCACTCCTAGCGGTGGCCTAGGCTGGCCTGTGCCGGCGTTTTCATGCAGGCCGACTTGAATCGCGAATTGGCCCTGGGCATCGGGGATGGGACGCTCTGGAGACAGACGTAACCATTGGTCATCGGGCCGAAGGATTTCCAGGTCGAACGGACCGGTTGGCTGAACGCGGATGTTCAGTTGCAGCGTGATTGGCTCATTGGGCAACAGACGAGGGGGATCGTTCGCTTGAATCACTTCGGCATAGGTTTCGCGAGGCCGGTCGAGCCAGGTTTGGTAGTCAAGGGCAGCGCGACGGAAGAAGTCAGCGGCCAGCGAGTGGGGATCGAGTCCTAAAGCTTCGCGATATTCGTAGCGGTAGCGATCGGCCAGCCAGGCCCAGAGGCTGTGATCCGGCGGCGGAGGAGGAGGCAACGGCAGCGGGGGGCCAACGGCAGGCGGCACAAGCTCGGGAATACCCACCAGCCGCGAGCCGTCGCGGTTGTCGCGGCGGGCGTTTTCCTCTTCCAGGCGACGGCCCAGGTCCTGTGCGGCAGCATAGACGGCGACCCGATTGGCGGTGCGAGTGGCGGCCAAGAGACGGTCAAGTTCGCGCCACGCCTGGGGCGAATCGCCACGTTTGCTAGCGAGGAGGCGGCGGGCTACGCCCTGGGGGGAAAACGGTTCGGCAAGTTTGTCCAGGCTTTGCCGCAGGGCAGCGGTGGCGTCGCGTAAATCGCTTGGGGACTGGCTCAACTGCCGCTGCAACTGGGCGTAGCGTTCCAGAGCGCGAGGAAGTTCGGCCTGCAGACCACTAGCGCGTGCCTCGCGGAACCACTGCCGCGCCTCGGCAAGCGTGCGTTCCGCAGCTACTTCGTCCGCCTGTCGCGCCAAGAGTGCGGCGAGGGGATTCTGCATCGCGGCGAGGATTTGTGGGGCGTTCGCCGGAGCATAACCGCGTGATTCGAGCAGAACCAGAGCATTGTGATAGCTTTGCGCGAGTTGCTCCACTTCGGTACGGCGGCGGGCGAAGCCGAGCGGTTCATACAGCCGGTGCAGATCGCGGTGCGTCTGCAAGACCAGACGTAGGGTGTCGGTTGGCAGATCGAGCCGGGCCAACCGCAGCAACAGCAGTGTTTCCTCCGTCTCGGGGCGTGGCTCGGCGACAGCCAACAGCGATGCTATAGCCGGTAGCCTGGAAACGTCGTCACTGGCCACGGCGACCAAGGCGGCCGAGAGCGACGGGGTAGGTTTGGTGTCTTTGAAGAAGATGTCGGGGGCTGGGGGGGGATGGAGGTAGGCGAGGCGGCGGACGGTTTGGAGCAACTCTTCAGGCGGCTGGGGCAACAACGCCAGCGAGCGTTCGACGGGACGCGGCGAGGGGGGCAGCGGTCGCGCCACGATCTGGGCCGCACGCTCTTTGAGCATCGCTTCATCGCTGCCGTCACGCCAAGAGCGTTCGATGGCTAGCAGATCGTCGAATTGGGCCGACGTTTCGCACTTGGCCCACGCCTCGGCCAACCAAGCTGGATAGGAACGTGGCTCGGGCAAATCGGGGATACTTGGCGTGCCACGCACCAGGGTCAGAGCGATCCCAGGTCCGTGACTCTGGTATGTGGGAGTTTGCCGGTCTGCGGTCACCTGGCGGGACCAGCGATCGACTCGCTCGCGCACATAGGCCGCCAGTTCGGCAGAGTGGATACGTTGGTCGCCATCGGTGTCGGCCAAGCCCCGTAAGGCCAACTCGATATAGTAGCCCAACGCCGAGCGACCGCGATATTCGGCTGTCTGATTGCGTTGACCAGGGCTGGCTGCTTCGAGGGTAGGTCCCAAGCGTGGTTCGCCAAAGACATTGTCGCCGACCAGATCCAGAATCAAGAAACGTCGCGATCCCAAGAGTTCGTCGATGCGTGCTAACGAGAGCCAGGTCGCCGGATCGTCAGGGGCAGCGTCGGCGGGCAAGATACAGACACGCCCCTGGGCGTCGCGTCTGGCCGGGGCACTGAGATAAACGACGGCAACCCCGCGTTGAGCGACGGCCTGGCGCAGGACGCGAACGAGGGTGGCTTGATCTGGGTTACGGTGCGTCTGCACGCGGGCAAAGCAGTCGGCTAGGGCAGCATGGTCGGCCCTACGCCCGGGTAGATCGCCCAGCGAGATGAGCGTGAGGTGGGCCGAGGGCGCGGCGCGATAGCTCCACAGTACATAGCCCACCCCCCCCAGCACCAGGGTAAAAAGCAACAGCCCAGCCCAGACCCGGAAACGCCGGGGGGGTACAGAGCCTAGAGGCGGTGGCATATTGCGCCAAGCAGGTGGGGGCTGGTTCATTCGTTGGCCCCCGCAGTCGTCATCGGGTTGAAGACAGCCCTGGGGCGACCAGGTGTGGCGGCTGGCGTGTCCAGATCCAGAAATTCGACCACATATTTACGTTTGGATGCTTCACGGCGCAACTCACCCAAGAGAAGCAGCCGAAGGCCCGAGAGCCGACGCTCGATGGTGTCCTCTAGTCGATCGCGCGTCTCGATGCCCTCATACCAAAACACGCCGGCGTAGCGGTCAGCCGAGCTATGCCAGCGATGTTCGGCCCCGCCCAATGGGGGCATGCCCTCCAGCACGGCCTGGACCGGCTCATCGGGTGCGTGGCTGACACGGACCACTACGCACCAACGCGACGCCCCGTCGATCCAGCGTCGCTCCAGAGCCACCGTGTCGAGCGTGGCCGATTCACCCGCCAAACGTAGGGAACGCGGCAAATCGTCGAGAACGCGGAAGTCGGCCGGTCGTTGCAACAACACTGAAGGGGGCTCTTGATCGGGGGACCACCACAGTCGCAAGCGGGGCCGAGTCGTCGCCGACCAACCAACGGCGTCGATAGCGTAGCAAGAGGCCGGGTAGCCGAACGCTTCGCGCCAGCGAATCGGAGCAGTGGCGGATTCGACGCTGAGCCAGACGGCGCGTGGAGCGGGCAATTCCAGGGGCGACTCACGTGGTTCGGGGATTTTCTCCAAACAGGCGAACAGGCCAAGTTTGCTGCCCTCTATCTGATTTTGCAAGACACTGACGCGCCAGTCCCGCGCCGTCCGCATGGGAGCCAGGCGGTAGTCCCCCTCACGACCAAATAGCAATCGCTGGGCCGTGGGTCGTTCCCCTTGACCAGTCAATTCCAACAGCAAAGCGCGACCGCGTCCCAAGGAAACACGTTGCTCCAACGGCACGCCCAGAGTGCGTAGCTGAAAGTCGCCTGTGCCACTCTCCCCGGGCGGCGGCGCGATCCAGCGGTCGCTCTCGCCGTTGGCCGCCACACTTACTGCCTCGGAACGATACTCCCCAGCCACTAGGCGGAAGCGTAAATCAGGCCGTAGAGCGCGTTCGACGGCGCGGGCCACCTCGTCAATCTTGTTGACGGTGACGAATGCGCCTGGCGGCGTGAGCTTGCTTAGCACCGCGAACTGGTCGCGGGCTGTGGCTTCCTCTTTCTGCGAGATCTCGAAACCGACCACATAGACACCGATCTGGCTGTCCTTGAACTGGGCTTGCAGCAACTCGGGCACCGGCAACTTGTCCGGATTGAATTGTTTGTCTTGGGTGATGCGGTTGTCCATGCCATCGGTCAGGACAATCAGCGTCCGCGTACCCTCCGCCTGCAGCAGGTCGGACTTGGCACGCAGCATGGTCCGCACGATGGGCGATTCGTTCCACGGCCGAAGCCCCTCGACTTGGGACATCACCGCATCGATTTGCTCGGTCGTGCCGTTCCAGCGAACCGGATCAACTGCCCGGCGGATGGTGTCTTCGGCAGCTTCCCGGCGGCCGGTGTCTTGGCCGAAGGTCCACAGACTCAGGCGAGTGCCACGCGGCACCGTGGCAAGCAGTTTCCGCAGAGCACGCAGCAATTTGCGATAGCGTGTCGTCTCGTTCATAGCCTCGCCCGGTGGCGGGCCGGTGCTGCCGCTGCAATCCAGCACGATAGCAACAGCCCCGTTGGCCGAGCCATAGCGGGCCAAAACTTCGGCTGGAGCACGCAGGGCAACGGCACCACCACGCGGCGGAGCGGATTCGTAACGCGTCGATTCGGCCACAGGATGCAACCAAACGTTGGCTAGGGTTTCCAAACGCAGACCGCGATACCGGCCGTGCCAGCGAACATAGGTGGGGCGGGGCGTCGAGTTGTCTGGGGGAGTTTGTTCGTCACGGTCCAACTCGGGGCTACGAATGGCCACTAGGGCCTCGGGACCGTCAACAAACTGGGCGAAGCGGCGGCCGGTTTGCTCGGAAAGCAGTGCGGGACCAGGCTCGGCCCATAGGACCGGTACGCCCTCGGGTATCTTTAGGCTGGCTCGAATCGTCCGTGTCTCGCCGGCCAATAGTCGCGTGACAGGGGGCGTCTGAATGGCCAGGGTCGGGAAACGATCTAGTTGGCGGCGGAGCGGCTCCCAATCGCGTTTGGGATCGAGCAGGGCGGCATCTCGCAGATAGTCGCGACTTACGAGACGGTAGGCGGGGGTGTTGTCTTCGGCATAGAAACCCTCGGCCATGCTGCGACCGGCTTGCCAGGCCAGCAGATCGGCCAAAGCGATCCGACGTAGAGTGTCGGCCGGATCGTGTGGGGTCGCCCCGAGCATGCGGGTTTGCCACTGGCCGGCATCTAGCCGACGAGCGAGGCGATCGGCCAAAGCGGGATCGGAAAGTTCGGCACGATCGAGGCGTGCGGGCCAGTCGCGGAGTCGAACAGCAGGATCATCAGCCTCGGCCCAGAGGCGAGCAAGCATCAGCAAGCGAGAGGCGTGAGAATCTGTATCTTCGGGCACGATTGTTTGGGTATCTAAGAGGGTGTGGTCACGGCGAGACAGACGTTCACGTGCTTCCAGTAACCGCAGCCGAACCGAGAGCGGCAAAGACGGTACAGCCAACACGCGGGCATCGTCACGCAGCGTGGCACGGTCAGCCTCGGCTAATAGGGCTGTCTGCAGGCCGTCGAGGGCTTTTTGCAACGCTTCGGCTTGGGGGAGCAAGGCTCGGTCGGAACGATCCCGTTGCCAGGTCTGTTCGAGCTGGTTCAGAGCAACAAACGCTTCGGTCCGGTCGGCCGGCATCCAGGCTAGATGAGCGGGTAACTCGTCCCAAGCGCGATGTAGGGCGGCCAGAGCCGCGCGACGCTGCTGGGCTATCGTGCGAGCCTGGGCGTAACCCGCGCGAGCCGACATCAACCGTTCCCGAGCTGTGGTGCGTTGATCGGCCTGAGTGGCCAGCAAGAGATCCTGAGCAAGACGGCGTTGGGTATCGGCGGCATCAATGCGGGGACGATCCAGCACTTGTTCGGTGTAGCCATATCCCGGTGCGACTCCGAAGGCAGTTTGCTCGGCTTCTAAACGTACTTGTAAAGCAAGTCGAACGTCGTCCCAATGCGATGCGGGCAAGTCGGCAGGCAGATCGCGTGCTAGGATTACGGTGTAGTGGGCCTCAGCGGGACGCACTGGCCGAAATGGGTCGTCGACAATCCGCAACCATTCGGCCGCTGAAGCGAGGTAGCGGGCCGGATTCTCCGCAGCGCGTTGGATCAAGGCAGTTTGTATGGCAGTTCGCGCGATGCGACCCTGAAGGGGTTGCCAGCGTTTGGCCCTTTCTTCCGGGGGGCAGGCCCACAATTGCTCGAATTCGACAAATGGATCGGGTGGGGTGGTCGTCTGACCCAAAAGGGCTGGTCCGGACAAGGTGTTAGGCGGACTGACTAAGCCGGGATCCAGTTGCCTCCGCACCTGACGGGCAGCCGCCTCGGCTTGAGTCAGAGCGGCGTCGGCCTCGGGCACATTTGCTAGAGCTAGAACCTCGAAACGCCGTAACCACGCTTGCCAAAGACGCAGTGCGCCGGGAGCAGCGGCCCGAGCAGCGACGAGATTGGTGGCGTGATAATCCCGCCAGGCGGCTTCGATGCGTGGTATGGCCGAAGCAGCCGGTAGCTCCTCGGGCGGCGAAGGTAGCCCGAAGGCAATACGGACGGCAGCGGCCCGTGTCGTGGGGGTCAGCAGTTGTACCGTCTGCTGCGCTTGATACAGCCGGGCCGCATCCCGTGCGACCGCCTCACGCAGGCGTTGCGCTAGTTGCTTCACGCTCTGCCGTTCACCCCGGTTCAGTTCGGCTAAGAGATGCTGGCCAAAGAGTGTCAGTCGGCCATCGGCGGCCGGCCAGGAACGCTCACCGGGGCCGCTGGCGGAAATGACGATGAGGTTGTCGATCCGGGCCATCTCTGGTTGGGTTTGGGCTAGTGCTTCGGCGAAGCGGTTGCTCCATTGGCCGGCCACCACGTTGGGACCGTTGGCGGTAGCATCTAGCAGAACGAGCTTAACCTGCGAGGCGGGTAGTTCTCGCAGACGGGCCAAGACATCACGCCAGTAGAGACGGTCGGCCGGGTCAGCGCTGGCATCGTGGGGATAGAAAAACGCGCCGTGCTCGTCGGCTCCACCGTGCAGGGCAAAGACGATCAGCGACAACCGCTCTCGGGCCCTATCCAAACCGCTTGCCCAATCGACGCCACGGCGCTGCTCCTGA
This sequence comes from Gemmataceae bacterium, assembly GCA_046719305.1. GTDB lineage: Bacteria > Planctomycetota > Planctomycetia > Gemmatales > Gemmataceae > RGDT01. Next base: position 8,895 of record JBDNDE010000056.1, on the reverse strand, counting down.
TTAGCTACTAGACGAAGGGTTCCGCCGCTGCCAAACCACGGAACCAAGGGACGTGCGTCGCGAGCCATTTGGGCCAGACGACGACTGAGCGTGTGACCATACGGATTGGCCTCAATGGCCAGATTGTCCTCATAACCAGCGTAGGCGATCAGAAGGGCAGCCGGCCGGACGGGGGCCAGCCAGAGCAGCAGATACACCAAGGCAACCAGAGCTAGCAATACAGCCACCACGGCGCGCAACAGCCGAGTCAGACCCACCCGAGGAGGACCAGAAGGCAACGGCGTGGGAGTTCGCCAGGTGGACATGATGGCTCCTTGTTTGGGAGGCAGTTAGCTAATCCGCCCGTATCGGAATCGGACGGAGAGCGTCCCTTCCGACAGTGAGAGCCAAGGGACGAACCGACGCGATTAGCGTCTCTGGATGAATTCTACTGCCTAGGCAAGCTCGACAAAAAAGGCGGCCCCGAGACAACCGGCTCGGTCAGGCGACGCAACCCAGCTGGCCGCACCTCGACGATGGCGTGGATGGTTATCGAAGGCAACGCAGGGAGGTGAACCAGTTCGGCGAGTTTGGAAAAAGCACATCAGTGGTCTCGCAGGCTTTCGCTGCTGCCCCGATGAGTTGGTATTGATCGTTCGAGGAATTGCCTCTAAGAGGGTTTTTTTGATTGTGGCCCGGTAGCTTGCCGCTTCTCCCCAGCCGGTGCCAACTTCGGGAGAAGGTGATTTATGCTCCATGCATGGTTCATCGTGTCGATGCTCAGCGGCACTGCCCCAATCGTTCCGCCCTCACCGACAAAACCAGATGACAAAGCCTTGGCCGAGAAGATCCTGAGGGTTCGGGAGACGATTGAAAAGACCCGCAAAGCACTGCAAAAGATGCAAGCGGCTCTGGACGATCCTGAGGGGGAATACCCCCGGGCCAAGGAAGAGTACGACAGCTTTCAGCAGCGCGTCGAGGACGAAGAGGTTGCCATCAAACGCCTGCTTAGCGAGGGACAACAAGAAAAGGCGATGCAGCAGCAAGCCAAGCTCGGACCGCTGAAGCAATCGCTGGAGGAGGCCCGAGCGCGATACAACCTTGCCATCGTCAAACGCAAGGCACAACAAGACGCCCTAACGGCGATGAAGAAACGCCTGGAGAAAGAGCAGATCGAGTTGGATCGCCTGGAGGGGAAAGAGAAACCCGAGCAAGCCAAAGAACCCAGCCCGCCGGATCAACCGTCCACACTGGCGGAGAAACCAGAGAAATCAGCGCCTACAGAGAAATCGGGACCACCTTCTAGTACGTCCGCAAACATCTCACCGCCTAATAGACCCACCGCCCGGGCTAAAGTGATTGAAGAGAGCAAAGAAGTTAAACAGGCCCGATACGAACTCGAACAGCGCCTCAAAGCCTTACAGGAAGCGCAGGCAAAGGTCGATAACGCCCAAGAACGGGTGAACGCTCTACAGGAAGCGATCGCAGCAGCATCGCGTCTTTTGGATGCCGAGCGACAAATCTCCGATCAGGCGGCGCAGTTGCTCATGCAACTGACTCAGCGGTTACAGCAGTTACCTCCCAACCGGACCCAAGATCGTCAAGAGATCGCCGAGCGGCTGGCCGAAACCAACAAGCGGTTGCATGATTCACGAATGCGCGCACGGTCGCTGACGGATCGTGTCAACACACTGAATTCCGAATTAATCCAACTGGAACAGGAACGCCGAGCGGCCTTAGAGGAATCCGAACGTCGCCGGGTCGAAGCCGAGGCGGCCGATAAGAAGCTCCAAGCAGTAAGCAATCCCTTTACGCCGCGAAATCTGTTGCGGTGGCTGGCGGCCCACGGCCCGAATCTGTTGCTGATCACGGCCGTGACGCTGGGATTGTATTTCACGGCGCGCTTTGTGGCGCAGCATCTGGTGCGGTTTATTTCGCAAGCAACCAGTCGCGGTGGCCCGGAAGATCGGGTGAACCGAGCCAACACCCTAGCAGGGGTGTTTCGGTATGTGTCGGGCGTGTTTATCCTAGGGGGCGGCCTGGTGATGTTACTCGACGAGGCCGGCGTCCCGATCGTGCCGCTGATGGGCGGCGCAGCGGTTGTCGGCCTGGCGGTCGCTTTCGGTTCGCAAAACCTCATCAAAGATTATTTCAGCGGGTTCATGCTGCTCATGGAGGACCAATACGGTGTGAACGACGTGGTGAGGATCGGTGAGACAGCGGGGACCGTGGAGCAAATTACGCTGCGTGTGACAGTGCTACGCGACCTAGAAGGGGTACGTCATTTCATTCCGCACGGTAGCATTACCCGGGTGAGCAACCTCACTCACACCTGGTCGCGAGCCTTCTTTAAAATTCCGGTCAACTGTGCCGAAGATGTCGATCGGACCATGAAGGTGCTGTTGGAGTTAGCCCGAGAACTACGCGATGATCCGTTGTATGGCAGCTATATCCTCGAAGAACCCGAGATGCTCGGTGTGGATGCCTTCGATGCGAGCAATATCGTGCTGAAGTTCTACCTCAAAACGCGTCCTTTGCGTCAGTGGACCATCAAACGCGAGATGCTGCGTCGCATCAAAAAACGCTTCGATGCTGAGGGGATCGTCAGCCCCTTCTCGCCGCTGCCCCCCAAGAAGGAGGAGATCATCGATGGTGAAAAGATAGAACGGCGAAAAGCTGGCTGAGCAAAAGCCGATCCATCAGCAGCGCGGCCTGACGGGACTCTCTAAGCCTGGTAACGCCTGGTAGCGCAGCCAACCAGAGAGGATTTAGTCGTGCATGGTTTGATTGTCCCACCAGGCTTGCCAGTCCTTCAAGGCTTTCTGTTGTGCGATTTTGTTCGCACCGGGGGCAGGTCCGAAGTCTACCTTGCCCTGACTGAAATGTTGTAAGACCTGTCGAGCTTCGCTTCGCACATCAGCCCGGTCGTCGGCGACACGTTCGATGACGTAGCGGATCAGGTCACGATTCTTCCCTGCTACGCGGATTGCAGCCTTGCGAATCTCCGGGTTGGCATCGCTGAGCAATTCGCGTAGACCGCTTAGGGATTGCCGGGCGACCTGCTGGTCGAGTCCCTTACGAGCCAAAGGTTGTATAGCGCGATCATTGATGGCTGCAAGGCGCGCCAAGCCCAGCATCGCCTCGCGGTCCTCGCGCTTAGCCAGTTCGTTGAGGACCACTTTCCGCCGTTCGCCGCGTTCGGCCATGCTCAGCTGGTTTAGCCCCGTGCTATCGATTTTAGCCAGCCAGGCCGGCGGTAAGGGCAACCGCTCCAGGGCGTTGCGTCGCAGCAAGAGTTGCACGCGGAGGTTTTCCAAGGTGGTGGCGTGGACGGAACGCTGGGCTTTGCCTTGCAACTCGTCGCGGGCAAACTCCAACAGAACCGGATCTTGAGACTTTAACAACAGCGGTTGGAGTTTCTTGGTAATCATCAGCACCGGGCAGGAATGATTGATCTCCGCTGCTTTGTTCAAGCCACGCAACAATGCCGGAATTGCCGCCTCTCCCAGTTGCTCAAACGCTTCCTGGGCCGCTTTGGCCTCGGCTCCTCGCAGTTTACCGGTGTCAGCGAGAATGAATCGATCAATAATCTCGTCCCAAGCGCGTTCCTGGTCCTTGGTAGTGGCAGGCAGGCTGGGGGCAATCCAACTGGATTTTGGCGTGGTGGTGGGCTTAGGTGCAGTGGTGGGCGTCTGGTCTGCGAAAGCAATCGACAGGGACAAAACCAAGCTCCCCAGTGCGAACGCAGCAAACTTCACGGGCTGCATGACAATCCTCCGCGTGTCTTCGCTCCTGAGAACGACTTTAACCGCGTACTCAACCAGGGGCAAGACGCCCTTAGGTAGCCCGACCCCTGAATCCTCTGGGATCCAAACCCGGACTTGATTCCCAAGGCGGCTTCGTGCGATGCATGCTCTGTCGCCCTCGTTGCACGTGCGGAGGCTCGGAATGTTGCGTCCGTCGGTGTCATTGGTGTTGCCTGCTTGGAACGAAGCCGCTGGAATTCGTCAGGCGGTTCTCGAGGCAGATGAAGCCCTGACCCGGCTTAATGCCGACTATGAGATCATCGTAGTCGATGACGGTAGCCAGGACGACACCGCCGCTATTGTGGCCGAAGAAGCCACTCGCCATCCTCGGGTGCGTTTGGTGCGTCATCAAACCAATCGCGGCTACGGAGCAGCCCTGCGGACCGGTTTCGCGGCAGCCCAAGGGGATTATGTTGCATTTACGGATGCCGATTGCCAATTCTTTCTGGAGGATTTGGCATTGATGTTGCCGCTGGCCCAGAGCCATCCGGTAGTGGTCGGCTACCGGGTCGATCGACAAGATCCGTGGCGGCGAAAGGTTCTGTCGCGTGGCTACAATCTGCTGGCGCGGACGCTGCTGGGTACCGTCGTGCGTGATATCGACTGTGCCTTGAAGGTGTTTCAGCGTGAGGCCTTGCAAGCGCTATTGCCCGAGTCTCATGGCTTCTTCGTCAACACCGAGATGCTCACGCGTGCCCGGCAGCAAGGGTTCGCGATCGCGGAAGTCGGCGTGCGTCACCGGCCGCGTGTGCGGGGTTGTAGCACCGTGAGTTGGCGTGAGGTGCCACGGACGCTAGGGCAACTGCTGCCGTTTTGGTGGACGCGAGCCAGTTTCGCAGGGGAACGGCGTTCGCAGGAGGGCAAAGGATGGGAAACGATCCTTGGCTCGCTTCTGGTGGTGGTTGTAGCAGTGGTGCTGTTTTTTACCAGCCTGCGAGCGCCCCTGTTAGAGCCTCAGGAAGCCCGTTACGCCGAAATTGCCCGACAGATGCTGGCGGCGGACCGCTGGATCGTGCCGGTACTCCATGGGCAAGATTACCTCGATAAGCCGCCGCTTTTTTATTGGGCGCTTATGCAGTCATATCGGTGGTTTGGTATTCACGATTGGGCGGCGCGGCTGATACCGGGGCTGGCGGGTGTTGGCTGTGTATTGATTACCCTGTTGTGGGGCCGGAGGATGTTTGGGCCGCGTGGGGGAGTGTGTGCGGCAGCAGTATTATGTCTCATGCCCGAGTTTCTTTATCGTTGTCGAATGCTCACGTTTGATGGACTTTTAGCGCTGTGGACGACAGGGGCTTTGGCGGCAGCCTGGCGAGGGCTAGAATCAAGTCGTCTCCGCTGGGGCTGGTGGTTCGTATCGGCGGGCTGTTGTGGCCTGGGTTTGCTCACCAAAGGACCGGTGGCTCTGGCATTAGTTGTGGTGCCCGTGGGATTGCTTGTGTGGCTTGATACCCGACGTGCTCGGCTCGGTTGGCACGCAGTGGCGGCTTATCTGGGTATCAGTTTGGTCGTGGCCCTGCCCTGGTATGTTCTGGTGATGATGCATCGCCCGGAATTTGCCTATTACTTTTTCTGGAAGCACAATATCGTCCGATATGTCGCCCCTTTTGATCATGCCAAGCCGTGGTGGTTTTATCTTCCTCAACTCATGATGGGCCTTGCACCCTGGCTGCTTTTGATACCCCTGCTGCTCTGGCATCTGTCTCGACGACCAATGCGAGCCGCCGCGCGACGGCCGGCGGGGCTGGGCTTTGCCCTGCTCTGCTTCACCTGGATGCTGGTGTTCTTTTCCCTGGCCGGTTGCAAGCGGCCGGTCTATCTAGTGCCTGCAATGCCGCCGGTAGCGTTGGCCTTGGGGTGGCTAGTAGCTCGCTATGCGCCGAGCTTGTTGCGGGGTAGTGTGCCGGCCGAGTGGGTGGCCGTCAGCGGTTTGAGTGTCGGCTTGGTCGTGGTCGCAGCAGGTTGGGCCACCCAACTGATCCGCAACGAAGTGGCGATGTGGATGATGGCGGCGTGCTTGCTTGGTTTGACGCTGGTCTTCGCACGCAAGGGCCGTTTGGCCTGGGGTGAGACCTTTGCCTTGATGGCCGTCGCCTGCTATGTCGCGGTGGCGCAGCTGTTGCCAGCGTATCACGCCGAGTTCAGCGTGCGAGGTGACCTGCGGCGGTATGCGCGGGCTGGGCAAACGCTGGTGTGTTATCCGACCCGCTTTGATTCCACCAGCTTTTACCTCCCGAACCATCGGGTGCAGGTATTCAGCCGAGGACAGCAGCGCGAGTTGGCAGCGCACCTGGAGGCAACCCCTGAGCATCTCTTGCTGATCAAATCGCCAGCCCTCCAAGAAGTGATGCGATACCTGCCGGATCGAGAATTTGTCGGCAGCCGCAACGGGGCAATCAGCGTAGGACGACTCCTCCCTGTGACACGTGTGACCAGTGTGACTAGCGGCCGATGACATAGCGCAAGGGATCGACCTCTTCGCGTAAAAGGCGTAGCTCCTGTTCTGTTGGGGGAGGAGTCACGCCCAGGTTTTCGGCTACATGCAGATCAAAGCCGGTGTGATCGCGGACGCGCTGAAGGGTGACGCCTGGATGCAAACTGAGTACCTGCATGCGGCAGGTTTCGGGATGGTATCCCATCACGGCCAGATCGGTGATAACGCGATACGGCCCAGTACCGCGGGGCAAGCCGGCCGCTTCGCGAGCGCCCGGTCCGGAGAGAAAGCCCGGCGTAGTGAGGAAGTCGAGTTTTTCGACAAAGCGGCGTTTGTCGTGATTCGTGACGACTAGCACACGCCAGCATAAGCTAGCTAAGTCGTTGGCTCCACCGGAGCCGGGGAAGCGAACCTTGGGCCTGGCATGGTCCGGGCCAATCTGGGTCGAGTTCAGATTGCCATAGGCATCAATCTGCGCCCCGCCCAGAAACGTGTAATCAATCAATCCTCGTTGACAAAACTCCATGACATCGGCCATCGAGGTAGCCATGGCCGCGCGATAAAAGGTGCGGGAATCGCCGACGCTGATGGGCATGGTAGGTAAACGTGGCGCGACCCCGCCCGCCTCGAAGACGATCGTCAGCCGTGGCGCATGGGTGCGTTGGGCCAGCATAGCCGCTGCACAGGGAACCCCCGTGCCGACGGCGACCGAGCGGCCATCTTCCAGAGTGCGAGCCGCACAGGTGATCATGAGTTCCATCGAGTTATAGGGCAGCATAGCACACCTTGGGAATTAGGGGGCGACTAGTCTCAAGAGGTATGGTTCGATGGAATCGGGGGCTTCTGAGGTTTTTGAGGGATGAGGGATGCCCCAACGGGTTTTCCGCAGCGGGTGAAAAGGATCCCCGAAGCGACCTCGGTTCATCTCCCGCGATCCAACAGCAGTTCTTGGCGTCGCAATTCCTGTAATCGCGGCAGTCCGCCACAGTGTTGTAGATACTCGCTGAAATCGTTGTGGCCAAAAACGTAATGGCCCAGCCACTCGCGATAGCGGTCCAGGTCAGCCTCAACCTCTAACCAGCTGCGTAAGTGGGCCTCGTCGCTGAAGTATTCCCCTGGCATGTTGCCGGGATAACTGCCGTAGGGCACCTCACAGACGGCATCGACCAGGAAATAGGGGATGGTAGTACGAGCCGGGTCGCGACGCATCTCTTCCTCGGGCACCAGTCGTTCACAGGTGATGATCACACGCTTCGCCGCACGTGCCACCTCTAGATCGGCGACGCTAGTACCACTGAACCGCGCGTTACCTGTGCGATCGGCCTCATGGACGTGAATGGCAGCCACATCGGGAAAGAGAGCGGGAATGGCAGCGAGCTTCTCGCCAGTGAACGGACAGGTAATCTCGACGGCAGCGCTGCAGCGGAAAGTATCGGTACCCAGAAGGGAGCGGGCTGGCAAAAATGGTACCCCCATGGCAGCTGCCTTAAATCTCAAGGCCAGGGTGTAGTTGCTCCACTCGCAAATAGCCACTTCACCGGATTCCATCACCCGCCGGGCGTGCGGTGACAATCCGCGAGCCTCCAGCCCGACAATGTAAGCTGCATCGACAGCTGCCAACAATTTACCCCGGCCCATGAGATTGCCGGCACAAAGCAGCTGAAAGTCGTGAGTGGAGGTATGACCGGCAAAGCGAAGATTTTGCCGTTGTTGACGCAAAATCTCATGGACAATGGCCGTAGGGATGCGATTGGCACCAAAGCCGCCGATAGCGAGATAGTCGCCATCGTGAACGAAACGAGCGACCGCTTCAGAAACGGTCATTAATTTATCGACCGCCGAGCGAGTCCGGGAGCGAAAAGCCTCCCGAGCCGCTTCGCAAGAAGGGTCAGAAAACAGCGTCCCACAGCCGCGTTGCAGAGAAGTCATCGGTGCCGAGCCTGTCCCGCTCGGCGAGGCGGCCGAGCCTTAGGAGTTATCATATTCCCGGAGCAGTTTGCGGAAGCGTGGATCTTCGCGAAGCGGGTCGAGGTCGTTATCCTCGCGCATGTAACGAAAATCGCGATAGCCCAGTTCGACGGCTTTGCGGAGCGTTTTGATCGACAAACCGCGACGATTCATCCGGGCATAACTACAAGCAAGATTGTAGTGAGCCAGGGGATCGGCTGGCCTCAGTTCGACCAATCGTTTGTCGACTTTCAGACCGTCAGCAAAGCGGCCCTTCAGCGAGAGTAGCGAGGCTAAGGCTCGTAAGACATCGACATAGTCGGGGTGACGGGCCAGAATCCCGCTGTAGAAGGCCAATTCAAAGTCGAACGAATCGGCAGGAATCTTGTGAGGACGATGAGAGTCCTGATCGAAAGGCTTACCCGAAGATGCCATTAGCGAAATCCCCTCCGAAAAGAGGTTGGCTGACGCTAGGGGGATAGCCCTGGGAGTAGCAAATCTCCCTAGTTCCTGGGAGTATAACGCATCGCAAGCGAGATGAAAAGGCAACTCCGGGGGGAAGAAGCAACGATCGGCCAACGGTTCGCGGGTCGTCTGGCACGAAACGACAATTCGGACCAGACGACCCGCGAGAAAAAACTCACCGCTGACGATCAGTCATCCTCATCGTCAATGTCGTCGTCATCATCAAAGTCGTCCTCGTCGTCATCGAAGTCCTCGTCGTCGTCG
>JBDNDE010000055.1:0-17969 GCA_046719305.1 Gemmataceae bacterium | reverse complement strand
CACCGATGGAGCTTTTTACGGGCATGCCTCGGTGGGATGCTTGCATATTCGTCCACTTGTGAATCTTAAATCACCTGCCGAAGTGGAACGTATGCACCGAATTGCCTCGGAAGTGGCCGATCTGGTGTTGGAGTTTGGCGGGTCGTTATCCGGCGAGCATGGCGACGGGCTGACGCGCAGCGAGTGGAACCCGCGGATGTTCGGTCCGACGATTTACGAGGTCTTCCGCACCATCAAACGCACCTTTGACCCAAATCATCTGCTCAATCCCGGGAAAATCGTCGATGCGCCTTCGATGGCAGCCAACCTGCGTTATCCGCCGCGGCTCGTGCCTCGCGAGCCAAAGACCGTGTTTGACTACAGCCGACAACAGGGGTTTTTGCGATCGGTGGAGATGTGCAACGGCAACGGGGCCTGCCGCAAGATGACTGGCGGGGCGATGTGTCCGTCGTATCGGGCCACGCGAGACGAGCGCGACAGCACGCGCGGCCGGGCCAACGCCCTACGGCACGCCCTCACCCAAGGGCTTGACCTTCGGCAGCGCTGGCTACAGGAAGTGTTTGATCTGTGTCTAATGTGCAAAGCGTGCAAAACGGAATGTCCGAGTAATGTCGATGTCGGCAAGATGAAAGCAGAATTTTTGCAATTCTACTACACAGGACGCACGCGTCCATTGGATCATTGGCTTGTCGGTGGCGTGCCTTATCTGCATCCGCTCCTTTCTTGGATAGCACCTGTTTTCAACATCTTTCAAAACACCGGTCTGTCTCGCTGGCTACTGGAAAAACTCGCTGGTATCGACCGTCGCCGTTCGTTGCCCGCTCTCCATTTCAACCACTTCCGCCGCTGGTTTGCTCGACATCGGCCGGCAGTGACAGCGGGTTCGCGTGGCAATGTGCTGTTGCTGGCTGACTGCTTCACCACCTACCAAGAGCCGAACGTGGGGCGGTCGGCCGTGCAGTTGCTTGAGGCAGCGGGCTTTCGCGTGCGGTTGGCTGACCTGTTTTGCTGCGGCCGGGTCTGGATCAGCAAGGGGTTTCTCCGCCATGCCAAAGCCTGGGTTCAAGCTCAGGCAGCCAACCTGGCGCGCAAATTGACCCCGGACACCATGTTGCTCGGCCTGGAACCCAGTTGCTTGCTTAGCCTGGCCGATGAATGGCCCGAACTAGCGCCCGGAGTCGAGACGCGTCGGATCGCCGCTGCGGTTCGCATGGCTGATGATTTTCTGGCTGAGCGAGGAGAGTTGCTGCCGCAACTGCGTACGCTTGAAGCAACTTGCGTGCTGCATGGGCATTGCCACCAAAAAGCATTGCTGGGACCGCAAGCAGGGGCGGCGTTGTTGCGGCAAGTGCCTGGACTGCGGGTCGAGGTTCTCGATGCCGGCTGCTGTGGCCTGGCGGGAGCGTTTGGCTTCGAGAAGGCCCACTACGAACTGAGCGAGAAAATCGCCAATTTAGCTCTCTTGCCCGCATTAAGCCAACGACCCGAAGCCCTTGTAGCCGCTCCGGGAACCTCATGCCGTCATCAAATCCACGACCTAGCCCGGCGGACTGCTCTGCATCCGTTAGAAATCGTGGCACAACAACTCGATCCTATCCAGGAGAAGCAGCGATGATCCCAAGCGTGCTACTCTCGTTGACGTTGATATTGCCCTCTCAAGAATTTCAGCCGCGTATCTCGCTGAAGCAGTTGAACCAGATTCTCAGCGAGGCAAGATCGAAGCATAAAGTGCCCGGAATGGCAGCGGCTGTGGTGACCTCGAGCGGGCTACATGCGTTAACCTGGATCGGCACGCGTCAAGCGGGTACCGCCCATCCGATCACGCAAAACGACTTGTGGCATCTCGGTTCGGATACGAAGGCGTTCACCGCTACGCTACTGGGGGTGTTGCATGACAAGGGCAAGATCGATCTGGATGCCAAGTTGGTCGATCTGTTTCCGAAGCTCAAAGGAACCATGCGTGAGGAATACAAAGAGATGACGCTCAGTCATGCCTTACGCCATCGTTCCGGACTGCCAAGCAACCTGAAAGACTGGTGGTCGATCCCCACCACGGCGACCCAGATGAACCAACGCTTGCAAGCTGTCAAACGCGGCCTCGGGATGGAACCGGTCGTCACTCCCGGCAAGCGATACAGTTACTCGAATTTGGGGTATGTGCTGGCTGGGGCAGCTGCTGAGCAAGCGATGGGGGAGGACTGGGAAATCCTGATGGACCGGTACGTGTTTCGTCCTCTGGAGATTCGTAGCGCAGGATTTGGTCCACCGGGCACACCTGGCAAACGTGATCAACCGCTAGCGCATGATGGCAAAGGCAAAGCGATTGAACCTGGCCCTCGGGCGGATAATCCGCCGGTGATGGGACCCGCCGGTCGTTTGCATCTGTCACTTGGCGATTGGGCATTGTTTGCACAAGATCACTTGGCCGGAGCCAAAGGGAAGGGTAAGCTCCTCAAACCCGAAACGTATAAAAGACTGCATCAAGTACAAAAGGACGAAACCTACACTCTGGGCGGCTGGGCCTATGAACTTGATGGCGGCACCGTCGTTCTTACCCACGATGGCAGCAACGGTGGTTTTTATTGCTCAGCCGCGTTGTTGCCTGGGGTCGATCTGGGGGTGCTTGTGGTCTGCAACCAAGGTCCCAAGCCGGGCGAGGCGGCCGTGCGTCAGGCGATGCTCGCAGCATTGAAAGCGTGTGTGGGACGTTGAACCTCATCGGGCTGGTCGTGGTTGTCGCTGGCCCACCGCTGTCGCTGCCGACCCCTGTCCAGGCGATAGCCCCAGCGCAGAGGCTTTTGCATCGCTCCGGCGACAGTTTCCGCCGTAAACGCACCTGCTTCGTCTGCTATCATCATACCTTACACGTGCTAGCCGAGCGATCCCTTACTGGGTCCAAACCGCCAAGAGATGGTACGCGCGTGCAGGCATGGGTGAGTCAGGCTTATTTCCTTATTTCGCAGAACGGATCGAGAACCTGATTGAAGGCAAACCTCTGCCCGGTGGAGTGTTTAGCGCGGCCTACGGGCTGTGGACGTTTGCCCTGGCCGATCATGCCGCCGACGACACTACGACCGCTACCGTAGTTTATCCATGATGAACACGTTTTTTTATAATTATATACAAGAATCTAAGTGCAAGAATCTGATGGCAGCTGGATTACGACCTGCTCCCGGCCCTGTTAACCGGGCTCGCGTTAGCGGCCAGCGTGCCTCAGTGTGGCGATGCACAAGCGTTATGTGACGTTATGGGACGGCGGAGCAGGCTCAGGCCATCGCGAAAGCGGAGCACCTGGCACGCGCTTGGTGGACCAACGCCAAGCCACAGTCGTTGGAGGAAGTGGGTTAGCCCCTGTGGGGGCTGTGTACGCTGGAAGGCGAGGCCAAAAGCCAAGGCAGCAACTCGGGCGGCGGCGCTGGCGTTGCAACGCCCCGATGGTGGCTGGGCATCCAACCACGAGAGCGGCAGCGATGCCTTCGCCACCACGCAAGCCTTGTACATGCTCCTATGGGCGGGGTTGTCGCATGACCAGCCGTCGATCGAACGGGGGTTGTGCTGGTTGTTGCGCGAGCAATATCGCGATATCGCAATATCCCGATGGCTCCTGGCGGGTGCAATCGTTCGTCTATCCAGTCCAGCCGCCTTTTGAGAACGGTGATCCTCACAGCAAGTATCCATTTGTGTCGATTGCGGCGACCGCGTGGGCGGTGGCGTCGTTCTCCTGTACCCTTTGCGGGCCGTTAATGGCGAAAAGCGAAGGGCTACAGTGCTGGGTGCGCCAGGCGGGCGACGGCAGTATCGCGATCGGGAGCCATCTCAAACAGGGCAGCGGTATTCCCGCCGTTGCTGACCATTTTGGTGTTGGTGAAAACGTCCAGAACCATGCCACTCAGCCCACAGACAATCAGGCGTCCCCCTGCTTCCGAAAGACGTTTGCGTAAGGAAAGTAGCGGCCAAAAGGCAATGCTGGAGACGTAGCAGCATCGGGATAAATCAAGCACTACCTGTTTGGCGTTGTACTGGCGAACGATCCCTTCCAACTCGTCTTTCAACCCTGCGGCGATGTCTTCGCCTTGGATCTGGCGGTGAAGAACCCTGAGGACCAAAACCCCATGTTCCACGGCGGCTTCGAGGAAGGGTGTTGCGGGTTGCATTGGCATTCTCCCGAAAGCTATTGTTAGACATAATTTACCGGGAACGTGACTGAAAGACAACGGCCAAACAGTGGTGCTAGGTTCGCAGGGCACTGCCGAAAAGCTGGCCGAAGGAAGTGCTTGCGAGGTTCATTGGGCCGTCGTAAAATAGGCAAAAGTCCAGGTAGTCTCTTTCTCTTTACACGGAGGCCCGCGGAGTATGGCAAGTCAGAAGCCGGCTAAAAATGCCGTGGTGGCGTTCAAGGTGGAGAAGGAGTTGGCCGAACTGTTGGACAAGCTACCGAATAAGAGTGCGTTTATTCGGAAGGCGATCGAGGCCCAGCTAGGTCGGGCTTGTCCGTTGTGCCAGGGTAAAGGAGTAGTGCCGCGTGGCGTGCATGATCATTTTGCCCCGTTGCTGACCAAGCTGGCGCATCGAAATTGCGATGGCTGCGGCGAAGATATCGCCTTGCCGCGTGATCCGGGGGAACTGGACGATGCTTCCCGCGCTCGACTGGAACAATTTTTCCTGGGTGGGCCGCTTTATTGTGCCCCCTGCTATGAAAAAGCTCCCGAGTGCAGTGATTGCAACTGGCACATCACCTCTGACCGTGTGGCTGAACACATCAAAAAATCCCACATTGCCTAATGCGACAAACAATCACCTATCGTCGCGGAACGCTAGCAGGCTCGCTGCCCCAAAGGTGGATGGCTCGCTGAGCCCCTTGAACTCTTTACACCTGGGTCGGACTTTGGGCTGGCCCCTTTTATCCCCATCCGACTGGCATAGATTAGCAAGGTCCGCCCAAGTCGGGCCTGCCTCTTGAGAATCTCATCATGCTTAAACTGACTATCAATGGCGAGAGCCGTTCCTTCTCGGAGTCACTCACCGTGGCAGAGCTGGTACGCCAGCTGGGCTATGACCCGCGCAAAGTGGCAGTTGAGGTCAATCGGATGGTAGTGCCTGCTCGGCAACAGAGCGAATACCGCCTCTGCGAAGCCGACACCGTCGAGATCGTCACCCTGGTTGGGGGTGGCTCCGGCGAACTGCTGCCCCCGATGGATGACGAACTAGTTGTAGGGCCGTTTCGCTTCCGCTCTCGACTGTTCACTGGCACCGGCAAGTTCGCTAGCTTCGACCTGATGCGGGACGCCTTGGCGGCCAGCGGTTGCGAAGTGACCACCGTGGCCGTCCGTCGGGAACGACTGATTGACAATCAGGGGCGCAATATTTTGGATTATCTGGATTTGTCGAAGCTGACGATCCTACCAAACACAGCTGGCTGTTTTTCGGCGGAGGATGCGGTTCGACACGCGCGGCTGGCACGTGAGTTGCTTAGTAATTTGGAGAACCCCGGTAAGGATTGGGTCAAGTTAGAGTGCCTGGCTGACACCAAGACATTGTTGCCCGATCCGATCGACACCCTGCGTGCGACCGAGACGCTAGTGCGTGAAGGGTTCACGGTGCTGGTTTACAGTAGTGACGACCCGGTGCTGGCCAAGAGACTCAAGGCAGCGGGGGCGGCTAGTGTGATGCCAGCGGGCAGTCCGATCGGCAGTGGTCAGGGGATTCTCAATCCCAATAACATTCGCATTTGTCTGGAATATCTCAAGGAAGGCGATCCCGATTATCCGGTAATCGTGGATGCAGGGGTGGGCACCGCCAGCGATGTTTGTGTCGCCATGGAATTGGGTTGCGATGGCGTGCTGCTGAACACAGCGATTGCTCATGCAGCAGATCCGGTGCGGATGGCCTGGGCGATGCGTTATGCCACTCAAGCCGGGCGTTGGGCGTATCAGTCGGGCCGGATTCCTCGCAAACTTTATGCCTCGGCGAGCAGCCCGATGGAGGGGCGTATCAGCCCGGTTCGAGGCGATAGCTAGAGCGGCTTCGAGACTGGTGTAGCGGGCTAGGTCCAGGCAAGACTTGACTTGCAGTCAACAAGACTCTTCACGAACCCCAGAAACGGCTCTAGACCTTTTAGCGATCCAAGGTCCAACGAAGTTGCAGCAGTTGCGCGCCAAAGTCCGAGTCGCTCGCCAGCGCTTCTTTACTGGCTAAACTAGCGTATTCACTGAGACGAGGCTCCTGCCCATACCAGGCTCGCGCTCCAAGCACGACTCGCCCTGTGGCTCCCCGATATGGCACAAAACGCAGCCGATCGGTCGAACGCATCAATCGGGCCCGACCATGATAGACGCGGCCGACATCGTGCCAGGTTTCGCCCTCATCGCGGGAGTATTGCCAGACGCCCGCTCCTTCCAGACGAACCAATGCCAACCCCGTGCCACAAACTGCCTCAACTCGGAACGACACGCGCCAAGGCGGCGGCAACGAAGGCAGCGTTTCAGGCGGGTAGGACCGTAGCCCGGGTAAAGCCGTTGAGCGTCTGGGCTGCGGGGGTTGTGGCGCAGGTGCTTGGGCAGGAGGGGGTTTGGTCGGCTCTGGAACTAGCGGAGGAGTCGATACAACGCTCGACTCGATCGGTTTCTGAGCTAATGGCCCCGATGGGTGGGCGGCTGCTTGGTCGGCGACTCGCTCATGCGTTGGCAACGCTTTCAATGCTGGCTGCGCTACTTTCAATTGTGGCTGCGATAGTTGTGGAAGCATCGACTGAAGCATCGGGGACTCTTGCTCCGCAGCCACCGATGCCGATTCGTGGATCATTGGGATGTTCTCGCTCGGTGGTGCGTTCGAGGCATCGATCAGTTCGTTAGCCGATGCTTCGACAGAGCAAGAGTCGCTGGTCGTAGCCGGTGAAGTCGTGGGTTCTTGGACAACGATGGTTAGGGGGGTCGGTGGAATTTCACCGGCCGGGGTGGTAAACACGAAGGAATCAGTTGTCCTAGATCCACCTTCGTTGCGATAACGGATGCGTCCGCAATTAATATCCTCTTGAGTGAATAGATCGCCAAGTTGCAGAGCAAAGCCATCGCGAAGCAGCGTCCCAGGTTGGGGCAGTTGTACCAGCACGAGATCGATTAGCACCGGGGGCGGTCCGGTTAGTTGGAGGACATCCGGTCCCAAAAGGACGCAATCGCCGGACCTTACTTCCAATTCTCTCAGAACGCCCAGCCGCGGCACGGGCAGTTCGATACCGCTTCCCTCAACAGGTGGGGCACCGTAAAGCTCGCAGCCGCTTTCGTGAGGGAAAGGAAGTGTCAGCAAAGGCTCCTTCGGCCCGGGCGTAGCCAGGAAGAGTTCATCAAGTTGGACCCGCTGCGAAGGATGAGGATGTTCCATGGATGACCTCCCTGCCGAACTGATTCTCGCCGCATGGTACGAGGAGCGGACCATCCAACGCAAGACCGCCTAGGAGCAAGGCAGGCTTTTGATCCTTGAGGCCGGTGTTCGGCCAGCCAGCGATCTTGCGAACAACGACCGGAGCTGTTAACGTATTACCTTGTATAACAATCACCGGGAGGAGGTTCTTCGTATGCAAACAGTTGATGCTCCGATCGCCTGGCCGAAGGAGGCTCTGCTCGCTTTGGAATCCGATGATCTGGTGATCATCGAACGAACGCCACCCGATGTCGATCTTTGTGGCATTGCTGTAGGCGACTACCGGGCGGAGGTCTGTCCCGTCGATGCTTTAGCTCATGCTCAGCTAGCGGTAAGGCGGCTGCAATTGCCTAGTGGGTTGGTGGACGACATAGCCGGGTTGATTGGCTCGTTTGGGCGTCAATTCAACCTAGATCGGGTTAATCTTCGAGTGGAAGTAGTCAATAAGACCTCGTGCCCCAAGTTTCACTGCGACACGCTACATGTCCGGCTGATCACGACCTATGCAGGACCGACCACGCAATATGTTCGCCGTGAGCAGCCACAGACCATCTACGATGCGCCACGGGGAGCGCTGGTGTTCCTGAAGGGTCATCGCCACCCATGCTTTGCTGATCGGGTGCATCATCGTTCACCAGTGGTGCCCGAGGGGAGCAAACGGCTGTGCGTGGTTTTGGACTATTGAGGTCGCTAGCGATCCGCGATGTCGGCTGACAAAATGGCCTGTCTCCTGCCAACCTGACACCAAGATCAAGCGGAGGATGAGAAAGGGATTTGAGGTAATATCACACCAGATAGGAACTTGTGGAATCTATCCTTATTCGGCACGCTAGTTGCTTTCATTTCAATCACAACATTGCCTGCAAGCCTGAATAGGGAGATGATTGCTCATGGGAGCCAAGCAACTGGTTTATGCGGATGATGCTCGCCAAAAGTTGCTATCCGGGGTCACCAAGCTGGCGCGGGCCGTCCGCTGCACGCTGGGACCGCGTGGTCGCAACGCCGTCTTGGACAAGGGCTGGGGCAGCCCCACGGTGACTAAAGACGGTGTGACCGTGGCCGAAGACATCGAATTGGCCGACCCATATGAAAATATGGGAGCGCAACTGGTCAAGGAAGCGGCCAGCAAAACGAACGATGTAGCCGGCGACGGCACCACTACCGCCACCGTGTTGGCCGAGGCAATCTATCGGGAAGGCCTCAAGATGATCGCTGCTGGCCATGACCCCATGGCCCTGACACGTGGCGTGCAAAAAGCGGTCGACAAGGTAGTCAACCAACTCGCCAGCATGGCCGAAAAGATTGACGCCAACGACGACAAGTCGATCACCGAAGTGGCTACCATCGCCAGCAACAACAACCCGGAGATCGGCAAAAAGTTGGCCGAGGCGATGAAACTAGTCGGCGCGACCAATGGGGTGATTACGGTTGAAGAAGGCAAGGCGGCCGAAACCGAAGTGGTCGTGGTGCAGGGGATGCAGTTCGACCGGGGCTATCTCAGCCCGCATTTCGTGACCAATCAAGAAGCGGTTATCGCGGAGTTGGATAACCCCTACATTCTGATCTACGAAGACAAGATCTCTAGCGCCAAAAACCTTATCCCACTTCTGGAGCAGATCAGCCGCAAGAAGGAACCGCTACTGATCATTGCTGAGGATGTGGAAGGTGATGCCCTGGCCACACTAGTGCTGAACAAGCTCAAGGGGATTCTCAACGTCTGTGCCGTTAAGGCTCCCGGTTATGGCGACCGTCGCAAAGCCATGCTGGAAGACATCGCCACGCTCACCGGTGGAACGGCCATCTTCAAGGATTTGGGCATTCAACTAGAGCAAGTAAAGCTCGATCAGTTGGGCCGCGCTAAGAAAGTAAAAGTGGACGCCGAGAACACCACCATCACCGAAGGTGCCGGCAATCCCAAGGCCATCGAAGGCCGTTGTGAGATGATCCGTCGTGAAATTACCACGACAGATAGCGAATACGATCGCGAAAAGCTGCAAGAACGCTTGGCCAAGCTGGCCGGTGGTGTGGCGCAGTTGAAGGTAGGGGCCGCCACCGAAACCGAGATGAAGGAACGCAAAGCATTGTATGAGGACGCTCTGCATGCCACGCGAGCGGCGATTGCCGAGGGCATCGTGCCCGGAGGCGGAGTAGCTCTCTTACGCGCTCGTGAAGTCTTGAAGGATCTTAAGCTCGAAGGCGACGAGCAGACTGGCGTTCAGGTCGTTTACAACGTCCTGGAAGCCCCAGCACGTGCCATTGCGGAGAATGCTGGTTTGGATGGCTCCGTGGTAGTTAACCGTATCCTACGCAGTAGTGATAAGAACTACGGCTACAACGCTGACAATGCAACTTACACCGATCTGCGTGCAGCAGGGATCGTTGACCCGGTGAAGGTAACCCGCAGCGCGTTGCAAAACGGGGCCAGTGTGGCTTGCCTACTGCTGACTACCGAAAGCTGTGTCGCGGACATTCCTGAGAAGAAAGCTGACGAGCACCACCATCACGATCATGGCGGTGGCATGGGTGGCATGGGTGGCATGATGGGCATGTAAGCCGCTCACCTACTCGAACCGAAACGCGAATTTCCAACCTACTGAGGAATTAGAAAGATGAGCACTCTCAAGATTCGTCCCCTGGATGATCGCGTCGTCGTTGAACCGCTCGAAGCCGATGAAAAGACTGCTGGCGGTATCTTGCTACCCGACACCGCAAAGGAAAAGCCCCAACGCGGCAAGGTGCTGGCCGTTGGCCCCGGTGCGGCTAACGACGAGGGCAAACGCACTCCCATCGGCGTCGCGGTTGGCGATACCGTACTTTTTGGCCGTTACGCCGGCAACGATATCGAAGTGGGCGGAAAAGAGTTGAAGATCATGCGTGAGAGCGACATCCTGGCGAAAGTTCAATAACGGTCATCGGGTTGTAGGTCGGTTGTGATCCATTGATTGGCTGGGGGTCACCCATCCACTGGTTGGTGGATAGTGGGATCGAGATACCGAGCAAGAAGATGGATCACAACCGCTGAGAAATGAGCGATGACTTCAGCGGAGAAACCAATCCATGGCAAAACAGCTTCTATACACCGATGATGCCCGCAAGAAACTCCTCGCCGGGGCAGATAAACTGGCCAAGGCGGTGGGTGTGACACTCGGCCCAACTGGTCGAAACGTCATTTTGGATAAGTCATTTGGTGGCCCAACGGTGACCAAGGACGGTGTGACGGTTTCCAAGGAAATCGACCTGCCCGATCCTTTTGAAAACATGGGGGCTAAACTGGTCAACGCAGTGGCGCAAAAGACCAGCGACAACGCTGGAGATGGAACTACCACGGCTACCATTTTGGCTCTGAGCATTTATCAAGAAGGTCTGCGGAACATCACCGCTGGGGCAAACCCCATGGCGGTCAAACGCGGGATCGACAAAGCGGTCGCTGCGGTGGTCGAACATTTAGGCAAAATCACCCGCAAGCTCACTACTCAGGAAGAGATGAAACAGGTAGCCGCCATCAGCGCCAACAATGATCCTAAGATCGGGGCGACGATGGCTGAGGCGTTCGCACGAGTGGGCAAAGATGGGGTCATCACAGTCGAGGAAGGCAAGACCAGCGAGACGACCCTAGAATTCGTCGAAGGGATGCAGTTCGACAAAGGCTATTGCTCCCCTTACTTCATCAACACACAGGATATGACCTGTGAGTTGGAAAATCCCTACATCCTTATTTATGAGAAGAAGCTCAACAACGTCCGCGACATGCTCCCCCTACTGGAGAAGGTCGCTCAGGCGAATCGCTCTCTCCTCATCATTGCCGAGGATGTGGAAAGTGAAGCCCTGGCTGCCCTCGTCGTTAACCGGCTGCGGAACATTCTCAATGTCTGTGCCGTCAAGGCTCCTGGCTTTGGCGACCGTCGTAAAGCCATGCTCGGCGACATTGCCGTGCTGACCGGCGGCCAGTTCATCAGCGAAGATCTGGGCCTGAAGCTAGAGAATGTGACCTTAGAACAGTTGGGGACGGCCGGCAACGTTCGGGTCGAGAAAGAGTCGACCACCATCATCAATGGTAAGGGGGACAAAACGGCGATCAGCAAGCGTATTGATCAGATTCGCGCTCAGATGGCTGCCACGGAAAGCGAATATGACAAAGAAAAATTCTCGGAGCGGTTGGCCAAGCTGACCGGCGGTGTGGCAATTATCCGGGTCGGTGGAGCTACTGAAGCGGAGATGAAGCAGACTAAGGGGCGTGTCGAAGACGCTCTACATGCTACTCGCGCTGCGGTGGCCGAGGGGATCGTACCGGGTGGAGGTACTGCGTTGCTGCGGTGCATCCCAGCCATCGAGGCGATCCTGAAAGATCTCCAGGGTGACGAGAAACTCGGAGCCGAGATCGTCATGCGGGCACTGGAGAAGCCTGTTCGTACGATTGCCGAGAACAGCGGTGTGGATGGCGCGGTGGTGGCCGACGAAGTCAAGTCGCGAACGGAAAAAGGGGGAGCGATTGGCTACAATGCCAACACTGGTGAATATGTCGATATGTATGAGGCAGGAATTGTGGACCCCACTCGGGTGACACGCACTGCCTTGCAAAACGCGGCCAGCATCGCTAGTCTGATGCTCACGACTGAGGTGATGATCACCAAGATCGACGAGGATGAGCCGGCGAACAAAGTGGTCGGCGCGGTCCGCTAAGCGGAAACGTGGATGGTTTGCCAATCCGTCGGTCCCCAAGGCCGTCCGCCGGTTCGGTTCGATGCTAAAATAATCGGACCGTTCACAGGTCGGCTGGACTCTGGGCCGACGGATTTTTATCAGCAGTGGTCCATTATGATGAAGCGCGACTACTACGAGGTGTTGGGAGTGGCCCGGGATGCCGATGGCGAAACCATCCGCCTAGCGCATCGCAAATTGGCCATGCAGTATCACCCCGACCGCAACCCCGGTGATCAAGATGCTGAACGCCGATTCAAAGAGATCACCGAGGCCTATGAAGTGTTGCGCGACCCCGACAAAAAAGCTCGTTACGATCGCTACGGCCATGCTGGCCTGGAGAACAACGGCACGGCTGGTCCTAGTGGTCCGATGGGTGACATTTTCGATATTTTACGCGGCTTTATGGGGGGGGGCTTCGGGGGGTCACGTGGCCCCCGAGCAGGAGGTGATCTGTCGTTTGAATTGACCATTTCGCTGGTCGAGGCATTCCAGGGCGCAACCAAAACAATTACCCTGCCCCGCGTCGCCCGCTGCTCTTACTGCAACGGCTCTGGCATGACTGTTAGGAGTCAACGTACCGTCTGCCGCCGATGCAATGGCCAGGGCAGCCTTGGCTTTTTCGGTGGGACTTGTCCGCAGTGTCGCGGTCGGGGCGTCAGCATCAGTGATCCGTGCGGTCATTGCCGTGGGGTTGGCTTCGTCGAAGAACGCCGTGAAATGACGCTCAACATTCCCGCTGGAGTGGATGACGGCATGGTGTTGCAGCAACACGGAGCAGGTCACGATGGCGATCCGGGCATGCCCTCGGGTGATCTGCAATGCGTCATCCGTCTGCGACCTCATCCGCTGTTCCAGCGGGATGGCCAGGATCTGCATTGCGAGGTGCCGATCACCTTCAGCCAGGCCGCGTTGGGGGGACCACTCGAAGTGCCGACACTAGAAGGCAAAAAAGTCACCGCTACGATCCCACGCGGTGCTCAGACGGGTGATGAATTAAGGCTCAGCGGACAGGGGATGCCGCATGTGCGGACCGGTCGCCGAGGAAATCTGGTGGTTCATCTGAAAGTATCGACGCCCAAGAATCTAACGAAACGTCAAGAAGAACTATTTCGTGAATTGGCCGAGTTGGAAGGCACCAATCCCTCGCCCGAAAGTAAGACCTGGGCAGAGTCAGTTTATGACTTTTTTGCCTCTTTGGGCCGCGGGCGAGACCATCCCGAAGCGGGAGAGAAGAAAACATGAACGAGCCAACACACGATCCGACCGTTGACCGGGTGGACAAAGCTGACCCGACACCGGATTCTTCACAAGCTGAGGCCGCTCCTGCTCCCAGTCCGAATGCCGACGAATTAGCACGCTTGGTCGATACCCTTCGGGTGCAATTGGCTTCGGCCGAAAAAACTCGCGATGAGTACCTCGAACTGGCTCGAGCCGGCCGACGCGAGTTCGAGAGCTATCAGCAACGCGCTCGCCGGGAAGCCGAGGCCGAACGACGTTATGCCCAGATGCCGTTGGCCAAGGATCTGTTGCCGGTGCTGGACAACCTCGAAAGGGCGATTGCTGCGGCTAAACAAAGCAACGAGAACAGTTCGTTGGCCCAGGGGGTCGCTATGGTTGTTGGGATGCTCCAAGAGACTCTCCGTCGTCATGGCATTGTTCGCATCGAAGCGGAGAATCAACCTTTTGATGCCAATCTGCATGAGGCGGTGATGCAGCAACCCAATACCGAAGTGCCGGCCAACACAGTGTTGCAAGTGCTGGAGTCGGGTTATTTGATGCACGAGCGGGTTCTGCGGCCGGCCCGCGTTATCGTCTCGACGACCTAACAAAGGAAATCGATCTCATGCCGACGTACGACTATGTTTGCGACCATTGCGGCCACCGGTTTGAGGAAATGCAGTCCTTCAAGGACGAGCCGCTGAAAACCTGCCCCCAGTGCCACACCGACGCCTTGCGTCGGTTGTTTGGCACTGGTGCTGCTATCCTGTTCAAAGGAAGTGGCTTCTACGAAACGGACTACCGGAGCGAATCGTACAAGAAAGCCGCCCAGGCCGACAGCGAAAACTCCAAATCAGCCGACACGAAAAGCGACAGCAGCAAGAGTGAGAGCAAGGCGGCTACTACCAATGGAGCCAGCCAGGCCAGTGGGAAGGCAGCATCGACGAGTGCGACGGCAACGGCAACGAATTGACGAATCGAGACGAGTATCGCACCGTAAGCATGAAAGTGACTTGTCCAACTTGTGAGAAACCGGGCCAACTAAACTCCATTCGGGAGTGGCCCTATTTTCCTTTTTGCTCCTACAAATGTAAAATGATTGATCTGGGGCGTTGGTTTGATGAACAATACAGAGTACCTTCTGAAGAACGCCCCGAAATAGAGCTTGACGCCGAGCAACCAGAACCCCCAGCGGACTAGGTTCATCTCCGATTGCTGCCACGGGGATCAACGACGTGCGTCGATCAACCGGGTGATCATCTTCTCCAGTTCGTTGGCGATGGTTGGATCGTAGCCCTCTCTGGTCCAAACGATCCGTCCAGTGTCGTCCAATAAAATCAGGGTAGGATAGCGACGCACATTTAGGTGCAACCGTACAGGACACTCGGTTGGTTCGCTGAACAACACAGGGTAGGAAAACGGTTGTCTGCCCTCGACTCTCTGCAATCGTTCCCGACGGCTAGCAAGCGAACCGCCCTCGCACAACACACTGACAACTTGAAACCCTGCTTCGCCATACTTCGCCTGCCAAGCGGATAACTGTGGGAGGGCGGCTCGGCAGGGGGGACAATCTGTCTTCCAAAACTCCAAGAGGATCAGCTTTCCACGCGATTGTTGTGTCCATTCCCATACTCGGCCCTCACGATCATAGAGGGCCAACTCCGCAACAGTATTACCGCGTAGTACACAAGCGGGCACGACCTGAACATGAGGTGTCTCGCGATGAACTTGGGAACTATAACTCATCGGAGGAGCTTGCTCGTCCTCCTGCTCGGGTAGCCCTTTGGCCTTGTCGTCGAGCGGTCGAGTCACCCCGCCCTCGTCGGAGCTTTCCATCCCAGGTGGGACCGGTAAGGGCGGACGTGTTGGGTTATCCGCGGGATCACGTCCCGGACCCCCGGGCACGGTAAGTGTGGGCGGACGCGGCGGATTGTCCCAACCGTTGGTTTTGCCTTCGGCTGTACGGGTGGGGTCGATGACAATCGGGTTATTCGGCGAGAGGGGTTCGGTCTTGGTCGGCGTACCTAACGAGGCAGCAGGACGATCCCCCGAGACACTGTCCATCGCGGGGGCATCTCCGCGAACTTCCGAGAGAGGAATCGCAATACGCACATCGCTAGCGGTGACAATCACCTGTCCTGAGTACAGCACCCCCCCCCGAGTGATTGAAGCAGTGAGTTGATACCGCTGTCCTTTCTGTAAGCCACCAATATCAAACCAGCCGTTATCGTCGGTACGGACGAAAAACGGCGGACGTGGTTTCTCGCGGTCCAACTCGATGACCCGAATCTTGGCATTGGCCACGCGACGTTCGCCTTCGAGAACCTGACCGGCAAGCATCCCCAGTTGACCGACGGCAAGATTGCCTTTGGAATCGCGATCCGAGGCGGGACTGGTCAGCGGAGCATCACGCGGAGGCAACGTATCTCCCCCTAAGCTACGGTTTTTTATTGTTGAACCGCAGCCCACGGTGAGGATCAAAAGACCTATTAGGAGAAAACGTCGCACGGCTGCAAACCTCTAGCGAGGGGTCAAATTCGGCCGCGATCATCGGCCCCGCCTGGGGTGCCGGCAAAGAAAGGAACTGGCCGGTTCTCGTCCCTGAAAGAAGTATCGCATCGTAGGGAACTCTTTCCGCGCGGAGCTAACGGGTCAAACCAAACTTCTTTCGGTCCAAGTAGTCCTGATCCGTGAGACAGGCGTAGGCAGTAAGATTGGTCTGATCTTGTTCATCGTCAGGTTCCGGGGTATAGGCAAAGTCCCGCATCCAGTTCCGCTTGACGGACTCGGAAGCGACAACTAAGGTGAAAATGGCTCGATTCGTGGTGGGCCGGCCTAACTCTTGCCAAAGGGCAGTCATGCTGCAACGAAGATTTTATGGTCTGTGGCTCACTCTGGCGTTGTTTGCTTTCGTCGCGGATCAAGCTACTAAGTACAGTGTATTCGGCTGGTTGGCCACCATCGAAAGCAACACGTTTGCCCTGTTTCAGACCGAACCCGAGAGACGTACCTTCGCCATCGTTCCTATGCCGGTCGATCCGAGGGATCGCCTCACCCAGCGAGGCTTTTTCCTCGAAGTGGCTTTTGAGCCGCGTCGGGAGGCCGATGCCCCTCTCGTACCGCATGTGAATCAAGGAGCGTTGTTCGGCCTGGGTCGCGAACACGCTGGCTTAGCCAACGGGGTTTTTGCGGGCATCAGTCTGTTCGCGGCGACGGGAATTTGCTTCTGGGCAGTAGCAGCGGGAGGACTACGGGATCGCTGGCTAACCGCTGCCCTCGGACTCATTCTGGGTGGCTGTCTGGGCAACTTGTACGATCGGCTGGTGTTCAACGGCGTACGCGACTTCTTGCATTGGAACTACCTCTTTGATTGGCCCGTTTTCAACGTTGCCGACTGTTGTCTGGTAATCGGGGCAGCGATGTTGTTACTACAGGCATTTTTTGCCCCCCAATCAGACAAAGAGAAAGCCCCAACCGATTCCGCTCCTCATCATCAACCTCAGCAACGAAGCACGGGGTCGATCGTCCCCAGCCGTTCGACCGTCTAGGCTGAGAGTCAACATTCGGTATCACTTGAACCTCCTGCTCCTTCGACCAACGCTACGAGTGGACCTCTAGTCTGGACCTCTAGTCGCTTGCCGACCCTCGATTCAGCGGGAAAAGCATCTAGCACCATCGGGAGTCTTCAGGGATTCTGAGAGCTTAGGGCATTCTGAAGACACGACTTCCTAGAGCGTCACGACGTGCTTGTCGTCACACTTTGGCTTTTTAGCCGTAGGATAGGAATACGCCCTTGCCATCTGCTGGAGTCCTGTTGGCATGCCAGAAACAGTTGTTACATCCGTGAATGAGGTTCCTTCGACGCCTCGTCCACTGCCTACACCGCGTATGTGGCCAGGGGTGGTACTTGTCAGCCTGATGTGGCTGGGCATCTTGCTACCGCATTGGCTCGCGCCAGAATCGTTGACTGCCTTTTTCATGACGATTTGGATGCCGTCATTGGTCCTCGTATTCGGAGCGGTTTGGTTCGTTTTTTTCAGCCGGCTACCCTGGGGCGAGGCGTTGCTGTATCCGGGGCTGTTTGTGCTGTTTCTGATCCTGGCGGTCAGCTTGGCCGATCCAGACTTCCGCTGGTTGGGCCACCTGATGCATGTTGCCCCGTGGCTGCTGACGGCCTCGGCGGTATGGGTGGGCCTGACTCCCCAGTTGACTTGGCCGACACGACGCAACGGGCTGTTGGTTATCGCGGCACTAGGGTGGGGTACTTCGACGCTGATTCGCTTCGACGGCGTCACTGGAAACTTTCGCAGCGAGCTATCGCCGCGTTGGGTGACTACCGCTGTCGAGCTATATGAAAAAGAAAAGCCGGCCGTCGCTGCCGAGGTCGAACTGCCATCACTGAGCCTGAGGGCTGGCGATTTTCCGGGCTTTCGTGGGGCTAAACGCGATGGTTGTATTTCGGGCACCCGGTTAAGCGTTGACTGGAAAGTCCAGCCACCTCAGCAGTTATGGAAACGCCGCATCGGCCCCGGCTGGGGGTCGTTCGCTGTGGTCGGGGATTATGCCTTCACACAAGAACAATACGCCGAACAAGAAGAAGCGGTCGTTTGCCTGGAGGTCGAAACCGGTAAGCT
>JBDNDE010000054.1:0-18037 GCA_046719305.1 Gemmataceae bacterium | reverse complement strand
CCGCAGGGTCGGCCCTGGCGTCGGGTTGTAGATACCTCGCTGCCCTCGCCACAGGACATTGTGGGGCTGGATGAAGGGCCGCGCTACCTACCCGGAACAACCTACACCGTAGAGGCTCATTCACTGATCGTGTTGATTGGGGAAGGAGCGTGAGAGACAGATACCCTACGGTGTAACCCATCGCCCACCAGAAGGAATGCGGCTCGATGGCCGCATCCTCACAAACGATCCGATGGGTAAGGGCTTAGAAATCAATGTCGTAGTTCTTCGCTTGTTTTTTAAGCATCTCCAGGACACTTGAATCGAAGCTATCCTTCTCCTTGCCTTTTTTCTTGAGTTCCTCAGCGATGTAGGCTGCTCGCTTCTTGTCTAACTCCAACGCTTCCTTGGTCAACTTGGCCCGTTCGTCGGCTTTCTTCTGCAGGTATTCGACGCGTTCTTTGTTGGTTTTGAGCTTCTTCAGTTCGTCGCTCAATTCCTCTTCTTTGATTGAATTCAATACTTTCTCATCTATCGTGCCGTTCCTCATTGCTTCTTCGACCAGGTCGAGGCCTCCGCCGAACGCTTTGCCGCTCTTGGCCGCATAACCTGCACGGTCAGCCGCCGCGGCAATGGCAGCGGGAGCCGCCGGTCCACCGGGAGCAGCCTTAGCCAAATCGCGAGCAGCGTCCAGTTTACGTTCGGCTTCGGCGCGTTCACGGGCCGCACCCCGTATCACGACCGTGCGGGTCAGTGCTTCGTTGATCTCGGCCAACCGCTTATCATGCGGCGTAGCGATGGCCACCACCCCACCAGATTGCGGAATCGCCGCGTAGCTGCCCTCGGCCTTGGCGGCGATGTCCTTCCATTGCTTGGTGCATTCGGGATCGGTGCCGCATTGAATGGTGTTGATGAGGATGTTCTTCTCGACAGCTTTCTTGCACGTTTCAGGATATTTCACGTCATCGGTATAGTCCATGTGGGCCGGCGCATCGCCGACGAGGAAAATGATCTTGAGCGTTTTCTTGTCGTTGCTCCACTTGATCTTGTGGACGGCATCGTAAAGGGCTTGATTGACGTGTTCGGGGGTGTCCCCACCGCCGTCGGCTATGAACTTTCGCAGTTCGGTGTGGATGCTGTCTAAGTCGGTGGTCAGGTCGAACACTTTGGTCACATAGCTGTCGCCTTTGTCCTTGTAAGCGACCAACCCGACCTTGAGGTCCGGTGTGGGCTTGGCCCCGGCAATCTGGTTGCAGATGCTCCAGATTTTGGCCTTAGCCCCATCGAGCAGGCCGCCCATGCTGCCCGTGGTGTCCAGGCAAAAGACCACTTCGACCTTGGGCTTCTTGTCCGGCAGCGGGGCCGCATACACGTTAGCCGTCAGCAGACCCAGCACCGCCAGCGTGGGGGCCACCATCTCAATCATGTGACGCATTGTCGGTACCTCCTGATTGGTTTTACGGAAAGCGAGTCCAATGGTTCGACGAGTCAACCGCATGCTCGGATTGATGCGTTTTGCTGGTTCGGGATTTCCCCGGGGTTTCAGCAAGCGGTCCAGCACCTGATCCGTTCAATCTGCGTTTCAGCCTAAATCAACACGCGAATCGGTCAACGCAGATGCATTCTTCGCCTGTTGGGCGTTTACTTCGTGATGGCTGGCCCACATCTGAACCCGTCGTGCCACTTCGGCAGCGATTCGGCTGTTGACTGGCGGCATCGGCATATCGCGCGGTAGCCCCATATCCACGCCCAAGCGACGTTGAATCACGTCGGCCGTGAGCATGGCAATTTCGCGATTAGGCAGCCGAGCCAGATCATGCAGAGCAGCTAGCGCCTCTGGGCATTGGGTACGGCCGAGTAACGCCTCGACCGCAATCAGCCGTACCGGAGCAGGCATGCTGGGATCAAGCAAAGAGCGGAAATGGGGTTCGTCCAACTCCCGGTAGTGATGCAGCAGCCGGGCCAGTTCCAATCGGAGCATCGGCGGCGTACGCGGATCGACGAGTTGCTTTCGTAGTTTCTCCACCTGCTCCGGGTCGCTGCAAGCCGACAACAGGCGGTTGTAATGCAAGCTAAGCGTCAGGGCGGCTCGATAGGCAGAGACGCCTTTCTCGGCAGCCCAGGCGGTGAAATCGTTGACTGCCTCGGGACAGAGCGGCTGGCCGGTCAGACGCAATGCTCCATCCTCTTGACAAACCGGAGCCGCCAAGGCCAGCCGCACCGGATTGCGTAACCAGGGCCAACGCGATTCTGTATTCCACAAGATCGCCTCGGTGGCCGCCCGCCGAACCATCGGCTGCGGGTCACGCATCAATTCACCCAAGGCTTCGACGATCATCCGATCTTCGGTATTGGCCAACGCGTTGATCGCTGCGGTTCGGACCTCGGGTTCGATGGCACGCTGGGCAAAATGGAGTACCTGACCCGTCTGGCCCGGTCGCCAGTTAGAGCGAAACTCCAGGGCCGTCAAGGCGGCTAAGCGTACCCCCACACATGGGTTGGTGAGTAACTCCAACGCCGGGGCCGCATCAATATGCAACGCCTCGCGAAACGCCTGAACCTCGGGCAGTTGCCGTATCTCGTTGAGATCACTGGGCCAACTGCTGCGCTGGGCCAGTCGGTTGGCCAGCTGTCGGGCATGCCGAAGGGCGGTCGCCCCGGAATCCTGAAGAATTTGAACACCAAACAGCCAGACCGGCACCACCAGCAATGCCGCCTGGGCTAGATGCACCACCCACAGCGGCCGAACCTTGGGCTGGGAGACCACTAGGCCGCTCAGTGCAATCACATGCAGCAGGATTAGCACCGGCCCGATTGTCTCGGCATGTACACGCCGGCTCATGAGTGCCCAGGTGAGTATGATCAACTCGGCAACCAGTGCTAGCAATAACACCAGATTGTTGCCGCCCGTGGCGAACAGAAAAAGGGCTACGACCACAGCCGGAGCGAACAGCAGAGCCGATCGAGCTAGGGCGACCGGGGAGCCATCGCCGAGCAGTTTATTCGTCCACGAGTGGATAGAGTACCTCAAGAGGAGCCTCATCAACGCAGCTACAAAACGGGAAGCAGCGGTCCCACTGTTCGTAGTATGGGACACATCTGAGGCCCACGCCAGCCGATGGGGTAAAATTCTCCGTCGGCCCTAAGCCGTCGGGGCGGTTTCGACTGGCGGGCCAAAACGCCGACGCATCTGCTGCTCGCGATAAGCAAAGATGCGCTGCACGTCCGGCCCCACCACCCAGGCATGCACCAGCGGCTCCAAAATCCAGCCGGGCACGGCGTAATCCACGCGATCGCGCATCAGCGTGCCGCCATCTTTTGCCTCAAAGGTGTGTTCATGAATCCATTGGCGGTATGGCCCTTTGATTTGGCGATCGACAAAGCGAAACGGCGGCTCCCAGACCGTGATCTCGGTTCGCCAGCGGATCGGAAAAATCCGGTACTGGATCTGGTAGTCGATCAGCACCCCGGGACGCATCTCGATGGGCAATGGAGTCAGAATCCGAAAGTTCAGCCACGGTGGCGTTAACTCTTCCAGGTTGGCCGCATCGCTGAAAAAGGCAAACACCTCCTCCAGAGGCCGGGGCATCCACAATTCGGTTTGCAGGGTATGAATTCGCATCGGTCGGCTCCCTTTAACTCGTACCTATTTAACTCGTACCTAACTGGGAAAACGGACTACTTATTCATAGCGAGCCAGGGCCGCGACTCGGCTCGTCTGGCAAGGGCCATTGCGTCGCTACCCTGTTGCAGCGCCGTTTCATCCGCTACACTAGCAGAGGCCGCTTCCCTTTACGAAAGGACGCCCCATATGCTTCGGTGTCGCTTCGGATTGGCCCTGATCACGCTGTCATTGCTGGGAACGCTTGTTTGGGCTCAGGTGCCGTTCTTCAACCCTTATCTCGCCGGGGGCGTGGCCTTCCAGCGCGGCAGGGTGACTGTCGGTGTCGGCTTCGTGCAACCGCTGCCGCCGCCGTTCGCGCCGCCCTTGGTGGGCGGTGTGGTCTATCAGCGCGTAAGCCACATCGCCTGGATCGCCCCACCACCGATCGTGATGCAGCCGCCTATCATCATCATCAACAACCCGCCGACTGTAGCCGACCCAGGACGGCTGCCTCGGGAACGTGAGCTATCCACGGTGCCGCAGTTGCCGCCCTTGCCCGACGTACCTGCAGTGCCCGAAGTACCTCCGGTGCCCAATATCCCACCGATGCCCGGTGAAGGACAAGGACCGCCGCCCCTGCCGCCCCAAGAACCGCCGCCGCCGCCCCTGCCGCCGCGGGAAAATCCCAAACCCAAACCCAAGCCCAAGCCCAAGCCCAAGCACGCCGAACCCGACAACGATGAGTTGCGCCTGCCGCAACGCCAAGATCCCGCCGCCCATCCCATCGAGGAGGCCCAACGCCTGTTGCAACTCGGTCGTGCCGCCTTTGCCGTCGGCGAATATGGCCGAGCGGCCCAACGCTTCCGCCGAGCAACCGAGTTGGACCCCAATGAGCCCACGACGCCTTTCTTGCTGGTACAAGCACTCCTAGCCATGACCAAGTATGCCGAGGCGTCCGAGGTGTTGATCGCTGCGTTGAAGCGTCGACCCGACTGGCCCACGACCGCCTTTCGACCATTAGACCTCTACAATGCTGCGGGGGATTATGCTGAGACTCTCGAAGCTCTGGAGGCAACCTGTAGGCGGCACCCCAACGAGCCGTTGCTACAATTCCTAGCAGGATACACTCGCTGGCTGGATGGACGGCGTGACGAAGCCCGTGAACTATTCCGCAGGGGACGAGCGGCGGGGTTTGCTCCCGAGGCTATTGAAGCGTTTTTACAGGTCTTGCCGGATGCTCCCTCCTTCTGACCGCTTCTGACCGGGTCAATCCAAGAGGCCGAGCGAGGCTACGGAGGTTCATAGCTCGATGTTGCTATTGAGTTGCGAGGGGCTGGAGCGAGGCTTTGATGCTGGCCCTTTGTTTGAAAACGTCAGCTTTGAACTGCGCGCAGGCGAACGGGTCGGTCTGGTCGGTCCCAACGGCATCGGCAAAACCACCCTGATGAAAATTCTCGCTGGACTGGAGAAACCCGATCGCGGCGAAGTGCGTCTACATGCCGGGGCTAGTGTGGCATTGTTGCAGCAGACGCCCGACTTCGCGGCCGATCGCACTCTATTTGCCGAGGCCCGCAGCGCTCTGGACGGCCTGCTGGCCCGCTATGACGAGATGGTCGCCGTTGCCGAAAAACTCGCTGTAGCTACCGACGAGCTTGAGCGAAAATCGCTCTCGGCCCGCTATAGCCGACTGGAGGAGATGCTGCGGCATCACGATGCCTACAACGTCGATCACCAGGTTGAGGAGATTCTGGAAGGTCTGGGTTTCTCTCGGGCTGATTTCGACCGACCCTTGGGCACTTTCAGCGGCGGCCAGCAAAGCCGGGTGATGCTGGCCAAGCTGCTGCTGGCGTCGCCGGATGTCATGCTGCTGGATGAGCCGAGCAACCACCTGGACATTGACACCACCCGCTGGCTGGAGGATTACCTAGTCCGTCAACACGAGGCCATGCTCATTGTCAGCCACGATCGCTATTTTCTCGATCGCGTTGTCAGCAAGATCTTTGAGATGCAAAAGCACCGCATCACGGTTTATCCCGGCAACTTCAAGAAGTATTGGCAACTCAAAGAAGAACGCTATGAGATAGAACTCAAGGCGTTCGAGTCACAACAAGAGTACATCGAGAAGCAAGAGGAATACATCCGCCGCGTTCACTATGGACAGCTGCACAAGCAGGCTGCCTCGCGTCAGAAGCAGATCGACAAAATCGAACGACTGGAGCGGCCGACTAAGATCGAGTCACCCAGGATGCATTTTGGCGAAGTCCGCCGAGCTGGCGATCTAGTGTTGCGTGTCGAGGAGTTGAGCAAGCGTTACGACAAGGTACTGTTTCACGACCTCAGCTTCGACGTGCAACGCGGCAAACGTCTGGGCATCCTCGGTCCCAACGGCTCAGGCAAGACCACGCTCTTGCGCTGTCTGCTGGGCGAGGAAAAGGCCGACTCCGGCCGCGTGCAACATGGCGCATTAGTGCAGATTGGCTATTATGATCAACACTTGAAGTGTCTGGACCCCGACAAGCAGGTCATTCGCGCCGTCTGGCCCGAGGCCGACCCCAACGCCGAAGAACGCTGGATGCGCGACCTGCTGGGCCGCTTCGGCCTGCAGGGCGATATCGTCTATCAAAAAGTGGGCAAACTTTCCGGTGGCGAGCGTAGCCGCGCCGCCCTGGTGAAGCTGGTGGCCGAGGGCTGCAATGTGCTGGTGCTGGACGAGCCGACCAACCACCTGGACCTGTGGGCGTGCGAGGCCCTGGAGGAGGCGTTGCGATCGTTCGAGGGCACCGTGCTGGTCGTCAGCCACGATCGCTACTTCCTCAACCAGGTCTGCGACCTCCTGCTCGTGCTCGACGGCAACGGCAACACCCAGCTGATCCACGGCAACTACGACACCTACGAGATGATGCGCGCCCAGCAGGAGGCGGCCGCCAAGGAGAAGGCCCAGGCCGAGGAGAAACGCCGGGCCAAGGCACAGGCGAGCAGCGCGGCCAACGCGTCGCCGCCCCCGGATCAGAACAAGGGCAAGAAGAAGCGGAAGTTCCCCTTCGCCAAGGCGGCCGACCTGGAGGCGCAGATCGCCACGGCCGAGGGCGAATTGCAGCAATTGGAGGAGGCGCTGGCCTCGCCGGAGTTGTACCGCGACGCGCACAAGGTGAAGAGCACTACCACCCGCTTCGAGGAACTCAAGGCCGCCCTCGCCGTGCTCTACGAGCGCTGGGAAGAGGCGGTGGAGTTCGAGAAGTAACGCGCGGAATCTACGGTGACCGGGGAGGAACGCTCCCTGGTGGTTTGCTCATCGCGATTGAAAGCCAGCGTATCTGGATTGGGATGCTCCGAGAAGAAATGAAGAAAAGGACGGAGGTAATAGATCTGCTTCTTGACATCCAATGGGGGGGGGCAAGATATGCCAAGACCAACGATAATGCGGATCGCGGGGATATCGTAGTCGTTATTCTTAACAGGCATCAATGAGGACTACGGTGATGCACATCTTGCAGAAAACGCTGCTGACTCTCGCTCTCCTGGCTTCGATCGCAACGATGGCAATGGCGGCTGAGGTCACCCCCGACGCCGTTCCCATTTCGCCGGGCCCCGGCAAGATCACCTCCACTGGGACGTTCAAGGTTGACAAAGGTCAAACCGGCGCCAACGTTCGGATGATCGCGTCACCCACTGGGGGCGGTGGTGGGATTGGAAGTTTCGCGATCGCGACCAAGACTACCGCTACTAACTACGTCGGAACGATCGAAGGTCTCCAGCCGATGACGGAGTACGATGTCACCATCTACTTCGAGTACCTCGAGGCTGGCCTCCTCAAGGCCGCGTACTCGAAAACCTACAACGTGAAGACGAAGTAGAAACGCCATGCCGCCGTTCCCCTCACCAACCCGAAAACTGGAGAAAGACATGTCGAACATCGTCGCTAGGAAGGCGTTCACGTTGACCGAACTGCTGGTGGTCATTGCTATTCTGGCAGTGCTCATTGGCCTGCTCTTGCCCGCCATCCAGAAGGTGCGCGAGGCGGCGGCCCGCGCCTCAAGCATGAACAACCTCAAACAGATCGCTCTGGGAACACATGCGTTTGCCGATGCGCATGCAGGCCGACTGCCCAGCGTCAACGGACACCCAGCCAGCGCGAATCCCAAACGCTCGTTCTGGCACGCGATTCTGCCTTACTTGGAGGGCGAAAATCTCGCCGCGCAGATCACCGACCCCTATCAAGTTGAGGGACAACTTGTGAAGGTGTTCATTAGCCCTGCCGACTTCACATTCGACCCAGTAGCCTTTGCATATACTACCAGCTATGCTGCGAACGCATCGGCTCTTGAGGGAACACCGGGCGTAAATTGGACCTTTACAGACGGCACCTCCAACTCGCTTCTGATTGTTGAGAAATATGCCCATTGCAGTTCCTCGACGGCTGCATGGGCAATGTATCAACTCAACCGAGCAACCTTCGCGGATGGGGGGGATGTCGCTCAGGGAGTGAACGAGGCGCAAGACTACCCGGTCACTTCAGGCAACCCTCCCGTCACGGTAGGCGGGTACGGCACTGCTATCGGTCAACCACATCGAACTTTTCAGGTTCGACCCTCCAAGCTGGACTGCAAGCCGCAGTGGCCCAGCACGCCGCATAGTTCGGGCATGCTGGCCGCTTTGGCCGACGGCAGCGTTCGCACCCTGGCCCCGGGAATGTCGCCGTCCACCTACTGGGGTGCCGTCACGCCCGCCGGCGGCGAGATTCTGGGCAACGACTGGTAACCGACTTCGGGCAAGGAAGCACTCGCTTCTAATTGTTCGGGAGCCGCTAGCAACCCCTGGCGGCTCCCGGTTCTTCATAACTTAGGGGTTCTCATCATCGGGGTTGAACCAGAGGAGGACCTCGATCGGGAAGGTCAGGTTCGGCGCGATCGTCACCTGGTCGTTGCCACCCAGCGTGACCAGGCGGACGCGATCGATGCCGAAGTTGTCGATCCGCAGGTTGTTGGCCTGCACCCGCCCCTGGGTCACGTTGAAGGTGTCGCGTCGAACCGTGCCGAAGACATTCAATGAATCGCCGGCGCTGGCCCCGCCGACCACCTCGAAGCGGATGTTAGCCAAACGGTTATTCTTGGGCGATACCAAACAGATGTTGAACTGATCGGCAGCGGTAGGCGAACCGACTAAGAACACTTGCGAGACACTGCTGAGCAGGCGGAAGTGGCGCTGGTCGGTCTGTCGATTGACCACGCTGAGCGTATTGCCCGCTAGCGAGATGTCCCAGCGTGCTCCCTGGGCTGGGGCACGCACGATCAGGATCGACGGAGCAAAAAAGACCTCGTCCTGGATGTTGCGGATGTTGGTGTTCCAGCGAATGATGTCCGACAAACGCACGGTGTTCACGTCCAGGATGCTGCGCACAAAGTCCGACTGGAGGAACGTATCGACCGTATAGAAGAAACGGTCCCCATCCCGCAAGCGGATGAACTGACTACTGACTAGGCCATGAATCAACACCCCAGCACTCGACCCAGGCAGGTGATCCTCGGCCAAGGCACCAATCCACGGATCGATATTGTTGACGTTGCCAAAGAGTGCCGCCAACTGGGCCTGCACCGTTGGGTCGGAACTGATCTGGGCAAAGGTAGTCACCCGGCCCGGGCCATAAGCGCTGCGTAGGGTGTTGTAGTCCGGCAAACCGTGGTCACGGCCGCGTTGAATGTCCAGAGCGGCGAGGTCGGTGCCCCCTGCACCAGGCGGGCCGAACAAGTTATTGCGCACGCCATTGACTAAGAGCAAGTCGGTCTCCTGACTCACCTGGGTGACCGCGCCGCGTAAGTAATTCTCTAACGCTTGTGACCCGCCCTGTAGGAAGCTTGGGTTGAAGAAGGCATCCCGAATCGTCAGGCTGCCTACCGTGCGGCCCCTAGCGTTGATCAATAACGCCTGCTCGTTGATCTGACTGTGACCAAAGCGGAACACCGCATGGGCAAACGCATTGGTCACGGCCGCATTCACTGCAGGGTTGTACTGGGCATCGCTCGCCTTGGGGGCCAATTCAAAGCCGAGCACCGCAGGCAGATACTCGTTGTAGGTGATGGCCTGAATCTGTGCGCCGACGATGCGGCGGGCGACTTGATAAATCTGCTCGTCATTCAAGTGTGGGTGCAGGCTGGCGATGCGATCGGCCAGGCGGTTATGCTCACGTACAAACAGCGTGTGCAGGACTGTCAGCCCCACTTGTTCGTTGGCACGCACATCGCCGGCCAGATACAATTGGCTGCCCAAGCCAAACGGATCATCATTAGGCAGGCCGTTGGTGTTGAACGGCAAAAGATTCCCGGCCGAGACGCGCATTTTGCCGCCCTGGAAGGTGCGTAGAGCGTCGGCCCGCGCCTGATCGCTGCCATAGATCATCGACGCATCGAGATACGAGCTAACACTATTGATGTTTTCACGCCGATTGAGGCGAGTTGTCCCTGGGAACGGATCGGGTGTACCCGTCAGGGGATCAAAGCGAGAGCGATTGAAGGGAATCGGGTTTGGCCCGAGCGGATCGTTGGGATCCTCGATCGGGATACGGAAGTCTCCTACCCCACCCGTGAACAACTGATTGAATTGCGCACCATTCACCGTCAGGTCCAGATCATGGGTGATGAACTGTCCCCAGTGAAACACCATGTCGGTGACCCCCCGAGCACTGGGCACACTCTGCGTTTGCTTGTTCAGTACGTTGCTGATCGTCCGTGGATTGGGACGCTGCGGCGACCTGATGATCTGGTCGCCGTAGCCATCGGGAAATTGTGCCCCATAGCCGATGCGCGGCATGCGCGTTTCGGCGGCTGCTTGTGTTGGGTTGGCCAGGTTGTTGCCCGTGCCATCGAAGGTGCGCCATTCGACCATTGACAGATCGACCGCCGGTACGCAGCGGTCTTCGAGCGCTTCCAGAGACAGGTGGGCACGCTTGGTTTGCTTGATCATCGTTGCTACTCCCATGGAAAGAATTCCTTGGACGGGAGACCTGCTCCGTGGCGCGCAGACACTCCTGGCGGTACAGCGGCACCTACCGCCGACAGAAGAGAGGGACCAGGGCACACCGCGACGCTCCAGAGCCGAACGAAGAAAACGCACCAAACCAGTTCGAGAAACTTCACGCCGAGATCCGATCGGCGAACCGATCGGCGGCCGAGGCAAAAAAGGTGATCAACAGAGGGCGATAGAACGATTGGCAAACAAGACGGGAACGAGCAGTAGGGCACGAACGACCCTGAGAGGGTTGCTCCGACCGATCAGTCGCGCCTTACCATACGCTTCATCACCAAGGCTTTTCAATTCGATTCCCAAGAACAAAGGAAAAATTCGATTCGCGCCTCAGCGAAATCGTCTCAGAAGAACGATGGCTGAACTGTTGAGATGACAGCATAGTAGCTCTGGGGTTGCCTCGGGGCAGACCCCCCCATGCCGCTGTCGGTTTTTCCGTATCGGTTAGCGATGAGCCATCGCCTCGGGAGATCGTGACGCGGTTAGCCCTCTTTCTGTTCCCTCCGACGCGCCTACAATGCTATCTCAACCCGGCGACACTGCAAGTGAGGCAAAGTATGGCGTTGCGGACTACGCTTTATGAGTGGCACCAGACGCGTGGCGGCACCCTGGTCGAATTTGGCGGTTGGATGCTGCCGGTGCGTTACTCTACCATCACCGAGGAGCATCAGGCGGTTCGCTCGGTCGCCGGCCTGTTCGACATCTCCCACATGGGCCGGCTACATTTCAGCGGAACGCAAGCCGAGACGCTGCTGCAACGCCTGACGACCAATAATGTAGCGACGATGAAGGTCGGCCAGGTGCGCTACGGGCTGGTGTGCAACGCACAGGGCGGCATTCGGGATGATGTGTTGATCTATCGGTGGGCTGATTCCTGGTCGATGGTGGTCAACGCCGCCAACCGCGACAAGATCGTCGCCCACTTCCAGGAACACATGGCTGGTACCGATGTAGTCCTCGAAGATCGCACAATGGCTACGGCTATGCTCGCGCTGCAAGGACCGCAAGCTATGCAGATGCAACGCGGCCTGTTTGAACTCGACGCAGCCCGTCTGAAGTATTATTTTGCCGCTGCCACACGTTTTGAGGGGGTCGATTGCCTCATCAGCCGCACGGGCTACACGGGCGAAGACGGTCTGGAGGTGATGCTTGCCGCCGACAAGGCTGTCCAGTTGGCCGACGCCTTCGTGAGTCGAGGGGCCAAGCCGTGTGGTCTGGGGGCACGCGATACCTTGCGTCTGGAAGCGGCTATGCCGCTTTATGGCCATGAATTAACCGAGGAGATCGACCCGCTCCAAGCAGGGTTGGGTTGGGCGGTAAAGCTCGACAAGGGCGACTTTTGGGGCCGTGACGCCCTTGTAGCCCGACAGCAGACTCCTCAACCGGTGCGGGTGGGGCTGCGTCTGGAGGGCCGTCGCGCTGCCCGCGAAGGGGCCGAGGTCCGACATCAGGGCCGGGCGGTGGGCAAGGTCACCAGTGGCACCATACCGCCGACGCTCGCTGTGCCGATTGCAATGGGTTATGTGGCACCCGAGGTGTCGGCGGTCGGCACCGAGTTAGAAGTGGCACTAGGAAATGCGACCACCACGGCGCGAGTGGTTTCGCTGCCTTTCTATCGTCGCAGTTAACCAACCGCGCCTACCATAATGTCGAGGGGAGAACTCTGATGGTTCCGGGCAATCTACGTTACACCAAATCTCACGAATGGGCCGCTTTACACGGCGACATTGCCACCGTGGGAATTACCCAATTCGCTGCCAACCAACTGACCGATATCACCTATATCGACTTGCCAGCTGTCGGCAAGCAGGTCCAGGCAGGCGAGTCGTGCGGCAATATCGAGACAGTCAAGGCGGTCAGCGACCTATACTCGCCGGTGACGGGGGAAGTAGTAGAGCAAAACAGCGGCCTGACCAGCGATGCCGGCCCGCTCACCGGCGACCCTTACGGTGCAGGCTGGTTGTTCCGCGTGCGGGTTAGTGGTCCCGACGCGCTGGCCCACTTGCTGTCGCCCGAAGATTATCAGAAGCAGATCGAATCCGAAGCCCATTGAACCATTGAGGAATCCATAGCTGAGCCTTTCTGGTGCCCATAGAGGAGTTTGTCGCTTGTCTTACGTCTTGAACACCCCCGAGGAACAGGCCGCCATGTTGGCCGCCATCGGGGCACGCTCTATTGAGGAACTTTTTGCCCCCATCCCCGAGAGCCTGCGGCTGAAACGGCCGCTGGACATCCCGGCCCCGCAAAGCGAGATCGAACTGACGCGGCACCTGAGCAACCTAGCCGCAAGCAACCGGCACGCCTCGAATGCTTTGTGCTTCCTGGGCGGCGGAGCTTACGACCACTTCACGCCGGCCGTGGTCGATGCCGTCTGTTCGCGGAGCGAGTACTACACCGCCTACACTCCCTATCAGGCTGAGGCCAGCCAGGGCAGTTTGCAGGCGTTTTTCGAGTTCCAGACGCTTATCTGCCAACTGACTGGCATGGAGGTGGCCAACGCTAGCCTTTATGAGGGCGGTACTTCTGTTACCGAGGCGGTCCTGATGGCGACCGGCATCACCAACCGCCATGGCAAGGTACTCGTCGCCGAGAGCGTCCACCCGGACTATCGCCAGACGTTGCAAACGTATTTGGCCAATCTGGAGCCGAAAGTAACGATCGTGCCCACGCCGCACGGCTATCTGGACCCCGATGACCTGAAAAAACTCCTCGACGACCAGACCGCTTGTGTGGTCGTGCAGCATCCCAACTTCCTCGGCTGCTTGGAAGAAGTGCAGGCAGTGGCCCGGCTGTGTCATGAAGTCGGGGCGTTGTTCATCGTCAGTTTCGACCCTATTAGCCTGGGCATTCTGAAGAAGCCGGGTGACTACGGGGCCGACATCGCCGTTGCCGAGGGGCAGGGGCTGGGCAACGCCCTGAATTACGGTGGGCCATACCTGGGCTTGCTCGCCTGCCGTGAAGCTTACGTTCGCAAAATCCCCGGCCGGATCGTTGGCCAAACCGTCGACCGCCATGGCCGACGCACCTTCGCCTTGACACTGCAAACCCGCGAACAGCACATCCGCCGCGAAAAAGCCACCAGCAATATTTGCACCAACCAGGGACTGATGGCGCTGCGTGCCGCGGTCCATCTCACCGCACTGGGACCGCAGGGCTTGCGTGAGACGGCCGAATTGTGCCTGCGGAAGGCGCACTACACCGCGACCCAACTCGAACGCGAATTAGGCTTCACCCGTCGCTTCGATCGGCCGTTCTTCAAAGAGTTCACGCTGCGAAGCGAAACGCCGGTGCCCGAGTTGCTCTCGCATTGCCTGGAAGACGGGATCTTGGCTGGACTTCATCTAGGGCGGTGGTATCCGCAGTGGAACGATTGTTTCAGCGTCGCGGTAACAGAAAAGCGGACGCGTGAAGAGATTGACGCGCTGACTCGCTCGCTGCGGCTGGGCGTGCAGTGGTTTACCCCTACGGCGATGGCCTAATCGGGGATGGCCTCATTGCGGGAGCACAGCACATGGAAAAGAATCAGTCCACCGCCCTGTTGTTTGAGATGTCCCGGCCCGGCCGACGCTGCGCGCGGTTGCCCGCTTGCGATGTCCCCGAGACGCCGTTGCACGACTTGTTGCCCGCTGCTCATCTAGCGGACGCCCCGCCGCCTCTTCCGGAGATCGGCGAGCTGGACCTTATCCGCCACTTCGTGAATCTCTCCACGAAGAACATGGCGATTGACACGAATTTTTATCCCTTGGGAAGTTGTACGATGAAGTACAACCCCAAACGTCACGAACGGCTCGCGGCCCTGCCCGGCTTTGCCGAGGTCCACCCATTGCAGGACGACCGCAGTTGCCAGGGCACCTTGCAGCTACTCTACGAGATGCAGCAGTATCTCGCCGAGATTGCCGGTCTGCACGGGGTGTCGCTGCAGCCTGCCGCCGGTGCCCAAGGGGAATTGACCGCCCTGTTAGTCGCCTCGGCCTATTTCAAGGATCGCGGCGAGCTGCAACGCAAACGCGTGCTGATCCCTGATAGCGCCCACGGCACGAATCCCGCTAGTGCCGCCATCGCCGGTTTCGAGGCGGTGCAAATCAAGAGTGCCAGCGGCTACGTCGATCT
The DNA here is from genome assembly GCA_046719305.1 of Gemmataceae bacterium. Taxonomy (GTDB): domain Bacteria; phylum Planctomycetota; class Planctomycetia; order Gemmatales; family Gemmataceae; genus RGDT01. The sequence continues at coordinate 3,327 of JBDNDE010000054.1, read as the reverse complement.
CGAAGACCTGCGGGCCAAGCTCGACGAACGCACCGCTGTTTTCATGATCACTAATCCCAATACCTTGGGGCTCTTCGAGAAACAGATCGCCACCATCACGCAAATGGTCCACGAAGCGGGTGGCTTGGTCTATCTCGATGGGGCCAACATGAACGCTATCTTGGGCATCACCCGGCCGGGCGACTTCGGGGCCGACATGATGCACTACAACGTCCACAAGACGTTCACCGGGCCGCATGGCGCGGGTGGTCCGGGCAGCGGACCCATTGCCGTGCGTGATATGCTTATTCCTTATCTGCCTGCTCCTCTGGTGGTCAAACAGGGCGACACCTATCATCTCGATTACGACCGGCCCAAATCCATCGGCCGTGTCCGCAGTTTCTTCGGCAACTTTGGCATTCTGTTACGCGGCTACTGCTATATCCGCACGCTTGGGCCACAGGGACTGCGCGAGGTCAGCGAGGTAGCGGTCCTCAATGCCAACTACTTGCTCAGTCAGGTCAAAGACCATTTCGATGTACCGCATGGCGATCGCTGCATGCATGAGTTCGTGGCCAGTTGTCGTAATCTGCGTCGCGAGCGGAACATCAGTGCCATGGAAATTGCCAAACGACTGCTGGATTACGGCTATCACGCGCCGACGGTGTATTTCCCGCTGGTGGTGCCTGAGGCGTTGATGATCGAGCCAACCGAGACGGAGAGCAAAGAGACGCTGGACGCCTTTGCCCAGACGCTGATCCAAATCAAAGGCGAAGATCCGGAGTTTCTGCGGCTCGCTCCTCACACATTGCCGCGTAGCCGACCCGACGAGGTCCGAGCCGCCAAGGAACCGATCCTACGTTGGAAGCCGTAACCCGATCGACTCCCCTGCTGTAGGTTAGCCCCTCCCCGACCCACAATCGGCGGAGGGGGACCAACTCGTCGCCCTCCCCTTAGCTCGATCACTAAAAGTAGTTGTTGTCCGGTGCCCTCACCGTGAACATCTCTGCCCTGTAGATCAGCTGGCGGCAGAGGGCCTATATCTCGTGTTCTGGTCCGGTGCCCTCACCGTGAACATCTCTGCCGGGGCCTTTGAGAACACGCCGGCCCAGAGCATGCCTGGCAACCGTTTGCCGAGGTGGACCGGTTGCGCGACTTGTGGTAGCATAGTTGAACAGTCGAGCTCGTGCCTCCTGCCTGGGAACTATCCAGCCGAAACGCCTAACCCACACGGCTCAATCTCCCCAGTAGCGGGCCTGACCTTTACATCAACTACCTCGAGCCAGGGGATTGGCTCCCGCGAGTGAACCTCAGCTTTCGTCTCTCTCCCGAGGTTGTCATGCGTTTGTTCTGTGTGTTGTTTGTGGTGTCTTCGCTAGTCTGGGCTGCCGATCCCAAGGTACCGCCCGAACACGCCGCCGAGATGGCCGCCGGACGGGAACTATTTGCCCGTAGTGTCCGTCATACGCTCGTCCAATCGTGTCTCAAATGCCACGGCGAAAGCAAAACCCGCGGTGGGCTGGACCTCGTCACCCGCGAAGCACTGCTCAAGGGAGGCGACAACGGCCCGGCGATTACTCCACGCAAGGCAAGCAGTTCGCGCCTCTATCGACTGGCAGCTGGCCTCGACGAACCCCACATGCCCCCCAAGGGACACGACCCGCTCACCAAACAACAGCTGACCGACCTAGCGAAGTGGATCGACCTCGGGGCACCATACGATAAGCCACTCTTGGAGCGAGCTACCCCCAAACCCAAGGAAATGATTATCACCGCCGAGGATCGGGCCTTTTGGTCGTTTCGGCCGCTCAATCGGCCGAGGGTGCCCACCCCGCGTGACCAGTTGTGGGCTAAGAACCCGATCGACCAGTTTGTCCGCGTGGCACAGGAAGCGAAACGGCTCCGCCCAGCCGCTCCAGCCGATCGCCGTACAGTGCTTCGGCGGCTGAAGTTTGGGCTGGTGGGGTTGCCGCCCACCCCGGAGGAGATCGACGCGTTTGAGCGTGACCCGCACCCCGACGCCTATGAACGTCTGGTCGAGCGCTACTTGAGCGACCCCGGCCACGGCGAGCGCTGGGCACGTCACTGGCTGGACATTGTTCGTTTCGGCGAAAGTCACGGATTCGAGCATGATTATGACCGGCCGCATGCGTGGCCCTACCGTGATTTTGTCGTTAAGGCATTTAATGACGACCTACCCTATGACACGTTCATCCGTTGGCAGATTGCCGGCGATGAGTATGAACCGAGCAATCCGCTCGCCTGGACAGCGACCGGTTTCCTAGGCGCGGGCGTTCATAGTACTCAGATCACCGCCGCCACGGTGGAGAAAGAACGCTACGACGAACTGGATGACATGGTACGCACGATGGGCACGGCGTTTCTGGGACTCACCCTCGGTTGCGCTCGCTGTCACGATCATAAATATGACCCGGTGCCGATGAAAGATTACTACCGTCTGGTCAGCACCTTTACCAAGACCGTACGCAGCGATCAGGAAATCGAACTGGACCCCCAGCAAGCCCAAGTGGCCCGCGACCGCCACGCTGCTGAACTCCAGCGCCTGGACAACGAACTGGCTGAGCTAGAGGCCGGCCCCGTTACACAACGCATGCGAGCTTGGTTGACCAAACGCCAGCCGCTTTCGCCCTGGACCGTGGTCCAAGCAACCGCTCGGTCCATCGGCAAGGCTACTCTTACTGCGCAGCCCGACGGGTCGTTTTTGGCCAGGGGGCCCAACCCAGCTAAAGATACATACCTCTTCACCTTTACCCTGCCGCACGAAACGGCCGCCCTGCGACTCGAAGCACTCACGCATCCCTCGCTGGTTCGCGGTGGTCCCGGACGAGCAAGCAACGGCAACTTTGCCTTGAGCGATGTCCAACTCGTTGCCGCCGGCAAGGTGGTGAAACTAATTGCTGCCCGCGCCACCTTCGAGCAAAAAGGGTTACCGGTGGCCGCTACCCTCGACGCCGACCCAGTGTCGGCCTGGGCGGTGGACCCGCAGTTCGGCACAGATCACGCCGCCGTCTGGGAATTGGAGCGGCCTCTGCCCGCGGGTACCGCCGTGACTCTGACGCTCCGCTTCAACAACAACACCGGGCACAACCTCGGTCGGCCGCGTGTCTCGGTGTCGGCTCAGGCCCGGGCTCCCGCGGTGGCCAACGACGGCCTGCCAGCCGAGGTGCGAGCAGCGTTAGCAGGCCGGTCCGGGATCGAGGAACATGCGATTCTGCGTTGGTTTCGCACCCAAGATGCCGACTGGAAGGCGTTATACGCCAAGCGTCAAACGCTCGCTGCCAAAGGGCCAGACGTGGCCAAAATCAAGGCAATGGTATGTGCCGAAGG
>JBDNDE010000053.1:0-18199 GCA_046719305.1 Gemmataceae bacterium | reverse complement strand
GTGACATTCCATCGAGAGGGGGGGGCATGCCCTATGCCGGCTGGCTCCCCCAACTCGTGCCGATAATCGAACACGAGCCGCTCTGGCGAACGACCTTAGAAGCGGAGCAGCAAAGTTCCAACCCCTATAGAATTCACCGCACCGCCGGCTGTCCACCTCGATCGAATTATGTAGTTGCTCGGCCGATCCACGCACCAAAACGCTGCAACCGGGGACACGATCGGGGCGGGAGCGTTGCCCGTACTCTTCGCCGTTCCTGGAAACTGCGGCCGAACAAGAAAGAACAGCGATCCCACAGTGTGTTTTAGGAACCGATCGGCCGAATCCATGGCGAGAAGAGGGGCGTCTATTACTTTAGTTGGAGTTTCTTGCAAGAGCGAGAATATCTCGTGACAGCAAAAAACTCTCGCGGGGTGCAGCCCCTTGCCTAATGCCCCTTTCGACCGTATCGACTTCCAAGGTTCCTTCCGTGGAGGCCGCATGATCGAAGTTTCCAACCTCACCAAGTATTACGGCGATTATGCCGCGGTGCGTGATGTCTCGTTTGAGGTGGCCCGCGGCCGGGTTGTGGGGTTTCTCGGCCCTAATGGGGCGGGCAAATCCACCACCATGCGTATCCTCGCTGGCTACCTGACGGCCACCTCGGGCCGGGCGGTGATCAACGGCAAGGATGTGTTCTGGGACCCGGTGGGCGTGCGTCGGAGTATCGGCTACATGCCCGAATCGTGTCCGCTGTACCCTGAGATGCGTGTGAGCGAATATCTCCGCTACCGAGGCGGCATCAAGGGGCTGCATGGTCGACGCTGTAGCGTGGCACGCGAACGAGTCATGGAGCGCTGCTGGCTGACCGAAGTAAGCGGCCAGCTCATCGGCACGTTGTCCAAGGGGTATCGACAACGGGTGGGATTGGCCGACGCTTTGCTGCACGATCCGCCGGTGTTGATTTTAGACGAGCCGACGGCAGGACTGGACCCCACTCAGATACGCGAGACGCGGCAGTTGATCTGGGAGTTGGGCCAATCGCACACGGTGTTGCTCTCGACGCACATTCTCAGCGAGGTAGAGGCTACATGTGACGAAGCGGTGATTATCAACCGGGGGGTAGTGGCGGCCCAGGGCAAGTTATCGGCGATCCGCCCCTCCCACATGACATTAGAAGAGTATTTCATTCGTTTAGTAGAAGGCGAATCGACCGGAGGTATCCATGCTCGTTGATGGGATCGCCTGGCGCGACTGGACCCAAGCCAACCTGCTGCTGGCCGGCTCTCTGGCTGTCGCCGTTGTGGTGTTGCTGCTAGCGGCGTTGTACCTGGTCGCCGGGTTGTTTCAGGCCCGCAGCCTAGCTCGACGGGAGTTTGGGGCCTATTTCATTTCGCCGATTGCTTATGTTGTGCTGGTCGTGTTCCTGAGCGTCACGGGCTACTTGTTCAGCGTGTCGTTTAATCTGCTCACGACCACTGGACCCGAGGGCACCGATGCCCCCTGGCGCACCATGTTCGCCGATGAACGCTTTTGGCTGGTGTTCCTGTTCGTGCCCCCGCTGCTAACGATGCGGCTGTTTGCCGAGGAGCGGGCCAGCGGCACTCTGGAGATGCTGATGACTGCCCCGTTGCAAGATTGGCAGGTGGTGTTGTGCAAGTTTCTGGCGGCGTTGGCCTTTTATGTGGTTCTATGGCTTCCAACGCTTGCTTATCTTCCTGCTTTGCAGATATGGAATCTCGAAGCAATCCGCTTTGCCGATGTGCGTGATCCGCTCGTCTGGACGCCCTGGGCGATCACCTGTGCCGGCGGGGTGGTCGCGGTGCTACTGGGCGGCCTGTTGCTTCTGCCGCGTGTCGATACCTTCTTACGCGTCATCTCGCTGTTGCTGGTGGGCGGCGGGCTACTGGCCGCTCTGGTCGGCGGTATCCAACACTATCGATCCGATGAGGTCTGGCTAGTGCGCATTCCGTCGAGCATGGACCCCTACCCGGCGCTGACAACCTATCTGGGTATCTTCCTCACCGGAGCGATGTTTCTGAGCATCGGCTTGTTTGTCTCCAGTTTGGTCCGCGATCAACTGGTCGCGGCTATCTTGGCAATTGCCTGTTCGTTGCCGTTTGTGCTGGCAGGGTTTCTCAAGCCACAGGGCCAAGCCGAACTGGTTGATCAAATTGTTTATTACGTCAGCGTACCGTTGCACTTCGACCGGGCATTTACCCGCGGCCTGCTGGATAGTCGCCCGCTGATCCTGTATGTCTCGACGACGGCGTTGTGCCTGTTTCTCACCGTTCGCAGTCTGGAGAGTCGCCGATGGCAATAAACGCAAAAGAGCGGCTGTGGTCGCGGCTGCATTTCTTGTCGCGGTTGCTAGGATTGATCGGCCTGGCGATAGTGCTGGTGCTGGTGGTGGTGTGGCGTTTGCACAGCTATGAACAGGTCAGAGAACTGCTGCTCCGCCGAGATAGTGGGGGCAGCGAGCCGATCCTGCTGTATAGCGCCTTGGGGCTCATTGGCGTAGCTCTGCTGGTTGAACTCCTAGCGCTGCTGAGCCTGGCGGCCGGTCGACGCAACGTTTTGGGCTTTGTAGCGATGGTGCAGGTAGTGTTGGCCATCGCACTGGCGATCGGGGTGAATGTGTACTCGTTTCAACATCCTGTACGATGGGATCTGACCCGCAAGGGCGCTTTCACCCTTCCGGAGCAGGTTCGCGAGCAACTGGCCACCCTGCGGCCCGATCCGGCCAACCGAACACGCGTGATCGTCTACCAGGTCCACAAAGCGTTTGCGGGAGCCGACAAACCGGACTTGTACGACACGGCCGCGGAACGCAAGATCGTCGAAAAGGTGCAAGACCTGGTCGCCCTACTGCGAGAGTTTGGCTCGTCGCTACAGGTGGAATTGCTCGACGTGCAAGAGAAGGGCTACCGCGAAAAACTGGATCGTTTGACGGCCGGCAACAACAAGCTGCGTGAAGCGATCGACGCGGCTCCCGAGAATAGCATCTTCATCGTCGGGGCCGACCGCGTGCAGCAAATGAGCTTCAACGAATTCTACCTTTTGGATCGTATTGCCTCTCAAGAAGGACGCGGGAACCTGGTGTTGCTGGGCCAAGGCCCCGATGGCCGGGGCACCCATCCTTTCGTCCGGCGTATCCTCAACTTGGAGCAACGCCGGCCGCGAGTTGGTGTGCTGATCATTCATGAATTGCTGGCCACCGATAGCACAGAGCCGCAATTTTCGTTGGCAGGCTTGCGGAAGACCCTGACGCTACATGGTTTCGACGTGCAGGACATCATGCTTAAGAAAGGCTGGGATCGCGGGGCCCGCCTGGAAGCCGCTGCCGACAGCCTGGAAGAGAGCAAACTCGACCGGGTGGAGGCAGAAATCGACTCGCTGCGCGAAGATTTGCGCGACCTGGAAGAAGAACGCAAAGCCCTCCTGGCTGTGGTCGAGGATTTGCGCGTTCGACCTGGCGAAGACACCGAGGCCAAACTCAAGCAACTGACAGCTAAATATGGTCGGCTGTTTCTGGGCGGACGGGTCACTGAGACGGGGCGGCTGCGTCTGCAAGAATCGGCCCAACGCGACCTGAACAACATTAACGAGGAGTTGGCTAACGCCCGCAAGGAGTTGCAGGCCAAACAGGCCGAACGCGCCGGCTATGATCTAGACCGCGTGGCCGAATCGCGTCGCCTGAGCGACATCAAGGCCAAGTTGGCCTTTGCACTGGCCGAGTGTGACTTGGTGATCCTTCCCCGGCTGACGCGGCAGAGTAGCAGCGGCCAATTGATCATTCCTCGCTTGTATCGCTTCTCCGAGGAACAACTGTCGGCGTTGCAGGAGTTCGTGCAGGCGGGCAAGCCGTTGCTCGTTTGTTCGGGGCCGACGAATGAACCGGCCGGCTTGCGTCTGCCACCGGAACTCGGTCCACCTGGCCCGGATGGGTTGGAACGCCTCTTGACCCAGGCCGGCTTCCGTTTGGGTAAACACACGGTGCTGTTCAACTCTGATAGCCGCGCTTTTGCCGAGCGGCGTCAGGAACTGTTCCGGCAATCGACGCCGGTCGAAGTGCCCCCCCTGGACTTTGAAACGGCTGTGCCGCCCTTGCTGCCGCGTCCTGGAGAGCCACCGGGGCCGGAGCATCCGCTACGGCGAGCGTTGCGTGTACTGAATCGCAGTGTGGGCGAGGCGGCGACGTTGCGTCTGCGTTTTCCGCGACCGGTCAGCTGGACCGGCCCAGAAGAGAAGGGCGGCACCTTCCTGGTTACTGCGCCCGGCTGGAATGAGGATCGCCCCTTCCCCTCAGCGGATTGGCGGCCGCGCTACACCCCGGCCAAGCCTGACGATCCCGACAATGGCACACCCGATGCCCGGCGGCGGGGGGCGTTTAGTGTCGCGGCGGCGGGGGAGACGACGCTTCCAGGCGGACAGCCTGCTCGTATCGCAGTCATCGGCCAAGGCGAGGTGTTCCACGGCACGCAACTGGAGCCGGCCCGAGAGCGGCTGTTGCTGGTCACGACCAACTGGCTGTTGGGACGCGATGACTATCTGCCGACGGATGAGCATCCCTGGAGCTATCCACGCCTGAACATTACGCCTGAGCAGCCGGCTTATGAGTGGTGGCTGTGGGGAAGTCGTCTGGGCCTGCCGGTCCTGTTTGCCTTGCTCGGCGCGGTAGTCTTGCTGTTCCGCCGGCTCCGCTGACACCGAACATCCACAGGAGACTGCAACGCATGAACTGGAGAACTACCTTCGCCTTGCTCTTGCTGGGCGCAGCTGGCCTGTCTGCCTGGTACACCCTGGGCACCTTGCCCTATTTCGAGAAGCAGCCTGAGGTCATCCCCGCTACGACCGAGCCGCTGCCCGACCCAGCCCAATGGAGCCGTATTGTCATCGAGCGCCCAGGAGGCAACGTCACCTTCCTGCGTAGTGGACAAGAATGGCGGCTGGAGGGCGGCTGGGCGACTAGGCCCGGCGAGATGCGCCGCCTGCTGGACGCCCTGAGCAATTTGCGGTCTCGCTTCGCCCCTCAGAGCGCTGAAGGCTTTCAGCCACATCTCACTGTCTTGATCACCACCCCCAACGGTGAACAGCGTTTGGCCTTTGCCGAAGCCCGCGAGGGGGGCCGCTTCGACCGGCCGACTTTGCTGCGCCTCGGCGAGGCCGATGAGGTGCTTCGCCTGGCCCCGGGGTTGCTAGGGGTGTTGGATCGTCCGGCCGACTTCTACCAGCAACGCCGCATCTTCCCCTCGCGTCGTGAGTTGAAAGACGAGAGCGGTACGGCTCGTGTTGAACGACTAGATGCTGCGGCCATTGCGATCTATGAGAAGGGAGAGCATCGCCTAACCCTGACGCGAAACAAGCAGCAAGCCAGCGATAGCTGGGAAATGAGCTATCCCCTGCGCGATGCGCTGGATCCGCGCGGTCGCGATCTGTTGCTGGAAGCAGCTGCCGATCTGTGGGTGGAAAAATTCATTGAGGCACCGGCGGAGTTTACCGTCGAACGAGTGTTGAGCGTAACCCGCTCGGATGGCTCGACGCTGACCTTGGAGATCGGCCCGACGCAGGTGGGCGGCCCGGACAAGCCGACCGCCGTGGCGCGATTGGCCGGCCAGCCACGCTACTTCACGGTGGCGACGGAGAAATTTAACGACCTATTCCCGGCGGTGCTGGACACGCTACGCGATGCGCAGTTGCTCCGCTTCCGACCCGAGGAGGTCCGCAGCCTGACGCTCACCCTGCCCAACACCCCACCCCTCACGCTGACCAACGCTAAGCCCCGCAGCCGAGAGGCCTCCAGCGAGTTCCCCTTGGCCTCCCCATCGGCCGACTGGCGTCTGGGCGACCTGAAAGCTGATAAGGACGTAGTTGATCGATTGTTGACGACGCTCTCCTCGCTGACAACGCTGGAACGCGACGCGGGATTACGCGTGCAACTCGGAGCCGCCGTTGGGGCAATTAGCCTGGCGGGAACTGCTCCAACGCTGCTTAGCTCGCTGTGGTTTGCCGATCCACGGGTGCCGCGTGAGCTGCTGGGCCTGGAACCGCCCGCTGCAACCCTAACGCTTCAGATCGAAGAGGGGCCGCTGGAGTCGCCGCGTCGCCGTACCCAAACCCTGGTGCTGGGTCGCCACCGCGCTGAGGCCGGTAAACTCTACGCCACGAGCAACGGGTATCCACGCATCAACGAAATCAGTAATGAACTAGTCTCTCAAGTGATCGGTAAAACCACTCTTGATTTTCGTGGTAAACAGTTGCTAGAGCTTCCAACCGACCGTATCGCCCACCTACGCATCGAACGCCGCGATTGGCCTGCACCAGGGCCGCACCTGGTTGGTTTGTCGCCGTTGGCAGCCCTGGTCGCACTGGCCCCCTCGGGGGAAACGCTTCTTTTGGAACGTAGCGGCAGCGATTGGAAACTGACCGAACCGGTCCAGACAGCCGCCGACGCGAGCCTGGTGGACGAATTGGCCCGTCGCCTGGCCAATCTCCGGGTGGTGCGCTACGTCGCAACACTAAGCGAGCCCCTCTCCGCTGCCGATGCCCTGCGTTACGGCTTGGATGTGCCCCGAGTACAAGTGAGCTTTGGCCCCGAGACGCTAATGATCGGTCGGCCGCTGGATGCTGCAAACTGGTATGCACGGCGTGCGGGGCATGCGGAGGTGTTCGTGTTGGACAACGACTTGGTCGAGTCGGTACGGCGAGACTCCCTAGGGTATCGACCCAAAACGTTGTGGAGCGTGGCAGCCGACGACTCACTGGTGGAGATGTCGTTTGAGCGGGGCAAGGACGAGCCGAGTTTTCGCCTGGTGCGTAAGGCAGACGGGGATCTGTGGGAAGTACAGGGCCCCTTCACGGTGCCAGTGCCCAAGCAGGTGGTCGACGAGTTGGTCCAAGCGTTGACGGCTCCCAAGGCCAGCCGCTTCGTCGTCCATGCAGCCAAGAATCTACACCCGTATGGGTTAGCAACTCCTTCCACCCTGTTGAGTGTGAAAACCAAAGCCGGCAAGAGCTATAGCCTTCGCTTGGGGGCTTCAAGCGAGTCCGGCCGCTATGCCGGCCTGGCCAAGCCGGAGGACGCCAGCGTGTTCGAGGTGGATGCAGCCCTGGCGCGGGTTGCCGATCGCACGGCGTTGGATTTTCTAGAACGCGGCCTGCTGAAGCTCAACGCATCTGCTGTCACCGGGCTAACACGCATCGTCGGTCCAGAAACGCTTGAGATCATCAAGAAAGACGATACCTGGCAAATGCTCAAACCTTCAAAGCAGGTTGCCGACGAACAAAAGGTGCCCGAGTTGCTCGGCCGGTTGGCCACGCTCACCGCGCAGAAGCTGGTTGCCTATGCGCCCAAGGAGTTGCAGCGCTACGGCTTGGACAAACCGCACGCTACCTTGACGCTGCTCCCCGGCAAAGAGACGGTCTTGCTCGGCTCCGAGATACCAGGCACTGGGCAACGCCATGTGCAGATTCAGGGGCAGCCGGTGGTCGGCCTGTTGGATGCCGAATCGACGGCGCGCTTGTTGGCTAGTCCGTTGACACTGCGTGATCATCGCCTGGCGCGTTTAACGGATGCCGACACCATGACACTGACTGCAGGGGAACGCCGCATCACCTTTGGCAAACCCGAGGGGACTTGGAAAGTGATTGAGCCGCTCGCGGCCGACGCCGACCACGACGCCTTGGAGATGTATCTCAACAGCCTCTCACGGTTGCGGGCCGATGAATTTGTGAGCGAAAAACCCGACGCTCAAGCAATGCAGAAGTACGGCCTGGACAAGCCAATAGCCCGCTGGACGCTCAAACTGGATGACCAGGTAATTCTCGATCTGAGCGTTGGGGCCAGCGACAAAGACGGACGACGTTATGCTCGCCTGGCCGGCAACGACACCGTTTTCCTGCTCGATGCCAAGGTGGCCGCCCAGGCAGTGCGGGAATATCGGCCGCGTACCGTGCTGACGGGGGTCGATCCGGCCCAGATCGAGCGAGTGCGATTTGGCTATCGCGAGGGGGCTTTCACTCTGGTTCGTCTGGGGACCGATTGGCAGGTGCAAGGTCAGCCGGAGTTTAAGTTGGATCAGTCGGCAGTAACCGAGGCGTTGGCCACGCTTCGCGAGTTACAACTGGAGCATTACGTCCGCGATGACAAGGCAGCGCTCAAGCTATATGGGTTGGACCCGGCGGAACTGGTGCTACAGATCGACACTCCTAACGGCCAACGCACGCTACACATCGGCGGCCGGGAAGGCGGCAGCAAGCGCCGCTATGCCCGCCTACCAACGAGTAAGGCGGCAGATGTGTTTGTGTTAGATGAATCAACGAGCGAAAAACTAGTGCGTCCCTTGAGCGGATTCGAAATGCGTTCGTCGCGTTAAGTGCGTGGGGACACCGGAGTGAACCCGAACAGCAGACGCCCCAGGAAATTGGGGCGTCTCCCTTTACTCAGCATAGCTTCATGTCGGCTTACTTGCAGCAGCCACCGAATAGGCCGCCGAGTAGTCCACGACGAGCACTGCTCGCTGTGCTGTAGACGGCACCGCTGCAGGCATCGGCCGCACTGCCACCGACGGCAACGCGAACGGTGTAGGTGTAGGGGACTTGCTCGACGTAGGTTTCGGTGGTCGGCACTTCTTGGGTAACGGTTTGGGTTTCCAACCGCGTGCGGACGCCTTCCTTGGTTACGCTCTGATAACGGGTGACGTTGACCATCACTTCTTCGGTCGTCGGCACATACTCGGTGACCGTCTGCATGCCTTGCTTGGTCACGGGATTGTAGCGGGTGACGGTGCGGTTAACTACTCGGGTCCGCGTTTCAGCGCGATAGCCGGTAACCACTTGATCGACATAAGCTGGACCGCCGCACTCGACAGCGCCGGCAACCGCCGAACCCATAACGGGAGCCGAGCTAGGAACGGCAACAGCCCCGCCCGCCGCAGTCGGCAGCTGGGGCCGAGTGAACAGGAGCCGAGTAAACCGGAGCCGAGACTTTGTTGCCATGTCCGATTGCAGGGGTACTCACCGCGATCAGGACAACCAGGGCGAGTACGCCCTTGAGCCACTTGTTCATCACACAACCTCAAAAGAATCTGTGCCATTTGCTCCCGACACATCGGAAGATTGACCCATAAAATTTAGATTTCAATCTCATTATGACTCAACTAAACACTTTTTCAGTTTTTAGTTATGTCAATCAGTGTATTTTCAAATGATAAACTAGCCGATATATTCGGTCCTTTTGGTGCCGCTGAACTGCTAATGACAACTCTTTCTCGCAGAGCTTTGGCTTCCTACAAAGACTTCTGTTAAAGGAGTAGGCTGCATGAAGATTCAGGGAATTATTCCGCCAGTGGCTACCCCGTTGAGGTCAGATGAAGAACTCGATCTGCCGCGCTTTCGCTCGTTTCTCGATCATCTAATTGCCAGCGGCGTGCATGCGGTTTTCGTGCTGGGGACCAATAGCGAGTTCTACGCCTTCGATGAGGCTGAAAAACAAACCCTGGTCGCCACCGCCGTCGAACACGTTGCCGGGCGTGTGCCGGTCTGGGTCGGAACCGGGGCCGAAACGACCCGTGAGGTACTACGGCTGACTCGCATGGCCGAACGCGAGGGAGCGACTGGGGTGTCGGTGATTACGCCCTATTTTATCCAGCCCAATCAAAACGAGTTGTACGACCATTATGCCCGCATCGCCGAGAGTACGGCGTTGCCGGTGATTCTGTACAACAACCCCTCGACGTGTGGCGGGTTGAGCATCGCAGTGGAGACGCTAGCTCGCTTGACCCGGTTGAGCAACATTCGAGGCATCAAAGATTCCTCGGGTGACTTACAAAACACCTGTGAATATATCCGGGTGGCTCCTGCGGAGTTTAGCGTACTCATGGGCCGCGATACGTTGCTGTTTGCCGCCCTGATGATGGGGGCAGCAGGGGCGGTGCCCGCGACAGCCAATATCGCCCCAGCCTTGCTCGTGGAGATCTACGAGAGCTTCCATCGCGGCGATCTGGCTACCAGCAAAGCGGCACAGTTGCGGCTCAATCCACTGCGGTTGGCGCTGAGTCTGTGTACCCCGCCCGGTGCCGTCAAGGCAGCGCTGAAGTTATTGGGTACGCCAATCGGTCCGTGTCGTGCTCCCATTGCCGATCTGGCCCCGGATCAAGTCTCGAAGATGGAGGCGGCCCTGCGAGCCGCTGGACTCTTAGAAAATGCAGCCTAGTCAAAGAGGAGGCGTGCTCATGCAACTGGGATTTGTCAGCGCGATCGTTCCGGAACTCTCTCTGGAACAAGTGTTCGATCTGGCCATCGAGACTCAATACGATTGTGTTGAGATCATGTGTTGGCCTGTAGGCAAGGCCGATCGTCGCTATGCCGGCGTGACGCATCTGGATGTGGCTTCGTTTGGCGAAGCCGACGCCGACCGCGTGCGCCGACTCGTCGAGGAAAAACGAGTGGGCATCTCCGCTCTGGGCTACTATCCCAACCCGCTCAGCCCCGATGCAGCTGTTCGTGAGGTCGCCTGCCAGCATTTGCTCAAGGTAATCGACGCGGCCGCTCTGCTGGGGTTGCCGGTTATCAACACGTTTATCGGCCGCGATCCCACGCGAATGATCGAAGACCAATGGGAGCAGTTGAAGCAGGTGTGGGGGCCGATTGTTGCTCATGCGGAAAAGAAGAACATACGCATCGGTATAGAACATTGCCCAATGCTTTTTAGCCGGGATGAATGGCCCGGTGGGAAGAATCTGGCGATTTCTCCTTTGATCTGGAGACGATTGTTTGATACCTTTGCCGGACCGACACTAGGGTTAAATCTAGATCCCTCGCATCTGGTGTGGCAATTTATTGATGCTCCGCGAGTGATTCGTGAGTTTGGTACACGCATTTATCATGTACATGCAAAGGATGCTCGAATCGACCAAGACAAGCTCTATGAGGTAGGTGTCACGGGGCTGATGTGGCACACGCCGAAGTTGCCCGGCTTGGGCGACGTGAACTGGCGGGCTTTTTTCTCGGCTCTGAGCGACACCGGCTACAACGGGCCGATATGTGTTGAGGTGGAGGATCGCGCCTACGAAAAAACCGCGGACGACCGTAAACGCGCGCTGCTGCAAAGCGCGGCTTATCTACGGAACTTCGTGGTGTGAACCGGTCGTCTTCGCTTGGGGGGGTAAACCCACCGCCCTCGATCGTCGGCATCGGCCAGGTGACCTTGGACGTGCAAGCCTGGGGGCCACCACCGTATCCGCTGCTAGCTGGGGGTACGGTTGTCAATGTTTTGGCGCGGTTGGCTCGCTGGGGCTGGCAAACGCACCTCATTGCCCGCCTAGGCACCGACTCCGCTGGAGAAGTGCTGCTGGCCGACTTGCTCCGCGCAGGGGTCGGTTGTGCGCTCATCACTCGCGATCCGCAGGTGAAAACCGCAGTGATGGTACAACAGTCGATCGGCATCGAGCCGCGTTTTTCCCCCCATTGCCCGCAGTGCGCAGCAGACTTGCCCGATGTGGCCGATCCGCCTCTGCCGACCGCTCTACCCGAGCCGCCGCAAGTGTTTTTTTTCGATCGCGATTCGCCGACGGCGTTGCAGTTGGCCGAGATGTATCGCTCGGCGGGGAGCCTGATTGTCTACGAACCGAACTACGTCGGCCCGGAAGTGCCTTTGGAACGGTGCCTGTCGCTTACACATATCCTCAAATGTTCCGCTGTAGCGGTGCCTGGGCTGGCCGAGCGAGCCAGCCAGGTCCAGGTGCCGCTGGTGATCGAAACTCTCGGGGCCCAGGGGCTACGCTGGCGCGAACGCGGAGGCATCTGGCAAACTCTGGCGGCTCCGACCCGCCTACAGGTGTGCGATACGGCCGGCTGTGGGGATGCGTTGACCGCTTGCTTGCTAGAGGGCTGGCAACGCGGCCTGGAGAGGAGGACAGCGTTGCAACAGGCGATGGAACTCGCTGCCAGCGTAGCCCAATATCCCGGCCCGCGTGGTGACCTGCTCACCAGCGACCCGCCGGCTAGCGGCCCCTCGGCGCTTTTCTGTTGCGGCTGTCGAACGTCCAGGAAAATTGGCCTTGTTTGAAAATTGAATTTGCGACTAATCTTGGACGGCGAAAACAGTCGGTCTCGGTTGCGGCTCCACGGGGGAGTTAACAACGGGAGAGGCCGGCGGAGAATGGAGTCTCATTGATGTGCTTCACGAAACGGGCAGCCACCATCTGCGCGCTGGCTTTCGCAGTTCTGGGCCTGTCCACACAACCGGTTCTAGCTGGACCCATCCCCACGGATGGCACTTGGATACTCTTTGAATGGTCCAATGCACCGGGCAGCTGGGTAAATGACACCCCGTTTATCTTCACTTCCGCTGGAGTGATTATCGTAGACATCACGGATGCCTACGCTCCGGGGGATCGCTTCCGCGTTTACAATCACGGCATTTTGATCGGTGACACGTCTCAGCCAAACGTGCCGGCCCATTACATGACTGATCCTAATGCCACCTTTGTTCATCCCGGATTTAGCAGTGGCTCGTTCACGCTACCTTCGGGGGCACATTCCATTACCATTCAAGTGATTCAGATCGCCGAGGGCGCTCCGAACGGTGCGGGCTTCATCCGGGTTCGTTCGGATATCACTCTCAGCGAAGTACCCGAACCTGGCTCGATGACCATGGCCGGTCTGGGGCTAGCTGGTTTGGTTTATGCCGGCTACCGGCGTTGGCGTCGCCGCCCGGAAATAGAAATGCAGGCACCGGTGATCTAACGGTCGATCCAAGACCTATTTCGAATGATAACTAAGGAAAACCACCCAAAGGTCGATGGAAGCGATCCGTCGGCCTGTCTCGTTCCAATCGTCCCAGCAAGCTTAGCCTTTTGGGGAATTAGCCTTTTTTTGGGGAGCTAGCCTTTCGACTAGAAGGATGATCCTTTGCGGGATACAATTCTTCTATCCCATCGGAGAGGCAACATGCTTCCCTTAACACGGCTATGGATTCACTTGCTGCTTGGCGTTGCAATCGCGACAGGAGGCTTGGTCAATGCTGCTGCTCCCCCAAGCCTTCCTGATTCGCTACGGGTGAAACAGCTTCTGAGCGATCTGGGCGACCGCGATTTCGCCGTTCGGCACCGGGCACAGCAGCAGTTGATACAAATCGGACCGGTTGTGGTGCCCCATTTACTGCCGCATCTCAAGGCGCGAGACATCGAAACCCGTCGTCGTGTGTTGCAGATGATGAAACAACTGGAACAAGAACGGGACTTGGCACCGCGGCGAGTCACGGCGACGTTTCATAACGCACCGCTTGATCAAGTCTTGGCCGCGCTTCACTGGCAAACGGACATCAAGACGAAATGGCTGGGCGAAGAGTGTAAAGAGTTACCGCGTTTCACGGGGCGTTGGGACAACGCGACTTATTGGGAAGCAATCGAGCAGATAACTCGGCAAACGAAGACCCGGCCGGGATTTTCTGAGGAGATGCTCGACCCCAACCATCCGACGATGGAACTCGTCGCTGGGCTGTGGCCCTCGAAACGGCCTGTGGGATTTGTTTGTTCGCATGGGCGTTTTCGGCTACAAGCGATACGAATTTCGGTACATGTCGAACGGCAATTGATTGACCAAGACGACCCGGACCACCAACCGCCCGGTATGCAGGTGACGCTTCAAGTGTTGGGGGAGCCAGGAGTGAGGATTGCCCAGTTGGACCCCCCCCGCTTGTTCAGTGCCCGAGACGATCGCGGCCGTTCGCTAGTGCCGGTGCCGTCGGCATCGTCAGACGACGAACCTGACGAGGGGCCGGCAGCGGGGCAGCGTGGTGTACCGTTTCGCGGTCGGAATCTGCCTGACGAAGTAGGGACGCCGATTGCAGAGACGGAACTGGCACTGACACGCCCCCATCCAGAGGCTCGGCGAATTGCTCAGCTACGCGGTGTATTGCCCGCGCTGGTGGTGAGCCGCCTACGCAGTCAGTTGCTAGCAAAGGAGATTGTACGCGGCGTCTCGTTCGAACTGAGAGGGCAAAAGCAAGAGATCCGCAACATTTGGAATACGGCAGGCGGCAAGGGGCTTCAATTACAGATCCGTCCTGTCGGCCGACGTGTCATGCGTGATGGGGACGACTCAGAAGTTGAAATCCACGATTTGCCAATGCTTCTAGAGTTTCGTGATGAAGAAGGGCGACGCTGTCCTTCGGGGATCACTGGTTCGCTGTTTGCTGGGTTTCTGGTCGAGGTGCAGCCCAGCGCAGCTGGCAAACGGGCCAAGCAGATTTACACTTGCGAGCCGGTCGTTCGCGACATGGAGATTCCCTTTGAATTTCGCGATATTCCGTTACCGTGAAGCGGGGCATCTTGGCAACTGCTGCCCCGAGGTTCGCTTAGATGACCAAGTCACCGGCGGTGACACGGGCGACCTCGTCCAAAGTGGTACGGCCCAAAACTACCTTGCGCCAGCCGTCTTGTCGTAGGGTGATCATACCCTCTTTGAGCGCTTGATTGCGAATGGCGGAAGCATTGACACGTTGCACGCACATATCGCGGATGGTGTCGCCGGTCACCATGAGTTCATAAATGCCCGAGCGGCCCCGAAAGCCGGTCTGACGACAAGCCCGGCAGCCGACTCCTTTGAACAGTTTCAACGGAGCGTCGCCATGAGTTTTGGGGAAGTCCGAGGGGATCTCGTGATGCTCGGGGAACCATTCCGTTTTGCAGGTTTCACAGATGGTACGCACCAACCGTTGAGCCATCACTGCCTCGACCGTGGTGCCCACTAGAAACGGCTCCACACCCATATCAATCAAACGCGTGAAGGCACTGGGCGCATCATTGGTATGCAAGGTGCTAAATACCAAGTGGCCTGTCAGCGAGGCTTGAATGGCTGCCTCGGCTGTCTCGGTGTCGCGCATCTCGCCTATGAGTACGACATCGGGATCGTGGCGCAGAATACTACGCAGTGCCGAAGCAAAAGTCAGACCGATCTTGTGATGCACCTGAATCTGACTAATGCCGGGCTGTTGATACTCCACAGGGTCTTCCACGGTGATGATCTTGGTAGCTTCGTCCTTGATCTCGTTAAGCGCTGAATACAGCGTCGTCGATTTGCCTGACCCAGTTGGTCCGGTGACCAGAATGATGCCATGTGGCCGATCGATGACTTGCTTGAAGGTGCGATAGGTATCGGGCAGCATGCCGACACTGGAGAGGTCAAACTTCATCCGATCTTTATCAAGCAAACGCATACAGATGCCTTCGCCATGCACCATCGGAATGATGCTGACCCGCACGTCAATTTCTCGTCCTTGCACTCGCATCTTGATCCGGCCGTCTTGCGGCAAACGCTTCTCAGCGATGTTGAGCCGGGCCATGATTTTGATACGGCTGATGATGGCTGCCTGGAAGCGGTTGATTTCCGGGGGCATCGGTTGGGTTTGCAGCAGGCCGTCGATGCGGTAGCGGATGCGTAAGGAATGTTCTTCCGGTTCGATGTGGATGTCGCTGGCCCGTTCGTTGGCTGCCTCGATGAGGATTTCGTTCACCAGCTTGACAACACCGGCCTCTTGGGCCATTTTGGCAGCTTCGGAGTCGTCGGCCTCAAGGCCTTCGAGCAGTTCGACTTCCTCCTGGCCGCGCTCCTGAACGAGGGCAGAGACGGTTTCACCACCGACGCCAAAATAGGTCTTGATGAGTCGATTAATCTCGCGGGGCACGGCCAGCACCGGTTGGACCTCCAATCCGGTGGCCATGGCCAACTCATCCAGGGCATAGACATCAAACGGATCGCCGGTCGCCACGACGAGGGTACCGTTTTCGCGGCTCAGCGGCATCAAGCTGCGACGGTGAACGAGCTTGAGTGGAATCGAGGCCAACGCCTCGGGGCTGACCTTGGTGTTGGTCAAGTCGACCAGTTCCATGCCAAACTCTTCGGCCAGCGCGGGGAAGAGGTCCTCCTCTTTGACGTAGCCGCGTTCCAACAGCAAATGGTGGAGCGGCTTAGTGGGATTTTGCGAGTGGGCCTCGTGGATGGCAGGAAGGTCTTGCGATGAGAGCAGACCTCGACGGACCAGACGTTGCGCGATGCTCATACCCGCCTCGTAAGCCAGGAAGACGACAGAAGGAGAGAACCCCACGATCTGTTCAGGGTAACAAAGCAGGCCGCAGAAGGGAACCTTTGCTTGGCTTGGATTGGGAACTGAGCAGACGAATCGTCCGTTACAAACACTCTGCCGAGTGTGTGTGGTCGCCTCGCCCCAGATAAAGTACCGCCGTCTGGGCGTACAAGGCAGCCACACGCATGAGGTCGGCGACTTCGACCCATTCCGCGGTAGTGTGTTGGCCGCCGGCACGCGGGCCGTGGGTGATGGCGGGGATGGGTCCCAGGCCAAAGAAACTGTTGCCATCATCTACGAAGGGCTTGGCAGCCAGGGGCAGCGGCTCGCCTTGGGCCTGGGCGTAGGCCGTTTGAAAGGCGGTCACCAGCGGATCACTAACGGCCAGGTGAAACGGATCGCGGATGATGCAGAACTCCGTTTGGGCCTGGGTCCGCGTGTCCTGGGCTACCTCGTGAATCAAGGCCAGAAACTCGGCCTGCACGTCGTGGCGATTGGCCCCAGGCAGCCAGCGCCGGGTGCCTTCCAGCCAACATTCCTGCGGATATTGATTGTACATCTCACCGGAATGAATCTGGCCGATAAATACCGATTCGTGGCCGGCGTGTGGGTCGTGGCGTTGGTACAACAGTTCTTGGAAGTCGGCCAGGCGGGCGATGAGTTCGGCCCCAGCGGCGATAACATCCGGCTCATTTTGGGGTCGCATCACCTCATGAATCGGGGGGCCCGGGCGGCGGAACGTCACCTTCCAAGTGGCGGCACCGCGTCCGACGACCGGCAAAAAATCACACAACGGCTCGGGGATCAGCACGGCATCGCCGTGGATGCCCTCGCGAATCAGTTGCTCGAGTTGCTCGCCACGTCCCCAGGGCGCTTCGTGTAGATCGTGAGCGGTGAACAAGATGCGGCCCCGGGTCAGGGCAGCAGTGTCGCGTAAGACCAGCAGCGCCTCCAAAGCAGCTGCCGTGCCGGCCTTCATGTCGGAGGCTCCACTGCCGGTGAGGCGATCGCCCACCAAGGCCGGCGGGACGAACGGCAGATGTACGGTATCGAGATGGCCGTTGAACTGGAGGGTAGGGCCAGGAGCAGGTGCGTCGAGAGAGGTGACGACTGCAGGAGCGTCGGGATGGCCCGCAGCAGGGCGTTGGACAGCGAATCCCTCGGCGCGAAGCAAATCGGCCAAGACATCCAGAGCCGGTCCGGCGTGGCCAGTGGGGGAGTGAACGCCCATCAGACGTTGGGCCAAGTCGAGCAAGCGAGCCGGGCGGATAGCGGCCGCCAGCGAGATCGAGCTAGGAGAAGATGCAGACATGAAGTTCAGGATAGAGACGAACAGGAGAATTGTCCGGGTCGGAAGGGTTTGACGAGGCAAAACAAGAATTTGGACGATAGCTTTTTTGCCGCTTGCACTTGGTCAAGGCAGGGCGTATAGTTGACATCATAACCCCCTAAATCTCCTGCCCGCCCACGGAAGGGAGAGAACCGATTGAGAAGGAGGATTCCCCTTCTCAATTAGGGTGTTTTTGTCTCTTTATTTTTTGTCGAGAGACAAGGGATGTTGTCCTCTCGTCAGCAATAAAGCCGTTCGCTACCAGGATGAATGCAACGGTTTCCGAGAATGGCTGTGGTACCTACCCTCGGAGTACTTCCGGAACTTCCTCCTCAGGCCGTCACGGTCGTTGAGGATGAACCGATGGCTCAGGATGTCTTGATCCGGGCAGCCCGTTCCTGGGAGTTTATTTGTCAGGCGGCAAACACGGCCGAGCAAGCCCTCGAACTGTTGGAACGCAATCCAACTCCGATCTTAGTCACCGATTTGCGAATGCCCGGCCGGGGCGGTTTGTGGCTCGTTCGTGAAGTCCGTCGTCGTTGGCCCGATGTTGGCATCATCGTGCTGACAGCCGGCCATGATCCCGAAGCAACCAACGAATGCCTCAAGGCTGGTGCCCATCATTACTTTTTCAAGCCGATCAAGCTCGAAGAGTTTCGTCATGTGTTGGAAACCACCTGGCGAACCTACTGCGATGAACGTCAAAAGGCGTTGCTCCGCGAGCAACTCGAACAGGCAGTACGACGGCAGACCCGGCGAGTCCGCGATACTTTCCTCTCCGCTGTGACTAGCTTGGCTCGCAC
>JBDNDE010000052.1:0-18269 GCA_046719305.1 Gemmataceae bacterium | reverse complement strand
CGATCTGTCCGTTTACCGGCTGAGCAACCGCCCAGAAGAATAGGATGAACCAATTGACTGTGCTACAACGCGGATCGTAGGCGACCCACTGAGGCTTGAGTCGGTCAGAAGAATAGGACGAAGCAATTGACTGTGCTACAACGGCCAAGACTCCCGTAGGAGAGACAGGCGAAAAGCAGCGATCGAATTGACGAAACCACGAGCCTGGGGTAACCTGAAATGAGGAGCATAGACGAGGGAAAGTTGCTCATGAGTGCTTCGTCCGCGACAAGGGGAAATCTGGAAAACGAGTTACGGATGAATACTCGTTTTGATTGTGCCGTCCCAACCACCTGTCAGCCGCCCTCCTCTTGGGCCAAAGACCCTTGGCACGCCGTCATCCGCAATATCAGTGCTAGCGGCATGTGCCTCACGCTCCAACGCCGCTTTGAACCCGGCAGCGGTTTGGCCATCGAACTACCGGCCGACGATGGCAGCCATTCCACCGTACTAGCGCGTGTGGCCCACGTTCAGGCGTATGAGGGCGGTGGCTGGATTTTGGGCGTCAAACTCATTAGTGAACTCAGCGAAGAAGAAATCGCTCAGGTTCTCAACCTCTCCACTCTGCATTCGGCCGCTTTGGAAGATGGCTCGGTCAGGCCGGCCGTAGTGACGCGTAAGGGGGTGTTGTTCGATACCCGCTTTGAGACCCCGCAGGGCGAACGCCGCCTTGCCTGGTTTGTCAAACAGCTGGATCACTCCGGGCAGTGGCCGATTCCAGCCGAGAAGCACCTGACGTTTCGCTGCGAGCGCGGCGTACTGAAGATGCAGACAGTCAAGACGACCCCGTTCGGGCCGTATTGGATTCTCAAGTGCAAACTGACCGCCGCCCCGTCGGCAGAGATTCTGGCTCATCTGTCGAAACAGCCTAAAGACTCGGACGCGATGGCAAGCTGAGCCAATCGACCGCCCAGTTGCTATGCTCAAGAGGGTAGCCTGATCCAAGGAGCCCTCGCCATGACACCACTATCCCGACGCAACTGGCTAGCCACCGCCGGCTTGGCCGCTCTGAGTAGCACAGCACCCCTCCCAAAGGGAAACGCTGCCGTTCGCAAAGATCGGCCTTTTGGGTATATGTTGAATACGGCTACCATCATGGGGCAAAAGCTAGACGTAGCCAAACAAATCGAGATTGCTGCCGCAGCCGGGTACGATGCAATTGAGCCGTGGATTCGCGATCTGGAGGCATACGGCCAACCGGCCGAATTAGCGAAACGGATTCGCGACAAGGGGTTGACTGTCGAAAGTGCGATCGGCTTTGCCCCATGGATCGTCGCCGATGAGGCCGCCCGAAAGAAAGGGCTGGAGCAGGCCAAACGGGATATGGAATTGGTGCTGGCCATCGGTGGCCAACGCATCGCCGCTCCACCGGTTGGGGCGACCGCGGAACGCCTGATGGATTTGCGAGCCGTGGCCGACCGTTACGCACAATTATGCGAACTGGGGGCCAAGATGGGCGTCATTCCCCAGGTCGAGCTTTGGGGCCACAGCCAAACCCTGCAGCGCCTCGGTGAAACGGCGCTGGTGGCCATCGAGAGCGGCCATCCGCAAGCGTGCATTTTGGCGGATGTGTTTCACCTGTATAAGGGGGGAACGGGGTTGCGGGGGATGAAATGGCTCAATGGGGCGACCATGCATGTATTCCACATGAATGACTATCCTGATATGAAGCCAAGTGAAATCCGTGACGAACACCGGGTCTACCCCGGCGATGGGGTCGCCGACCTGACCGGACTATTACGCGATCTGCACGCCAGCGGCTTTCGAGGCCTGTTGTCCTTGGAGTTGTTCAACCGCACCTACTGGAAGCAAGATCCGCTAGAAGTGGCCAAGACAGGCCTGGCCAAGATGAAGGGCGTGGTCGACAAGGCGATGAGGCGATCATGAGCATGGTTTTATTTGATTTTACCGCTCATGCGACAGTGGAAGTGAGCGGGGAGGACGCCCGGACCTTCTTGCACAATCTCAGCACCCAGGACATCCGAAACCTGCCCCCTGAGGTAGGCGTCGAGGCGTTTTTCCTCACGGCAACGGCCAAGGTGATCGCTCAGGCGTGGATCTGGCGACAAGCTCCCCGCGGCAAGACGGAGACGCTGTGGCTGGACTTGCCACCAGGTCAGAGCGAAACGCTCTTGACTCATTTGCGCAAGCATATTATTGGAGAAGATGTTGAGGTGATCGACCACACAGCCTCGTTGGCTCGGCTCTATCTCGTCAGCGACCAGGAAATCGAGTCGTCCCCTGAGTTGCTAACGTCTCGCACTCGGGAAGACGGGGTGACGTTGCGGCGACGTGACTTGCTGGGCCGACCGGGCTACGACCTACTCGGGCCACCCGAAGCCATCGCCCAACTACGCGCAACCATGCAAGCTCAAGGGGCCACATTCGCCGACGAAGCGACCTTTCAGGTATGGCGGATCGAGGCCGGGCTGCCCTGGTGGGGGGCGGACATCGACGCGACGACCTTTGCCCCCGAAACGGGTCGGATTCCCCAGGCCATCAGTTACTCCAAGGGCTGTTACCTCGGGCAAGAACCCGTTGTTATGGCCCGCGATCGCGGTGTCGTCCAACGCCAGCTCGTCGGTCTAGAGTTGGGCGACCAGCCCGCCATTGGCCCGCTGACTCACGAAGGCATCGAGGTGGGTCGAGTCAGTTCGGCCGCTTTTTCGCCGCGTCTGGGGCGGGCGATAGGACTGGGCTACGCCAAGCGTGCCTATCAGGCTCCGGGAACTCGTCTGCATCTGGGCGAGCGTCAGGTGACCGTGACCAGCTTGCCGTTTTTACCCTTCGCTTGAGAGGCGAGGAGCGAAAAACCAGCCTAGGTGTGTCCGCCCGAGGGCAGCACTTTCGCTTCTAAATACGGAGTAATAATTTTTCCCGGCTGGAGCAAAAAATTGGTTTACTGGTTCACAGAGAAAGCCTGAAAGACGACGCCATTTTCTCTTCGTTCAAGGCAGTTAGGTGGGACCATGCTCAGGAAGTCGCTCCCTGAATTGTGTGCCTGGATACATCAGGAATTCCTCGCGGGACGCTGCGTCGACATTGAAAGTGTCTTGTCGCAGCATCCAGATATCGCTGCCTCGCCAGATACCGTCATCGAATTGATCGTTACCGCCTTCGAGGCTGAACGACTCCGCGGCGGTTCCCCCAGTGTTCAAGGCTGGTTGCTACGCTACCACGCCTATCGGCAACGGCTAATCGAGGCTTTTCACATCCGCGGATACCTGACACCGACGCATCAGGTGGTTTGGCAGGAAGACCAACCGTTGCCTGTGGGGTTGCAGAGATTGCCGGCCCTGCCGCCGCACCGCATCGAACGCGAGATCGGCCGCGGCGGCATGGGAGTCGTCTACGAGGCGACCGATCTGACGCTCAAACGCCGAGTGGCGCTGAAGGTTATTCGGGCCGGTTTTTTGGCTATGCCCAGTGAACGGAATCGGCTGTATCGCGAAGCCTGCCTGGCTGCCTCGCTGAATCATGATCATGTGCTGTCGGTGTTGCATTATGGCACCTTTCGCGAGGAAGATGCCCTGACAATGCCGCTCATGACGGGCGGCTCGCTGCTGCAGTGGTTCGCCCGGTATCGCGGTGTCCGCGAAAGCGTCGAGATGCTGTTGCAGGTGACACGCGGTGTGGCTTATCTTCATCGCCAAGGGTTGGTGCATCGCGACCTCAAGTTGGCTAACGTCTTGCTCGATGAGCAAGGCCGCTGCAAAGTGGCTGATTTCGGGCTGGCCTGGATAGCGGAGGCCGAGCCGCTCACCCTGCCGCAACAGCAGTTGGGAACGCCCGGCTGCATGGCCCCCGAGCAGACTCTGGGCCACAAGGTAGACGCTCGGGCCGATGTGTTTGCCCTGGGGGTGATGTTTTACGAGGCGCTCACCGGACGGCGACCGTTCTGGGGGCGCACCCGCGACGAGCTCTTACGCATCACCCGGCAAGTCGAACCATTTTCACCGCGTCAGTTGCGACCACAAATCCCGGCGGAGTTGCAGCGGATCATTTTGCGTTGCCTGGAGAAACACCCCGAAAACCGCTACGCCCATGCTGGCGAGTTGGAGCAGGATCTGGCCAATTGGCTTAGCGGCAAAACGACATCCATGCCATGGGCAACTCGTAAGGAACCCCACCTACCGTGGTGGTTTGGCTCGCTGACATCGTTGTTTGTGCTGATCGGGATGCTGGGCCTGCTGCTGGCGGCGGCCCCGCCCCCCTCGTCACGCGCCGAACGCTACGCCGCCTTGATCGAAACCTTGCGTCAAGGCAACCCAGTAGAATTGATCGGCCCTCGAGGGGGGCCCGTGGTGGCTCGCTGGTTGCAGCAGCCAGAGCGTCCTCTGCCCCCGATTCGGCCCCGAGAACCCTATCTGGTTCGCAGCGATTTACCTGCCTCGCTGGAATTGTTGCCAAGTGTTCCCTGCAACCGCTACCGGGTGTCGGCCAACGTACGAGTCATCCAAACGGTGAAGAACAAATATCTGGGCGTGTATGTGATGGGGACCGAGGTATCGACGCCCAGAGGGACCGAGTGTGATCTAATAGTGATAACGCTTCATGAATGGGCCGACAAACTCGAGGCGCAGGCAGCGGTGGTGTCGATTCCCGCGCCGCGTCTGCATGAAACCTTGCACATGCGGGTTGTCAGTGGAACCTCGCCACTCCCGCTGTTTGCTGGACGCGTGATCACGGTGCCGATGCACCCGGGGGACCTGTTGGGATTATACGCCACGCTGAGGCTGTTTCTCCGGGCGGCGAGCCATCAACTGGAGATCGAGGTGAGCGGCGAGCAAGTGGATTTTCGCATGGATGGTTTGTTGCTGGGGAGTTGGCAACGAGCGACGGATGAGCAGGTACACCGAGTGTGGTGGGAGACGTTGCAAGCTCTTCCGAATGTCGAGCAACGTCCGGCCCCGCACTACCGATTGAGTGGATCTGTTGGGATTTATCTTCACAGCGGGGCGGTGGAGGTCACGAACTTTCGCATCACGCCTCTGGATACCAAGAAGGAAAGGCGCTAATGAGTAGTGTGAGTAGTCAAAGCAGTCTGCTGGCTCCAGCACTGATGATTGATGTGCCGACCCAGGAACACACGGGACCTACGCTCCCTGCCTCGGGGACTCGCCCCTTAATGAATCAGGCCTCGTTTGTGGTCACACTGATCAATCTGACCAACCCCACACAAGGCCCCCAACATCGGGTTGAGATGAATTACAACTCAACGGACTGGTTGGCGAACCCTCCTTTCAATCTGATTGCAAACAACACTTATCTCATTATCGCCTCAATCCATTTACCTAACCAAGCTCCTACGACCGTCTCCAAGGTTTTCCAATCTAAGCCATAAATCGCTTGGCTTTCATCAATTCCTCACGTCCAGTCGGCTTGGCATCTATATCTTGAACTTAAGCTAGCTGGGTGGGTGGAGTACAGTCGGGTTTCGCGACCCCGTGAGGACTACGATGATGCGTGCCGGGATTGTCATCTGTCTGTTGCTCGGTCTAGGAGCGATCGGCTGCGGCGAAGCCAGGCTGCGCCTGGATGCGGCCGGTTCGTCGTTTATCGATCCGCTGATGCAAGAATGGGCCAGCATTTACCAAAAAACCAAAGGCGTCACGCTGAACTATCAGGGCAAAGGCTCCGGAGCCGGCATCAAGATGCTGACGGCCAAAGAGGTCGATTTCGGCTGTAGCGATGCCCCGCTCAACGAAGAACAACTACAAACCGCCCGACAGAGCAACGGCGAGATGATCCATGTGCCCCTAGCGATGGGCGCGGTGGTATTGGCGTATAATCTGGATGGCGTGCCGGAGCTTACGCTCGATGGTCCGACGCTCATCGGCATTTTCACCGGCAAAATCACCAAGTGGAACGATGCGTCGATTGTCAAGCTCAACCCCAAGATTCAGCTACCTGAGGAGAAGATCACCGTGGCTTATCGCTCCGATGCCTCGGGTACCAGCTTCATCTTCACCGACTATCTCAGCAGCATCGACAAAGAGGCCTGGACGCCTGGCAAGGGCACCGCACCCAAGTTCGAGACGGGAAGCGGCCACAAAGGCAACGCCGGCGTCGCCGGGGCCGTCAAAGCTACTAAAGGTAGTATTGGCTACGTGGAACTGATCTATGCGATCAAGAATGAGATTCCCTATGCTAGGGTGATCAACGCCCGCGGCAAGGCAATTAAGCCGGACCTGAAAAGCGTCGAGGCGGCGGCAGCGACGGTGCAAGTGCCTGAGGATTTGCGTTACTCGATCGTGAACGCCCCAGGAGAGGAGGCGTACCCGATCGCCGGGACGGTCTGGGCGTTGGTGTATGTGAAGCAGCCAGCGGCCAAGGCCAAGCTGGTGAAAGATTTTTTGTGGTGGGCAACGCACGAAGGGCAGGAGATGCTCGAAGCGTTGCACTATGCCCGGCTGCCGGAGTCGTTGGTACGGAAGATCGAACCCAAACTCGAACAGATCAAGGGATAAGATGTCACGTCGCGCCTACCCAAAGCGAGAGCGTCTTGGTTGAGAAGGGATGATCAGTCTTCGTATGACCTCAGTTCCTGCTTCTTCTTGTTCCCCCACCAACGATTCCCGTGCGGTCGCTTTGGTAGCTTTTGACGGCTATTTCAAGCTCTTGTGCCAAGCAGCCGCCTGCTTGATCGTGCTGGTCAGCCTGCTATTGCTTGTGGTGCTGGTCGTACGCTCCTGGCTGGGCATCCAGACCTTCGGACTTCCCTTCTTGCTTTCGACCGATTGGAACCCGGTGGCCGAGCCGCCGCGGTTCGGGTCGCTAGCGTTTGTCTACGGCACGCTAGTGACCTCGGCGATTGCCATGCTGATCGCGGTGCCGCTGGGGGTGGGTACGGCGGCGTATCTCTCCGAGATTGCTGGGCCGCGTCTGCGTCGAATCGCCTCGTTCTTCATCGAGATGCTGGCGGCGATTCCCAGTGTGATTTACGGCTTCTGGGGTCTGTATGTGCTGGCCCCCCTGGTGGGTCAGATCTTTCGCCTTCTGGGCAGCAACAACGTCAGCGGTCGGGGGTTGCTCTCCGCCGGGCTGGTGTTGTCAGTTATGATCGTACCGTACATCGCCGCCATCAGCTATGATGTTTGCCAAGCGGTACCGAGGTCACAGCGAGAAGGAGCGTTAGCCCTGGGAGCGACGCGGTGGCAAACCATCTGGCGGGTCGTGTTACCTTATGCCCGACCGGGGATCCTCGCTGGGGCTTTTTTAGCTTTGGGGCGTGCCCTGGGCGAAACCATGGCCGTCACCATGCTAATCGGCAACCGTACCGAGGTCAGCCTCTCGTTGTTCGGACAGGGCGACTCGATCGCCAGCAAGTTGGCCAACCAATATATGGAGGCCGACACCCGATTGTTCTCGTCAGTGTTGGTAGAGTTGGGGCTGATTCTGTTGCTGGTCACGGTGCTGATCAACAGCTTGGCCCGCTGGCTGCTGTCGCAGGTGGGTCAAATCGGGCCGTGGCTGTCGTTTGGACAGTCCGCTACGCTCGAGGTTGCAACCACTGAGCCATCGAAGCCGTGGTCGGCCGTTCTGCCCCGCATGTGGTGGCTCAGCGCGGAGGGGGTCAACCGTATCATGACGGTGACTCTGGGCTGTTGCGTCGTTTTTACGATGGCCTTGCTTATCCTCATCCTGGGATATTTGACGTACAAAGGAGTCAGTGCGCTTAATTGGGAGTTTTTTACCCAACTGCCGGTCCCGCCGACAGAAACCGGTGGGGGACTGAAGCACGCCATCGTCGGTTCCCTAACCGTCGTCGGGCTTGCCAGCCTCTTCGCTGTCCCCATCGGATTGCTGACAGCGATTTACCTGGCGGAATATCGAAGCAACTGGCTTAGTTCAACAGTACGCTCCATCGCCGAACAACTCGGCGGGGTGCCGTCGATCGTCATCGGCATCTTTGCCTCCTCGTTGTTCGGCTATTTGGCGGTCTGGCTGGAGGGGGTGACTGGCTCGCGTGTGCGGCTGTATGGCTGGTCGGCAGTATTTGCTCTGGCGGTGATGATGATTCCCATCGTGCTGCGGGCGTCCGAGGAGGCTCTTCGTCTTGTGCCGATGAGTCTGCGTACGGCCAGCCAGGCCCTAGGTGCTAGCCAAGCGCAGACGATCTTACGCGTGGTTCTGCCCGCGGCATTGCCGGCTATTATCACGGCGATTTTTTTGTCGGTGGCCCGCATAGCCGGCGAGACAGCCCCATTGCTGCTGACAGCGGGGGAGAATGTCGGCTGGCCGGACTCTCTGGGTGATTTCATGCCGACCTTGCCGCCGTATATTTATCGCTATGCCACCAGTGCTTTTGAGAATCAGCAACGCCAGGCATGGGCGGCGGCGTTTGTACTTATGTCGCTGGTGCTGCTGTTGAACTTTGGCATCCGGTTGGTGACCGGCAAACGAGTGGTTCAGGCTAGCCGAGCAGATTGATTCGGATATGATCTACCGTCGCTTATTGGGATCGTTTGCTTTGGTCTGCCTCGGCACCCTTGCCGGTGCTATAGCTGTCATTTATCTGACCCTCGATGCCCTTCATCGTGGCCCGGTGTTATTCGGTCTGGGAATCGTTGGCCTGGTAGGCATCGGCAGTTCGGTCTTGCTGGCCTACATCCTCAGTAGTCGCGTGGTGCGGCCGGTTAATGATCTGATCACCGCCGTGGACAACATGAGCAAAGGGATAGCCAAGCCGCGGGTTTATCCTATGGATCAAGACGAAGTGAGCCTGCTGGGCGAGACGTTCAATCGCATGAGCGAACGCCTTAGCGAACGCATTGCCGAACTGGAGGAAGATCGGCAACAACTCCACACGATTCTCAGCGGGATGGTTGAAGGGGTCGTGGCCCTGGATGCCGAGCAACGTGTGTTGTTCGTTAATGCCCGCGCCCGCGAACTGCTCGAACTCAGTCAGGGGCCGTTGGTTGGCTTGCATCTGTGGGAGGTGGTGCGGCACCGGCAGTTGCTCGATGCCGTGGCCCATGCCCTGGTTAGCTCCGAACCGCACCGAGAAGAAATTACCTGGGAGGGACACCTGTCCCGCTCGCTGACTATCCATGCTGCTCGCCTAGCTGGCGATGCCCCCCGCGGAGCCGTAGTGGTTCTCCATGACACCACCGAGTTGCGGCGTCTGGAGCGTCTGCGTCAAGACTTTGTCGCCAATGTGTCGCACGAACTCAAGACCCCGCTGTCGGTGATCAAGGTATGTGTCGAGACGCTGCAAGATGGGGCCGTGGACGACCGGCAACACCGGGACCGATTTTTGGACCAGATCGCCCGGCAAGGCGACCGCTTGCATGCCCTGATTCTCGATCTGCTGGCGTTGGCCCGCATTGAATCGGGGGACGAGATGTACAGCTTCCGCGATGTGGCATTGGTGGCGCTGGCCCACGAGGCGGTCGAGCGGCACCAACCGCGTGCCGAGGCGCGCTCGCAACGGCTGACTCTGGAGGTGGTCGATGAGCCGGTCGTCTGGGCGGACGAAGAAGCGGTCGACACCATCTTGGAGAATCTGCTCGACAACGCACTGAAATACACGCCCGAGGGCGGTGAAGTGCGGGTTCGCATCGGGATTCATGAAGGCATGGGACAACTGGAGGTGATTGACACCGGCATCGGCATCCCCGAGGCCGATCTGCCACGGATCTTCGAGCGGTTTTATCGGGTGGACAAAGCACGTTCACGCGAGATGGGCGGCACGGGGCTGGGCCTGTCGATCGTCAAGCACCTGGCCCAAGCGATGCATGGCAGCGTGCGAGCCAGTAGCACCGTGGGGGTTGGCACGACCTTGACGCTGACCATTCCGCTTGCGGCCCCTTGACTTCATTAAATTTTCAAACAATTTTCGCCTACCCGCAATAGACTGACGATATCTCCGGTGACACCGTGTGCTTCCTAACGAGGGTTTTATGTCCAATCTGTCCTATTCGGCCATCCTGTCCGAGCGTGACTTGGTCGGTCGGCGTCCGCGGATGCAACCGGGGGGACAGGCCAAGTTTGAAGTATCTGATTTATGCTTTTTCTACGGGAGTAAGCAAGCGTTATTCAACATCCACTTACAGATCCCCGAGCGATCTGTGGTGGCGTTGATCGGGCCGTCGGGCTGTGGCAAAAGTACGTTTTTGCGTTGCCTGAACCGCATGAACGATCTGATCGATGGCACTTCGCACACCGGTTCGATTCGTCTGGATCAGCAGGACATCTACGATAAACGTGTTAACCTGGTCGATCTGCGTCGTCGTGTCGGCATGGTGTTTCAAAAAAGCAACCCGTTCCCCAAGAGCATCTTTGAAAATGTGGTGTTCGGTCCCCGGGTCGCTGGTCAACACGATCGTACTCGCTTGGCCGAAATTGCCGAGCGGTGCCTGCGAGCGGCCGCTTTGTGGGAAGAGGTTAAGGATCGCCTCAATGATTCCGCGTTGAACCTATCTGGGGGACAGGCGCAACGACTGTGTATTGCCCGCGCTCTGGCCACCGATCCCGAAGTGCTGTTGCTGGACGAACCGGCTAGCGCCCTAGATCCTGCGAGTACGGCCCGCATTGAAGATCTGATTTTCGAACTGAAGCAATCCTACACGATTGTCATCGTGACCCATAACATGCAACAGGCGGCTCGCATCAGTGATTTGACCGCTTTCTTCTATCAAGGCAAGCTGATCGAGTCTGGCCCTACCGATCAGCTGTATACCCGTCCCACTGTCAAACAAACTGAGGATTACATCACCGGCCGCTTCGGGTGAGGTGAAAAGGATTTATGGGCATCCATCTGCTTCGCGACCAAACCCGATTGCAACATGACCTACTGGCTCTGGCCGGACTGGTGGAGCAGACCATTCATCGCGCCGTGCGGGCATTACAGACCGGCAATATCTCCCTTGCTTATGAGGTCATCGCTGCCGACGAGCAAATTGACCGCGAAGATAATCACATTCATGAAGAATGTCTGAAGATGCTGGCCCTACATCAACCCGTAGCGAGTGATTTACGCCGGGTGATAGCCGTCATGCTGATCACGACCGATCTGGAACGCATGGGCGATCTAGCAGAGGAAATTGCGGAGCGTGCCCTGCATCTTGGTGCTTCCCCGCCCCTGCGCACGCCGAACAAATTGCAACGCATGGCCGACCTGACCACAAGGATGGTGCGTCAAGCACTGGACAGTTTCGTCGGGTTGAATCAAGAGCAAGCCGAAGAAGTCCTGCGGCTGGATGACGAAGTGGACCGTTACAACCGCGAAATTATCACCGAACTGATCGAAGGGATGCAAAAGACGCCTGCCAGCACGGAAGCTGGCCTATCGTTGTTTAGTGCCACCCGACATCTGGAGCGGATCGCCGACCACGCGACCAACATCGCGGAGGATGTGATCTATCTGATCTCGGGGGATATTGTCAAACATCGTCCCAAACGGAGTTAGGCCCAACCGAAGGTTCTCTATTCTCGGAGTGTAGATCGCGATGGCTCCCAATGCATCCTCGCCCGCCCTGATGACCAGTTCAAGTCGCTTGCGCGTGCTGATCATCGAAGATGAACGGGATCTCGTGGAATTGCTGACGTATAACTTGCAACGCGAAGGCTACGACACCATCGTGGCCCACGATGGCCAAGAGGGGCTTCGTAAAGCCCAAACTCATTTACCTGACTTGATCCTCCTGGATATCATGCTTCCTGGCATGAACGGGACAGATATTTGCCGAGCCATTCGAGCCGGCGAACGCACACGAGACATTCCCATCATCATTCTCAGTGCCAAATCGGAGGAAACCGATCAAATTGTCGGATTCTCTCTTGGGGCGGATGACTACGTCACCAAGCCGTTCAGTGCCAAGGTGCTGATGCAAAAAATCAAAGCGCTCAAACGCCGGCTGGAGAATGGCGGTGAAAACAGTGACGTGATCGAGTATATGGGATTGAAGATCGATCGCAGCCGGCATCGAGCGTTCGCCGACAACCAAGAGTTGGACCTCACGCCGACGGAGTTCCGCCTCCTGGAGGTGCTGCTACGCCAACCCGGGCGAGCTTTCAGCCGCCATCAGCTAATGGATGCAGCTATTGGAGAGGGAGCGATTGTGTTAGAGCGGACGATCGATGTCCACATCAAGACGCTGCGCAAAAAACTCGGCGATGGCGAGATGATTGAGACGGTTCGCGGAGTTGGCTATCGCTTGAGAGAGAAACGATAAACCGGGCGGACACACCACCGCCGAGAAGCGGTGTCAGGTGGGGGTCGGTTTGGGGACCGGAACAAGGAGTCGAGTAGTCCTTGTTCGGTGCGTCAAACTCGATGGACTTGTGTCGAGGGACTGCACCACACCCACTGCAGCCGGTTCGATCGGGCAGTGGTGTGTCTGCTCACTATACTCGCCAACGCATGAAAAGTTTCAAAAAAAGGAGAAAAAATTAAGGGAACTGCAACAGGCGATGCGGTTCCCTTTACTTTTCCTTCGTTCAACTCGCCCTCGTATCCCCCTAGGCTTCCGACGAAACCGGTTCTGCTTGATTTTCCGCAGTCGACTTCGTGCGCCGACCAAAGAAGTAGAAGGCTGGCAATCCCAGCAGGCCGAGCAGCCAAGCCGAGGGAATCGGGATCACGTTGACATTGATGTTGACCTGGCCCTGAGCTTGCCCTTGCTGTTGCTGCTGCTGTTGCTGTTGTTGCTGGGTTTGGCTCTGGTTGACATTCACGTTGACGGTGTTGGTGAGCAGAGAACCCTGGTTGAGATCATCTCGCTGCTCGTTGCTGCCCCCAGAACCATTCTCGCCCCCGCCGCCGACACCAAAGCCCCCCCCACCGCCGCCAGCTCCGCCACGGGCCGGGAAAAAGGCCCCGCCTAGAGCACCACTGCCTCCACCACTCCCCACGCTGCCCAGGGCCGGCAAACCACCTAAACCACCGGGGAAAGCTCCCAACCCCCCTGCCCCACCAGCTGCACCGATACCTCCTTCATTCGCAGCCGGTGTCACGGGCAGCGCCGGCGGCTCATCAACGATCGGAGTCGGCAGGGTACCGGTTGGTCCTTCCAAAGCAGCTGCCAAGTTGCGGTCATCGATCTTGCCTTCGTCCCCAGCCGGGCGGACCTTGCCGTCTTCAGGCTTGTCGGTGCCCAAGTTGAGCGCTCGGCCGGCGATACTGGCTTCTGCCAGGGTGGGCGGAGCC
This sequence comes from Gemmataceae bacterium, assembly GCA_046719305.1. Classification (GTDB taxonomy): domain Bacteria; phylum Planctomycetota; class Planctomycetia; order Gemmatales; family Gemmataceae; genus RGDT01. The sequence goes on along the minus strand of JBDNDE010000052.1, from coordinate 5,077 downwards.
ACGCTGGTGAAGCCGAAAAGAGTCGAGCGTTGCCGGGGCTTAACCATTTGGGTGTTCCAAAAAGCGCGAACGACCGGCCAGCGGGTCTGCCACTGCTTGCGGATCAGATCGCGATATTTCGGATCATCCAGGCCCGGAATCCGTTCGCTGTCGTTGATCATCGACGGACGCAAATACTCGCCCTTTTCCCCGCGACCTAACTCCGCATTGGGTACAATCAAGATCGCATCAGGTTCACGGCCCACATCTTCCCCCTCGGCCACCGGGACGAATTCGCCCAGAGAGATCGGGGCAAAGGAAAAGACACGTTCCGCCTTCACTGCTGGGGCAGGTGAGAGGTATTGTTTATTGGTGACGGCTTGAAAAGCGGTCGAGACGGCGCGGATGGTCGGCTCTTTGCCCTCTTTGGTCTGGAAGGGAAAGGCAAAGCCAACCCCGCGAACCGACTGTTCTCCCTTGTCGGTGCGTTTGCGTTCGGCGAAGTGGCCCCAGCTGGTGATCAACCGTGGGTCGACGATCAGCCGGATGGACAACGTGCGAATGGAGGCCTCACGGCCACTATCGTTGACCAATTGATAGAGGTAGAGGTAACGGGCATCGGGATCGATGGTACTGCGATCGTTGTTCATGCCAGCGATAAATTTCTGATCGAAATCGGGGATGCCTGTACCCCAGCGGTCCCCTGGGGTGCTGCGGCCACTCTCTCGGTCTAGCACCATGTAGTAGATGGTGACGCCGACCGGTTTAGACTTTTTGAGCACTTCAGCCACGCGGGGGTCATCTTTGGTCCAATTGTCCGAAGGAAGCCCAATTCGGGTGTACCCGGTGAACTCGGGCAGTGGAGCAGCTTGGACAACCGGTTGTGACAAACCAATTACACAGAAAGCAGCTACGCCAAGGCGCAACCAGATCGACGGGTAAGAGATTCTCATTTGTTGTCCACTCGTTAGGGTCACCTGGTATACCTAGAAGCCAATCAGCGAGTATCCAAAAAACTACGTCGGGTCGGGTGAAGCAGGGAAAGCCCGAGGATGATTTAACTGACCTAAGACCCGACATGGGGGGCACGCGGTATTGTTGGAGGAAACATCATCATCTTACTGAAACGCTCCTCCCGATTGTCAAGAATCTTTTACAATTTACTGCCAAATTTATTACCTGATTCGGTTGGCACCTGAATTCTGGTCGCTCTCTGGCGGCTCATCGACGGTATTCTCGACAGAGGAGGACCAACCCGGACACCCAGCAAGCCAGACACGACGGGTTTGCTTCGCATGTTCTATTAACCTCTGAACCGCGGTTCGTATTCCGGGGCGTTGGAAACGCACCTGCGCCAACCGCCGCACTTCCGAGGCAAACTGGGCTTTATAACTGGCTACGCCGCCGAGAAAATCGAACCGGCGGAACCTCCGGGCGATGGCTTGTTGCACACTCCATGCTAAAATCCAGGCTCCCGGACGCAACCCGCGGGGCACCTGGAGCGATCGGCCACACTGGTAAAACAACACCTGATCACGCCAATAGAGGTTGTATACGGCTGCGATTGGCTGGGCGTGTCCCCATAAAACGGCGAGTTGTAGTTGTCCGCGGGCCAACCATTGCTCTTGAATGCGGCGATGAAAGGCGAGAAACAACCGCGAGCGAAACGTTCCTCCCGATGTACCTTGCCAGCGTTCCTGGTGTAAACGAATCAAGTGCTCCTGCAAGAAAGGCAACTCCTCGGGCCGTTGCGCTTCACGCACCAGAAGGGTTGAACCGGCCCACTGCTGCAGATCACGCAGCGTTCGGCGAATCCAGTAGCGCGACGACGCTTTGCGCGCTGCGAGGTAGGCCTCCCAACTGGTGGGCAGTTCGATCCAGCGCGATTCGGTCGGCTGCTCGATTTGCATCCACCAGCCCCGAGCGAGGAACGCTTGTTGTAAAGCGAGCGTCTGTTGGCTGCTCATGTCCATCAAGGGGATGACCAGTTCGTGACCAAGCGGCGATGTTCGTAGGCAGTGTTCCAACCCAGCGGCAACGTCGGCCTCGGCCCCCGGGAGGGCCAGAACGTTGAGATAGTCGGAACAAACCGCGTCGGCCTCGGCTTCGCCACTGCCCCAGATTTCCCACCGTCGCAGCGGGATTTGGTAACGGGGATAATGCGTGCGCAACGACAGCGGGGCGAAGCCAATCAGCCGCCCGCCGCGCCAGTAGGTGAAGATCCACGGTTGCCGCCCTTGCGTCGGACCATACACCTGCCACCACGGCAGCAGCCACTCCGGCGAGAGAAACGCGCTGGCCGTCGCGCTACACTCGAGCAACTCTTTCCAAGCCCGGCCCAGTTCACCCTCGGCAAGCCCCGGACTTAGGGACGGCCCCTCGGCTAGCTTCATGAGAGTTCGGCCGAGCCGCTCCAGATTCGGCGGAAGCGACGAACCACCCGGTAGCCTAACACCTTCAAGCGGTCGAGCCACGGTGAACAACCTGCCGGCCGAGGATTCCAACCTCGCCGACGCAGTTGGCCGTTGACCCGGTGCAGGATTGCACGCGTCTCGCTGTCGACGTTTTGAAAGGTAATGCTGAAGGAGATGGAAACCGTCGGGCCATTGCGCACCCAGTGCGGAGCAGTCACCGGCACATGCACCCCTTGACCGGGCAGCAATTCAAACGTCTGGCCGCGCGATTGCCACTCTTCGCAGAAGGTGAGATTGCGGTGTCCATCGTTGTAGAAGCGCTGCAGTTCTGCCTCGGGCAATACGGTGCGATCTTGAGCATCGAAGACCGTGATAAACTTCTGACCGCGAATCTGCAACAAGAAATTCTGCTCCGGGTCGATGTGGAACGGTGTGATCGAGCCAGGTGACGACAGAAATACAAACGCCTCGCGGTGGCTCATCTTCTGCGTTGCTGGATGTCCGCTGTCGGCGACCTCTTTAAGGCAAGCATGAAGTAAGTTCGCATATTCCGGGTCGCGTTCTACATTCTTCAGTACCATCCAGGACTTACATTCTTCGATGCGTTGAATGGTTTCGCTAATCGTTAGGCCATTGCGTGGCGTGTGCTTCGGGTCCAGTCCTACTGGCAGTTCTCCGGCATTGTACTCGACCCGATGCTCCGGCAGCGTCTGCGCCAACCGCAACAGCCGCTCCACAGCAAACAGCGGGTGATCGCTCAGCTGATGGCGCAAAGCAAACGGCCGCAAGCCAAAGTCACGGCGACAAGTGGGAACATCGAGGGAGAGCAGCGACATGGGATAATCCTCGGCAGGAGCAGAGCGACACGGGTCAATCCTCGGCAGCAACGACAGAGGCAGGCTTTCGCCACCTGCACCACAAATAGGAAAGTTTGCGTTTGGCCCACTGGCCCAAAGGCATCAGCGAGACCAAGGTATCTCCGATACCGCGTCCCGTGCTGAGCCAAAGATTTTGAATCAACCGGCGTTCGATCCACAAACGGTTGATCATCGGATGGTTGGGGATGGCGCAGGAATCCATCCACCGTGCATGGCGTAATTCATGCATGCGTTCGATGTTGAAGATCTCCAACAGCACGCCGGGGGAGTACTGGCTTAAATTTTCATCGTAGGCGATCTTGAACGCAAAGAGGCCGCGGGCATCGCCCAAATTGCATTGCAGGGCGATGGCTCGGTCATCCAAAAACAGCCCGAGCATCTCCAGTTTGCCCCGAGCATGGGCCCCCTGGCACATTTTGCGGAAAAACGTCGCATGAGCCGGTTCACAGGCTAAGGCAGTGCCAGCGCGGCCTTTCCAGCCAGAGGCTTCCAAGGCGAGAAACTGCTCGATCCAGGGTTCGGCGGCCTCATTGGGCTGCATCGTCCGCGTCTGGACCGTGCCTAACTTCCGCAATCCTTTTTGCTTGCGGCGAAAATCTTTTAGCCGACGGTTGCTCAGGTGGTTGGCCATGTACTCCGCCCCGGAGGCAGCCGTCGGCTCGAGCAATGCTCGGGCATAGCCACCCACGAGAAAACGCGGCCGTCGCTCGCGGAAACACAGATCCATCAGCGCCCGCGCAAACGGCCCATCGCCGCTGACCATTTCTAACCGCCAAAGAGCCGTCCCCAGGCGATCTTTGCGAAACCAATCAAAAAGCAGGTCCAGTGCCTCGGCTTCGCGTCCTGCACGCAACAAGGGCGTGGCCAGAAAGCAATAAGGATGGGTCCACATGTCCGAAACACAAATGGGTGTCCCGGGTAACAGACGCCGACAGGTCATCGGTACAAAGCCGATCAGCGGGGCTGGGGCACAGATTCCCCCCGCGAGCCGCTCCGCTTGACCGTACACTAGCAGAAATCGCCGGTGCCGTTGTTGGGGTAACAATTCCAACGCCGGCAGAAAATGCCAGGGCTCAAAAAACGGATTCGGCTCACTGGCTGTGCGAGCCAACTCTTCCCATTGGGTCAAATGGTCGCTTAGATCGGCGGCCTGGCTAGCGACCACTACCCCGGCCGCACGGGATCTCGACGGCGCGTTTGGTGCAGTGGGGACATCGGTCGGCCGCAACGAATTCATCGGACCGGCTCCTTTAGCCGTCGGAAGAGAGGAAACCAGCACGAGAGAACGAATGCATTTCCGAAGGGCGATCCTCAAAGCCCTGGGGAACTTCCGTTTGTCGTTGGCCACAGCCCCGAAAGGCATACCACCAGTTCAGACAGCCTGACAAATGCAACTCTAGGTGACTAAGACTCTTAAAGTAGGGCACGGCCTCGCGCGGTAGCAGGCGATCATCACAGCCCGGCCGTACAAAACCTCCGAAGGCCGACAAACACCCCTCATAACCGGCTTGCTCAATCATCGGCAGGAATTCGCTGCGAAAATGATTGCGTCCCCCAAACGGATAGGCGAAGTAGCGGCAGGGACGACCAAGACGGTCCTCGATGGTTTGACGCGACATCGTCAATTCGTGCCATGCGGTTTCCGCACTGACTTCGCCCATGTTGACATGATTGACGGAGTGCGAACCGATTTCGTGACCCAGTGCCACCATCTCCCCCACCTGCTGCCAGTTCAGGTTGGGCAATTCCGGCAAGTGGCGGTCCCATTCAAAACGCCGTCGTGTGCCGATGAATCCTGTCGGCACG